>JBEICT010000085.1:0-12302 GCA_040383865.1 Flavobacteriales bacterium | reverse complement strand
GTCGCGCATCGCCCCGGCGTGGCGAGTGGCGAGTGAGGCGTGGCGAGCGGCCCTGTGCGGATGCACTCGCCGCTCGCCACTCATCACTCATCACTCTCGCATTAAGAACTGGAAACGATCGATGTTCTTCAGGGCGATACCGGTACCGCGGGCCACGGCGCGCAGGGGGTCTTCGCTCACATGCACGGGCAGCTTGGTCTTGATGCTGATGCGCTTGTCAAGACCACGCAGCAATGCACCACCACCGGCCAGGTAGATCCCGGTCTTGTAAATGTCGGCGCTCAGTTCGGGTGGGGTGGCCTCCAAAGCACTGAGGATGGCCTCCTCGATCTTGCTGATGCTCTTGTCCAGCGCCTGGGCGATCTCGCTGTAGGTCACGGTGATCTCCTTGGGAATACCGGTCATCAGGTCGCGGCCACGCACGGCATAGTCGGGTGGCGGATTGTCCAGCTCGGTCATGGCCGCTCCCACTTCGATCTTGATCTGCTCGGCCGTACGCTCACCCACCAGTATGTTGTGCTGACGGCGCATGTATTCCTCGATGTCGTTGGTGAACTCGTCACCCGCCACGCGGATGTTCTTGTCGCACACGATACCGCCCAAAGCGATCACCGCGATCTCGCTGGTTCCCCCGCCGATGTCGATGATCATGTTACCCATGGGCTCCTCCACATCGATACCGATACCGATGGCGGCCGCCATGGGCTCGTGGATCAGGTAGACCTCCTTCGCACCGGCATGTTCACTGCTGTCCTTCACCGCACGCTTCTCCACTTCGGTGATGCCGCTGGGAATGCAGATCACCATGCGCAGGTTGGGGGTGAAGAGCTGACGGCCGGGCTTGATCATGCGGATCATGCCCTTGATCATGTCCTCGGCGGCCTTGAAGTCGGCGATCACGCCATCGCGCAGCGGACGAATGGTCTTGATGTTCTCGTGGGTCTTGCCATGCATCTGCTGGGCCTGTCGGCCCACAGCGATGACCTTGCCCGTGGTGCGGTCGATGGCGACGATGCTGGGCTCGTCCACCACGACCTTGTCGTTGTGGATGATCAGCGTATTGGCAGTGCCGAGGTCGATCGCGATCTCCTGGGTGAAGAAGTTGAACCAGCTCATGGTCCGGTTAGGGATCAGTGTTTGAAATGACGTGTACCGGTGATGCACATGGCCACGCCGTGTGCGTTGCAGAAGTCGATGCTGTCCTGGTCGCGGATGCTGCCGCCCGGGTGGACGACCGCCGTGATGCCCGCCTTATGGGCGATCTCCACGCAATCCGGAAAGGGGAAAAAGGCGTCGCTGGCCATGACGGCGCCATGCAGGTCGAAGTTGAATTTGCCAGCTTTGGCAATGGCCTGTTCCAAGGCATCCACACGGCTGGTCTGTCCGGTGCCGCTGGCCAGCAATTGGCCGTCCTTGGCCAGCACGATAGCGTTGCTCTTGGTGTGTTTTACGAGAATGGTGGCGAATACCATGTCGTTCACCTCCTGCGCGGTGGGGGCCTTGGTGGTGGCGGTGGTCATGGACTTGGCCCCGGGCACCACATGGTCCACGGCCTCGGTGAGCACGCCGTTCAGTGCGGTGCGCACCTTCACTTTCGGGCGCTCGGCCGGTCTGCGCTTCAGGATCATGCGGTTCTTCTTCCTCATCAGCACCTCCAGCGCATCGGCATCAAAGTCCGGAGCGGCGATGATCTCGAAGAAGAGCGGGTCGATGGCCTCGGCCGTGGCCTTGTCGATGCGGGCGGTGGTGATCAGCACACCCCCGAAGGCACTGACGGGGTCGCCTGCAAGTGCTGCTTCCCAAGCCTCCTTCAAGGTAGGGCGCACGGCCGCCCCACAGGCGTTGTTGTGTTTCAGGATGGCAAAGGCCTCCGAACTGGCCTGCCCTGAGCGGAGCCGGAGGGTGGACAGGTCGTCGATCAGTTCCACCGCGGCATCCAGGTCAAGCAGGTTGTTGTAGCTCAGTCCCTTGCCGTTCAACTGCTCGAACATTCCAGCGAGGTCGCCATGGAAGGCCCCCGACTGGTGGGGGTTCTCGCCGTAACGCAGCACCGTGGTAGGGCCGGCGCTCAGGCGCAGGTCACCCTGACCCTGGGTGAACCAGTTGTAAATGGCCCCATCATAGTGACTGCTCACCCCGAAGGCGGCGGTGGCGAAGGCCTTGCGCTGCACCAGCGTGGTGCCGCCTCCCTGTTCCTGCAACAGGCGCAGCAGTTCGGCGTACTGCCCCATGCTGGGCACGATCACCACATCGGCGTGGTTCTTCGCGCCGGCGCGGATCAGGCTGATGCCCCCGATATCGATCTTCTCAATGATGTCGGCCTCGCTTCCGCCCTTGGCCACAGTGGCCTCGAAGGGGTACAGGTCCACGATCACCAGATCGATGGGTGGGATGTCATATTCCTCCAACTGGGCCACATCGCCGGGCAGGTCGCGCCGCCCCAGGATGCCGCCGAATACCTTAGGATGAAGGGTCTTCACGCGGCCTCCGAGGATGCTCGGGTAGGTGGTGAGGTCCTCGACCGGCGTGACATTCACGCCGAGCCCCTCAATGAACTCCTGCGTACCGCCGGTGGAATAAAGATGTACGCCCAAACGGTCCAGTTCGCGGACAATGGGCTCCAGGCCGTCCTTGTGGAATACCGAAATGAGCGCGCTATGAATGCGTTTGTACCCTTCCAATGTGCTGTTCCGCGCGGTTGGCGCACGTTATTGGGGCACAAGTTTACTGCAAGAACGCGCCTTTCCGCGGACCTGAGAGGCGGTGTTACGCAAAGGTTACCAACAGCGCCACGGGGTTTGGCGGTGGGTCAGAACCGCAGGCCAATGCCCAAGTGGACGTTCACCATCCGGGTGGGAGAACTGATGGTGCTGTAGTTGACGGTACCCTGGTCGCTGATGCTGATGGAACCGGGGTCCACAAAGGTCACGTTGCCCGTGGTCAGGCGTTCCACACGGCCCTCGAAGTAGAGCACCCGGGTGGGGGCCACCATGACGCCAACGGCCCACCCGGCGCTGCCCACGAACTCGCTGCGTTGGCGCTGCTCCTGCAAGGGTTCGCTCAGCCCTTCCACGGTGATCTCAGAGCGCGTGGTGAAGTGGCGCAGGCCGAACAGGCCTTCCACGTAGGGGCTTACCACACCGTTGTAGGGCTGGAACCGTAACAGGCCATGGTAGCTGTACAGATTGGAGCGCACGCTCAGCTCGCCGGAAGTGGCATTGACGAACTCGTTGTTCACGGGGACGATGTCCCGCTCACCCCCCATGTGGCCCCAGCCGAAGTCGAATCCCCAGCTCAGAGGGAGAAGTCGCATGGGAATGGCCATGTTGGCGCTCAGGCCAACGATCTCGCGCCCCCAGCTGTCGCTGAAGGCCCCAATGGGGATGCCGATCTCCAAGCCGCCGCTCAACGTGGCCCGGCGTCCCAGGTTGTTCGTATTGGGCTGGTCGTTCTGGGCCAGTGCGGATGATGCCAGCAGGCCGCAGGTGATGAAGGTGGGCAGGGCACGCATGACGAGTTCAAGTATAACAACGTTCGGTCCCAAAAGTTATGCCGGAGCCCTCCCGGATACCTTTGACCAGGTCCAGGACCGGGCCTTTATGCATGGAATTGGGACCGCAATGGCTGGAGTTGGGCCTGGCCGGATTGTTCCTGGCCAGCTTTCTGGCGGCCACCGTTCTGCCGTTCAGCTCGGAGGCGGTGCTGGCCGCCATGGCCTTGGGGCCCTGGGCCACGGTGGTGCTTTGGTCGGTGGCCAGTGCCGGTAATTGGCTGGGGGGAATGAGCTCCTATGGCCTCGGTCGTTTGGGCGACCTTCAGCGCATCGCCCGGTGGTTGCGTACCGACCCCGCCAAAGTGCAACGCATGCAGGCCTGGGTGGATCGTCACGGTTATTGGCTGGCCCTGCTGGCCTGGCTGCCCATGGTGGGCGATCCCTTGGCCATCGCTTTGGGACTGTCCAGGGCCCGGCCGGTACCGGTGGCGATGCTCATGTTCGTGGGCAAGGCGCTGCGTTACGCGGTGGTGCTGGCCGTTATGCGGGGTTGAGCCGGTGATGGAAATGGAAAAACCCCGCCGAAGCGGGGCTTTTCGTGTACCGAGCGGGTTATTTGCGATGTACCGTGCTCAGTAGGCGGTGTTCTGGGGGTCGAAATTGGCCCAGCCTGCGGTCCAGTTCTCGCTGCCGAAGGCGCCGCGGTAGGTCACTGGGGTGAAGAAGCTGTCCGTGAGGGGGCTCCAGCTAAAGTCGGCACCGCTCAACAGGGGGCTGCCGCTGTTGGGCAGGAAGTTGGGCGCGGTGAGGTTGAAGGGGTCTGCCACCTGCAGGTCGCTGTTGTTGGTGTAGATCGTGTTGTTCCAACCGGCGGTATTGAACCAGGTGGTCAGGGCGGTCTGGTCCCAGTTCTGTCCACTGGGTACGTTCAGCGGAGTGCCCATGCCGGCGATCACGTTGCCACGGAACATCAGGTCGTTGTTGGTGGCATTGGCCTGGGTGCTGTTGCCATCGATGTACAGGCCGGTGGGGTAGCCGGCGTACACGCTGTTGAACACGCGGGTCTGGGTGTTACGACGCAGGTGCAGTGCACGGGCATATTGGGCGTTGATGGTGGTGCTGGCATCGACCTTGGGGCCGAAGATGCTCACGTTGCTCCAGATGCCCTGGCTGTAAGGCGAGGTGGGGTTGCCGGCCGCATCGTTGTCGCACTCGAAGCCGTTGCTGCTGCTCTGGTCGGCCACGTTGGGGTCGCGGAGGCTAACGGCCCACTGCACCTTGCCCTGCCAGCCGAAGTCCTGGTCGAAGTCATCGTCCCAGCCGCGCAGTGCGATGAGGTGTTTGGCGTTCACCGTACCACCGAACCACTCGTAGCTGTCATCGCCGCAGTAGCTCACCTGGATGTGGTCCAGGATCGTGCCACGGCCCACGGCGCCCATGGTGAGGCCGTTGATCTCCTGGTTGGGCTGGAAGGGAATGCCGCTGAACTCGATGCGGACGTAGCGGAGGATACCGCTGTTGTCATCGGGGTCCGTGCCGCCGTATTGGGCGTCCACACCGCCCTCGATGGTGGGGTCGCTGGGCTGGTTGTGCGGTGCGCGTCCGCAGATGATGATGCCTCCCCAGTCGCCGTAATCACGGTTGCCTGCGGCCTGGTTGCTCGTGAACACAATGGGCTGGCTGGCCGTGCCATCGGCGATCAGTTTGCCGCCACGCTTAACGATGAGCGTGCCTTTGGTGGGCTTGTCGCCTTTGATGATGGTGCCGGCCTGGATGGTCAGCGTGGCGCCATCCTCGATGTAGATGAAGCCTTTCAGCAGGTACTTGTTGTTGCTGGTCCACGTAGTGTTCGTGGTGATATTGGTCGTCACCTCAATGGTGCCGCCCGTGTTCGTGGCGTATTCGCAGCAGCAATCCTTGTCCGCATCGGGATCATAGTTCGTTGCTGCAGGGTCGGTGCAGCCCTCCTTTTTCTTACAGGCGGGCAGTGCCACGGCCACGGCTCCGAGCATCAGCATGCTCAGCGCTTGGTTCTTCAGGAAGTTCATGTTCGTTCTCATGGTTTTACGTCCACAAAGGCACGGCAGCAGTGTTACGTGATGTTGCTTGCAGGATTATATGATCGTCAAGCGACATTAAGTTTGTGTTAGGTCGGAAATGACCGAAGGCCCGTTCTATCGGGCCTTCGCATCGTCGCCAGCAAGGGGCGCTCACAACCGCAGGCCAAGCCCCACGGTGAAGTAGGCCCCGCGACGGAAGCTCATGATCTCCTCATCGCGGTCGTCGATGCCACCGCTCTCGTTGGAGTCCTGGATGAGCAGTGTGCGCTGGTTCAGGATGTCCTGTGCGCTCAGCTTCAGCTCGAAGCGCTTGCCGAACCCTTTGGTCACCGTCAGGTCCACCACATTGCGCGGCATCTCATAGATGTCCGGCGTGCCATAGGTGCCCACGGCGAAGAGACGGGGGCCGATCACATTGTACAGGATGTTGTATTGCAGCTTGTGGTCGGTGTCCTGGTAGTAGAGGCCCGCGTTGACGATGTAGGGTGATTGGCCCATGAGGGGGCGCTGTTGGGCTTGGCCGCGGGCTTCCTCGCCGAGCACCACTTCCGTCCAGATGTAAGCCGCGTTCAGCATCACGCCCACGCGGCTCAGGTAACCTTCCGAGAACAGGCCACTGAGCTGCCTGCGCACTTCCAGTTCCGCACCCACGCTGGTGGCGGTCTGTGCGTTGCCGAAGGAGAAGTTGCGCGTTCCGCCGCTGCCGGCACCGGGCATGAAGAACATCTCGATGGGGTTGGTGAACTGCTTGTAGAACACCCCGAAGCTCACCACTTCGGCCGCGCTGGGATAGTACTCGTAACGGGCATCCACGTTCTGGATCGTGGCGATCTGCAGGCTGTCGTTGCCCGTGAGCACGTTGTTGAAGCTGAAGTCGTAGAACGAGAAGGGCGCCAGCTCACGGAACTCGGGGCGGTTCACCGTGGTGGCCCAGGCCACCCGGACCTGTGCTCGCTCGGTCAATTGGCGCGATGCGTTGATGGAGGGCAGGATGCTGAGGATCGGATTGTCCACGTTCACACGACGACCACCGAAGGTGGCGCTGTTGAGCTGTTGCGTATTGTGCTCGGCACGTACACCGGCGGTGATCACCGTAAGGGAGGCCAGATTGATGGTGCCACCCACGTAGCCGGCGAACAGGGCGTTGGAGGCCGTGTAACGGTCGCTGGGGTTGGTGCCCTCCTCCAGCTTGAAACCGGTCGTGTTGTTGATGTTGGGGTCGGAGAAGACCACGTCGAGGGGAGCGTAGAGCAGGCTCTGGTCGAGCTGGGCGCTGTTCGCTGCACGGAAGCTCATCCAGCGCGCGCTGAATGTGCGGTCCTTCAGTTCGGTGAACAGACCTGCGCGCAGGCGGACCGTGTTGGTCTCGCCGGCGATCTTGTGCTCATAATCCACCTTTCCGGTCATCACCGATTCGTTCATGTCGGAGAAGAAACGTCCCGCGTCCAGGGTGGTGGCGCCCGGCGGTATAATGGTCTGGAACGGCGTGCTGGCATCCGTGGTGTTGATGTCTCGCACGGTGCGCAGTCGGCGGAAGTCCGGCTCCTTGCTCCACGTGCGGCCGTAACCGGCCGTCCAGCTGATCTTGCTCACATCGCTCACCAGGTCGTGGCTGCCATGCAATTGGCCGCTGTAGATGGTGCGCTGCTGATAGCGGAAGGCGTAATTCTTCACCTCGAACTGTTCCTCGAAATTGTCACCGGTGCGCAGGGTGGTCTGGTCGATGCCCTGTTGGGTGAACAGGTTGCGGAACTCGAACTTGTTGCGGGTGCCCACCAGCAGGCTGAAGTTGCTCAGGGCGCTCACACGCACCTGGTGGAAGTTCTCGTTGTCGCTGTAGTTGTAGATGCTGTCGCTGCGCTGCGATACCGGGTCGAACACGTTGTAGTTGTAGTTCTTCGCCGTGTACGATTGGCGGGTGTTCGTGTACTGCAGGCCGGTGATATTGCCGCCCGTGATCCTGCTGCCCTCTTCACCGAAGCGACGCGCCAGCATCAGTCCGAACCGTTGGTCGGGCATTGCCGTGCTCTGTTGCGTGGTCCAATTGTTGGCCAGCGACCGTCCGGCGCTCTGCAGCTGTTCGGGCGAGGTGTTGTACAGGTTGCCGGGGAAGGAGGAAGGCAGTTGGCGCAACCCATTGTCGAAGCCCAACGCATCGGTGCTGCTCGTCTGGCCCTGGTTGAATTCGCCGAACGTGGTCCCGGGTCGGAACGATGTGCTGTAGTCCACGCGCGTGGTATTCTCGGAGGGCACGTTCACGGTGTAGAGCTTGATCACACCACCGGCGAACTCGCCAGGTAGTTCCGGAGCACCGGTCTTGTAGATCATCACGCGGTCCAGGGCACCGCTGGGCAGAATGTCGAAACTGAACGCACGGCGATCGCTCTCCATGCTCGGTGCGATCACATCGTTGAGCATCACCGTGTTATAGCGGTCGGCAAGGCCTCGGATCATCACGAAGCGATCGCCCACCATGGTCACACCGGGAATGCGTTTCACCACATCGCCTGCAGTGCGGTCCTGGCCTTTGGCGATCTGTTCGCGGCCCATGCCGTTCACCACCTGCTCGCTCTGGCGGGTCTCCATCACCACGGCCGCTTCGGTCTCGGTGCGGCGCTGGGTGACCACTTCGAAGGTCTTGATCTCGATGGCCAGGGTCTTCAGTTCCACATCCACCTTCACGGCGCGGTCGGCCACCACGGTCACTGCGCGTTCCACGGGCTCGTAGCCCACGAAGCTCACCACCAGCAGGTATTCGCCGGGCTCTGCCTGGAAGCTATACTTGCCGTCAAGATCGGTGGTGGCGCCCACGGTAGTGCCCTTTAGCGCCACGTTTACGAAGGGCATGGGTTGCACCTTGCCTGCCTCTGGCGCGGTGATGGTGCCGGTGACGGTACCCTTTTGGGCGACCATCGTTAGACCCAGGAAAACAAGAAGAACGGTAAGTAGTGAACGGTACATCGCAGAAGCGGAACGTCTGAGTGACATTTCGCGCTGCAAAGGTCCCGTAGCCCTATTACGCGCCTGTTGGCGGCATGTTAAGGCAGGGTTACGGACGTTAAGCCGATCTTACCTTTCCGTTAACCCGGTCCTCCAGGAACCACCACTTGGGCTGGTCCTTTCGACTGCGGGCCTCCTGCCACATCACGACCAGCCGTTCCTGGAGCAATGAGGTGGCCTCGTCCACATTGTCGGCCACGAAGACGAACTCGAGCTCCTTTTGGCCGATGGTGCCTTCGGCGATCATCCGGTCGATCTGTTGCAGCATGGGGGCCCAATAGTCCTTGCCATAGAGCAGGATGGGGAAGTTCTTCACTTTGCCGGTCTGGATGAGGGTGATGGTCTCGAAGAGCTCGTCCACCGTGCCGGCGCCTCCGGGCATCACCACGAAACAGATGCTGTACTTCAGCAACAGCACCTTGCGCACAAAGAAGCGCTCGAAGGTGAGGCTTACGTCAAGGTAAGGGTTCGCGTACTGCTCCATGGGCAGGACGATGTTGCATCCCACGCTGCGTGCGCCCACATCACGGGCACCGCGGTTGGCGGCCTCCATGATGCCCGGACCGCCGCCGGTCATGATGGTGAACCCCACGCGTCCCACCCGTGCAGCCAGTTCCCGGGCTGCTTGATAGTAGGGGTGGTCCTCCTTGAAGCGGGCACTGCCGAAGAAGGTGACGCAGGGCCCCACGAAATGCAGCTTGCGGAAGCCGTAGATGAACTCGCGGGAGATGTTCACCACGCTCTGGAGCTCTTTCCATCGGGACCGTGGACCCTCGAGGAAACTGAGGTCGATGAATTGTTTGTTGGAAGGCGGCGTCATGGGCGGCGAAGGTAGAAGGCCTTGAAGGACCGCTCCTTCACAGAGCACCGGCCGATGCCTTTCGGTACGGCACGGTGATCACGTGCCACAGAACGTCCGATAGCCCGCATCGCCATCGGGTGGAGGTATGCGGAAGGCATCAGGTACATCCTTGCCGGTGTAGGGGGTGGCGAGGACGTTCAACAGGTCCTGCAAGGGGCGCAGGTCATTGGAGAGGGTGGCGGCGTCCAGTACCTGCTCCACCACATGGTTGCGTGGGATCACCAGCGGGTTCATGCGCTGCATCAGGAGTCGTGCGGCCTGCTGTCCATCCTGTGTGGCGTTGATGCGTTCCTTCCATCGCGCGTGCCAGCCGCTGAGCCGCTCGTCGGTGAACGGCACGAAGCCGGAACGACCTGCCAGCTGCAGCGCCGCGAAGGTGTTCGTGTGGTCCGCTCCAATGGTCTGGATACCGTTGTAGAGCTCCTGTACGAGGGAGGCATCACCTGGGCGCGGCTCGTCGATGCCGATCTTGGCGCAGGCCATGCGCAGATGGGCTGCGCGGAACAAGGGTGGGAACTCGTCCAGCACCGCTTGGGCCAGCGCGATGGCCTGGTCTTCCACGGGATGGATCAACGGCAGCAGCGATCCCGCCAGCACCGATAAGTTCCAGTGTGCGATCGCGGGCTGGTTGCCGAATGCGTAGCGTCCACCCGTATCGATGGAGCTGAACACCGTGGCGGGATCATAGCTGTTCATGAACGCACAAGGGCCGTAATCGAAGGTCTCGCAGGCCAGGCCCATGTTGTCGGTGTTCATCACGCCGTGTATGAAGCCCACGCGCATCCAGTGTACGATCAATGCGATCTGCCCGCGCATCATGCTCCGCAGCAACTCTATGGCGGGGTTCTCCGCATCGGCCGCTTCGGGGTGGTGGCGTTGGATGCTGTATTCCATCAGCGCGCGTAGCTCATCCACGCTGCGGAAGTGACGCGCATACTCGAAGGTGCCCACGCGGATATGGCTGGAGGCCACACGGGTGAGAACGGCACCTTCGTTGTACTCCTCGCGCACCACGGTTTGTCCGGTACGCACCACGGCCAGGCTGCGGCTGGTGGGGATGCCCAAGTGGTGCATCGCCTCGCTCATCAGGTACTCGCGCAGCATGGCGCGCAGGGTGGCCCGGCCGTCGCCGCGGCGTGAATAGGGCGTGGTGCCGGAGCCTTTCAGTTGGATGTCGTAGCGCTTCCCATCCGGCGTAAGCTGTTCGCCGAGCAGCACTGCGCGGCCATCGCCCAGCATGGTGAAGTGCCCGAACTGATGCCCGGCATAGGCCTGCGCGATGGGTTCGGACCCCACGGGAAGTGCATTGCCGGCCAGCTCCTGTGCGATCGCGGACGTGTCGATCCCTTCGGTGCGCAGGCCCAGTTGTTCCGCCAGATCGGGGTTGAAGATCACCAGGCCCGGCCCCTTCACCGCCGTGGGCCCCACGCGACTGAACAGGCCTTCGGGAAGCCGCGCGTAGCTGTTGTCGAAACGCCAGCCGAGATCAGCGTGCACGGTGGGCATGGTGTACGAGTTGATCCAGCTCCACATAGCGCAGGGCTTCCTCGGCACAGGCCTCCAGCACCACGGGTGGCGCAACGTTGTGCTCCAGCGCCTCCTTCCACCGCAAGGCGCACAGGCACCAGCGGTCGCCTGGCCTTAAGCCCGGGAAGTGGTACTCGGGTCGCGGAGTGCTCAGGTCGTTGCCACGCGCTGCGGTGAACGCGAGGAACTCGGCGGTCATGATGGCGCACACCACGTGTCGGCCACCGTCGTGTTCATCGGTACGACACAGCCCGTCGCGGTAGAACCCGGTGAGCGGGTCCATACAGCAAGGCTCAAGAGGAAGGCCGAAGACGTTCTGGTGAGGCATGTGTGCTGCGTAGCGCGACCTCACGCTGCGATGATCGAGGTCTGCTACGGGTACAAAGATCACACCGTCACCACCACATTCCCGATCTTCTGTCCGGTCTCCACATAGCGTGTCGCCTCCAATAGATCTTCGAAGCGCACCACCCGGTCGATCAAGGGCCGCAGGGTGCCCGCCTCCGCCATGCTGCGGAAGTGCACCACATCCGCCTGGCTGATGGTGGGCAGCGGGAAGCGCACGCGTGGCCCTGAACGCCAACCACCGATCAGTCCCAGGAAGACGTTCTCACCGCGCGGCCCCAGTTCGGTGCTGATGTAGCAGCCATCGGGTGTTAGCAGGTGCTTGCAGTGCTTGAAGCGGCTCTTGCCTACGGCATCGAACACCAGTTCGAACGGCCCGGGCTCCGTGAGGAAGTCGGTGGTGGTGCGGTCGATCACCTTGTGCGCGCCAAGGGACTTGACGCGCTCCACGTAGGGGGTTGTGCAGACGGCGGTCACCACCGCGCCCAGCGACACGGCCAGTTGCACTGCGCCCGAGCCGATCGCTCCGGTGGCGCCATACACCAGCACCCGGCTACCCGGGCCGATGCGCGCGGCCTTCAGGTCGCACCACGCGTAGTGGATGCCTTCGGTGAGGGCTACGGCATCGGTGTAGTTCCAGCCTTTGGGCAACAGCGCCACACCACCCTCCGCTGCGGTCACCATGTATTCCGCATAGGCGCCGAAGCGTTGGTCATCATAGCCGAAGACCTGGTCGCCCACCAAGAAGCGCTGCACCTGTGCGCCCACCGCGACCACTTCACCTGCGAACTCGCAACCCAACACGGGACGCTTCGGCTTGATGATGCCACTGAACAAGCGGCTTACCACATACTCCGCCGAGCGGAAGCCGCAGTCGGTGCGGTTCACCGTGGTGGCATGCACGCGTAGCAGGATGTCCTTGGGGCCGGGTGTGGGCACGGGCAGTTCTTCCAGCTTCAGCACGTCCGGTGGGCCGTAGCGACGGTAGGTCCAAGCACGCATGTGGGTGGGGAGG
>JBEICT010000084.1:0-12404 GCA_040383865.1 Flavobacteriales bacterium | reverse complement strand
GACAATCCGCCCCCCAGGTCACATAGGAGGCCAACAAGACCTCCGTATCCGAAGCGGTGCGGAAGGTCCAATACCCCAAGCCTTCCAGCTCAGATCGCAGTGCGCGGTAATTGTAGATCTCGCCATTGAAGACCAGGACATGTCTTCCATCGGGGCTTCGAAAAGGCTGGTCCGAATCGTGGGACAGATCGATGATGCTCAGACGCCTATGGCCCAGCACCGCGTTGCCCACCAGCATGACCCCTGCAGCATCTGGCCCCCGGTGGGCCATGGCATCATTCATTCGTCCTACGATGGAACGCGGATCGGTCGCTCGTTCCAATCCGAATATGCCAGCAATGCCGCACATCAGGCTTTAGCCTTCATCCCGGCCAGAATGCGCTGCAACCCTTCCCGCAGAGGCAGCGGATCACGACCAAGCAGCATGCGCATGCGCGTCACATCCGGCATACGGCGGGTCATATCGCCTTCTTCCAAGGGTGGCAGGTGTACGATACGAGACCGACTTCCGGTCAACTCGATGATCAATTCCGCAAGACCCTTGATGGTGATCTCCACCTCGGAACCGATGTTCACTACATCGTTGATGACGTCGGTCCCATGAAAGGCATTGAGGCAGGCATCAATATTATCGTCGATGTAGCAGAACGTGCGTGTCTGCAGGCCATCACCGAACAGCGTGATGTCCTCATCGGCCAATGCCGCCCTGATGAACTTCGACACCACGAAATCGTGGCTCTGTTTCGGTCCGTAGGTATTGAAGAAGCGGAACACCGTGTAATCCAGGCCATACTCCTTCTGATAGGAACGCAGGAACGCCTCGCCGATGTTCTTCACAATGGCGTAGGGCAACTTTGAATTGAGCGGGGTGGTGCGCTCGTTCTGCGGGATCTCCACTGGTTCGCCATACACCTCACTGCTGCTGCTGAACAGCACGCGCTTCACACCCATGTTCTTGGACAGGTCGAGCACGTTGCGGATGCCATCAATATCACGCAGTACCATCACGGGGTTATCCGTGGTCCGCTTGACCCCCACCACTGCTGCATAGTGGAACACGTATTCGAACCGGTAGGCATAGAACACACTGCTGATGTCCTCGAAGCGATTGACATCGCACTTGATGAAATGCAGGTTCGACGGGGCTGGATGGGGCAGCTTGTGGACATTACCGGTCAGCAGGTTGTCCACCACGACCACCTCATTGCCCGGATCGGCGGCCAGCCGGATGGCCAGCTCACTGGCAATAAAACCAGCCCCACCAGTAACAAGAATACGTGCCATGCGTTGCGCCTTAGTGCAGTGGCCAAAGCTAAGCGCTCGACCCGGAGCGACGCGAACCACGGAAAATAGCTTTGAGCAGTCCAAGTGCGAACATGCCTACCAACAGGCCATACAGGAACTCGGCGCGTGTGACGGTGACCCAGATCCGATAGGGCACCAACCTCCAATTAAAGGGTTCAGGACGCGCAATGCGATCACTCCACCACGCCGCATCGTACACCTCCGGTCGTTCAACGGGGCTGTGGGTCAAGGAGACCGTGGACCAAGCGATCGAACCCGGGCGCACATCGGCCACCAACAGGGCATCTCGCAACTCATCCCTGATGGCGCTTTGGATGAAGGTGACCTGTGGCGAATGTAGCTGGAAGAAAATGCTCGTTGGTGCCCGGCCGGCCATGCTGCCACTCATCCAGTACACATGGCCCGGAGCCTTCACGCTGCTAAGCAACGGCCACACCTCCGCACGATAGTTGCCGGGGACCAAAGAGCGAGTATTGCCTGCGAAGAGCTCGCTGTACACACCATCCTCCTCAGCCCAGACCGGACGATGGGACACGATGAACAGCCGGCCCTTGAGGTCATGCACCAAGGCTCGCAACGAATCCAATTGTGCACCCTTGATGCTGCCATTATCGCTTTCCGTGTCAAGCATCAGGACCCGATCGGCACCCAATCTGATGACCCGGAGGGCCGGACCAAAAGCCTCGGTATATGCGCGGCCTGCATCGTGGTTGCCCGGGGCATTGAACAGGGCCACATCCAACTTGCCCAGCAACGCGGAACGGTAGCGCTCGATATCAGCCTCGGCATCGAGGAACAGATCGCCCGTGCTCAAGAGCACGTTGGGCTTGAGCGCATGGATCGTGTCCAGCCCTGCCAGCAGGGTGGAGGCCGGAAAGCCTGAACGGCTGGCACTGCTCCCGTGGAAATGACCACTGATGATCAATCGGTAGTGCCCTGTGCTGTCCGGTGGCCGCACGTCCACGTTGGTGAACGGTGAGCGCTGCGCCAGCACGGCCATGGCCAGCAACCAGCCAGCAACCAGGGTCAGATAAGCTCGGAGGCTCATGGTGCGCGTTCCGGATCGGGTTCCAGGGTGCTGCCATCCTTTATCACCACCGCGTCCTTGCCTACGAATACGGGGGCCTTCACCCCTTCCACATCCGTTCCTTGAAGCTCCACCTTGCACGGTCCATGCAGCTGCCCTGTCCGACCCACCCGCACGCCTGTGGCTCCTGACCGGATCGCACCGTCATTCGTGCTCATTGAACTTCCCTCCTTCAGTTCAACGCCATTGCCTTTTGCCTCGATGTGACACTGATGCATCACCAGTACCGTACCGTTCGCGGCCTTTACCCCAGCTCCTTTCACATGGAAAGCGCGCACGCTCGTCATCTCCGTGCGACCGCCATGCACCACCATGGCCTCATCGGCGGCCGCGTTCAACTCCACGTCGTTCAAGGTTGCCTGCACGTAGGCAAGGGTCAGCTGATCTCGACCACCGGTCATCGTCACACGTTCCATGCGCAATGCGCCACGCACGACCATGAGCAGGTCGCGACCGTGTTCCTCGGCGAGGATGCAATCCTGCATGATCATTTCAGCCGAGCTCAGCACTATCGCGGGCAGACTGTCCGTGGCACCGAAGCCTTCGAAACGGAGGAAGCTCCAACGTGATGGCCTCCCGGTATCGAGCAGGCGCAAACCACCGCCGGTCCGGTCCGAGGACCACAGGACCACGTTGGACCCCTCGAGACCGTTGATCTGCATGGGTGATCGGCTGATGATGCGGGCACCCTGCCTTAGGTCGATCCGCAAAGGAGCCGTGGCAGTGACCGTGTAGCCCTGCGGAATGGAAAGGTCGTGGTCGAGCACCCAGTTGCCGGGACGGACGGTGATGGTGGCCAATGCTTCATCCACGGCCAACAATGGTTCAGCGCGCAACTGGTCCAAGGTCATCGGCACAGGAAGCAATGGCTTGGCGATCAATGGCAAAGGCTGTGGGAAGATGTCCATCTCCTTTACAACACTGGCACCGAGAACGCCGTACTTCAACTTGAGGCCTTTCTCCGGCCATTCCTTCCCCGATGGAAGCACGAAGCGCAGCGTCATTGGCGAGCCCACGCTGTTAGGCTTTCGGCACGGAACGATCGACCTGCCAACCGCAGGGGCGAGAGAACCGTCGCTGAGCAGCACACCTTTCACTTCCATGGGCAGCGCTTCTATCGGAACGGCCATAACGACCAACGTATCGCCCAAGAGCTGGTGTTCGTGCGCATGAAAGCCTTTAGGCACATCCAACAGACGGCGGATGATGTCCTGATTGTGATAGTACACCGACCTATCCAGCTCCTTGTAGGGGAACTCACGGTACACGGTGGCCGCTGCGCTGTCCAAGGCAGGCTTCAACACAGCGAAGGCGCTGTCCAGGTAGGTTGGCCGCGCCATTCGTTCAAGCGCCCGGACATAGGCCCTGAACAGCTCCGGGTCGTTAAAATAGGCATCGTGAAGGTCCTGATCGGCGCCCTGCCTGCCCACATAGCGCCAAGAACCCGCCAGGGATTCAATGGGATGGGCACTAAAGCTCTCGTAGGCAACCGGCTCGATGCGCTGGAGCACCGGGTCGTAATAGAACTTCACGTCGCTCCAGTCCATGCTGTGATGGCCGCCCACAATGTCGAGGAGTGCATGTCTTCGGGCGATCAGTTCCACATCGAACACATCCGAAGCCCTCAGATCACCACGCCTGAACCCGTAAATGAGCCCACACGCTTCGGCGAACCGGGACCTTGCTTGCGGGTCCTTCTCCAGATCGCTGGAACCGAACGCGTCCAACGCGGCTGCCTGGTAGGCCTCGAAGGGCTCATCGTACCGAACCTTGTTCATTTCATTGAGCCTGTGCACCCAGAACAGCGAGGGATCGAAACGGAACAAGGGTCCCTTTACACGCCCATTGTGGGCGAGCAGTTCGGGTCCGAAATGCTCCTCATAGGCATATACCCCCAGGTCCTCCCCATTGAACGATACCCGGATGAACCCGTACCGCAGGGCAACGATTCCTTCACCGGCAGAGAGGCGATGATAGAACCAATCGCACAGGTAGTTCCGCGTTCCCGGATGCTGTAGCGAGAACCGTTGCATTCCTAGGAATCCCCCGTCCTTCTTGGCCACCACACGGAACGACCACTTGCTACCCTTCACATGGTCGGTCATCTTGCCCTTGATGCGCACCTTGGCCTTGAAGGTGCCATCAGGGCCGGTGAGCGTGGCCGGCACATAGTTGCGCCCTTCGGGCAGGATCACGCCCCGCTCCCGGGCCTCCTCCACCATTCGCTCCAGTTCGGCCATGTCCTTGGCGGACACCGTGATCGCCAGTTCGATCGGCTCCACCACGAAGGACGCTGGATAGTTGCGTGCCCATTGTTTGATGAAGGTCACCAGTCCGGGATGCTCACGCTCTTTCAACTTCCTGTCGCCGAACCAGGCACCGAAACCGAGCAGCACCACCAATGACCCGATCACAAAGCCCCACTTCCTTCCCATGGCCGACAAAGTAAACCGCTTCAGCCAAAGGCCGTGACCACTTGTTCGCCATGGGAGCCATCAGAAGCCTCCTCGTCCGCTGCGGCCAGTTGCTCCCAATCGTAGATCTCCTCTTCGGTCACCATGGTCATGGTGGTGAGCAGCACGATGGTAAAGGGGTTGAGCGAACCCACCAACCACGATTCATACATGATCGAGAAGAGGGTGGAGAACATGACGGCCAGGCTCATGGGCACCGCCTTGCTGGCCTTAATGAACATGAGCAGGAAGCTGCGCAGGTAGATGAGCAGACCAACGATGCCAACATCCAACCAGAACGACAGGTAGGAATTGTGCACACCTCCTTGGTGGTTCATGCGCCAGAGGTAGAACCGGTGCTTGCGGAAAATGAACTCATCATTACCAAAACCACCACCGACAACAAAGTACTCCTGTATGTGTGTCCACGCGAACTCCCAGGCGAAATAGCGTCCGCTGCCGCTCTCCAAGGTGCGCAAACGGAAATACTTCTCGAGACCGAGCGCCTCCACAATGGCCGGAAGGTTGGACGAGACCACCTCTCCCACTCCTATCGCGGCCAGGAAGAGCACGAAACCCAGGAATGGCGACCTGGCCACCAGGCGGTGGAAGACCATGAAAATGAGCACGGAGGTGGTGGAGGCCCTGGAACCTGACGCGAACAGGAAATACAGGATGACCCCGTAGATGAACACCTTCTGATAAAAGGAGAAGAGGTCCCTATTGATACTGATGGCCACCGTGACCAGCACCAGTGTGAGATAGCAAAAGATGCCCAGACCGTTAGGGTTGCCGAACAGTCCGCGGAACCGACCGTTCACGTGGGAATACCAATCACCATACAGGTACGTGATAAGCCCGGCCAGGAGAATGATGACCATGAACCAGATCAGGTTCCGGAAGAACTGCCAGCCGCTTCGCCGGAAGTTGTACAGTACATAGTTGGGTACGATGAGGTAGAGCAATGCATAGGACAGCGTCTTCTGTATGCCGATCAGAATGGTGTTGGAGAACACCAAGGGTATGATGCTGAACAGGAAGAACGGCAGGAAAATATCGAACACGCGGGCATAGGGTGCGAAATGCTCGCGATGCAGGAAAAAGACGACGGCCAGCACGACGATGTATGTGTTCTTCGCGCTTTTGAAAACGTTCATGCTGATGAAGGCGTCCTTTGCCACATCGGAGAGCACGAGCACGAGCAGGAATCCGAAGAACATCTCCGGCCACATTTCCCGGGAGCGGATGAAGAAGACCGACAACGGCAACAGGGCGAAAACGACTGGCCCGGCAAATACTGCGGCCAGCACCCAGATAAGGCCAAGGGCCAGGAACTGGTATTCATCGCGAAGCATCTTCAGCATGGCCGTGGGTGCTTCATGATCCGGTGAACCGTTGCATTTGAGCGCGCACCGCCTCGGGCCTTCGGGCCGCAAAGTCGCGCATCACCTGTACTTCCCTCATCCAATGGGCCAGGTCCACCGGTTTACGCCAGCGTGCGGTATGACGCTGCATTTCCGATGAAAGACGAAGGACCATGCGGTCCAGTTCGATCAAACAACGTGCGCTTGACAACGGCCCGCTGACCAGGTCCTCCACCACGGTCTTGAACTGCTCCATGTACTTCGGGGAGCGCATCATGGCCATGAACAGCCGGGCCGTTGGCGAATCCTTTGGACGCACCTTCTGGAACATGTCGTGGTCCGGGGATGCGTTCGCCCCAAAGCCCAGGTCGCTATCGCCCATGACCATGTGCCAACGCCCATCCAATTTCGTCCCCGTCCGTGGATCGCCCTCATAACGCCAGTACTTCACGTTCTGTCGGGGCCAGTCCATGTTACCCAATACCATCTGTGCGGCCATGTATTGCAAGAACTCCGGCACATCCAGCCGGTCCTCAAGCAATGTCGCCGTACCCTTCTGCCGGCCATCCCATTTTTCCACGATGGATACCAGGTCCAACAACTGGTCCGGTGCGCCGGGATCACCCTTGTACAACACGCCGAGGTCCTCCACGATCGTTATCTCCTTGGGCTTCACGTCATAGCGGCGGGCCAGTTCATCGTCGTCCATCCGTTGACGAAGATGATGCACACCCCAATAGGCCCCGTTCACATAGAGCACACAACTAAGCGCGCTGGACACCTCAAAAGACAGACCGTTGCAGAGGCCGTGCTGGTATGCATCTCGCATCATGGCCTTCACCTGATCATTACCAGCGGACCGAATAACGAACGAGGTCGCACCCGCCGACCCCCCGCCCCAAGGTGCTGCGTACAAAGGCTCATCCAACAGTACGCGAAGGGCATGTTGCGGGAATCCACGTGTCATCTGGCCGTTGATGCGGATACGGGCCCGGACCTGCCACGATCCATCACCCCCGGGAGCCAGAAATTGCAACATGGCGCGCCGCTCCCACTGTTTGCCGCGACCATGGAAATTCCCGGGATACTTCCAGAAGCGTGGGTCACGGGCATAGCTGCGCTCCAGTTCAGGCGGAGCATTGAACATGGTATTACCCACCACAAGCAGACCACTGTCCGGGTCGAAAAAAACACCATCCGGTGCCACCAGCGAGAGGACGCCAAGAACACCATGGTCCGCTTCCAGAATGGTCCGGATGCTCAATGGTCCGTTCGCCTCTTCGGACGCCACCACCACCCCCGCAGCAGGCAGCCCCGGTAAAGGATGACGCCATTGCAACGAAGTGGGTACCATCAACCGCTCTGCCGCAGCACGCTGATCGGGGACGACCTCCAGTTCGACATGATCCCCGAACACCCGTGCACCAGAGCCATCGCCAGCAGTGGAAACAAGCAAGGATGCACCAGTGCGCGAACGGACCACCATACGGCCATCGTCATTCACGGTGATCAGAGGCCCATCGCCCTTCGCACCGGGCAGCAGGTCCACCGTGTTCACGCGGAACGCAAGCGCCAGCAGCACAGCACCGCACACTCCTGCGAGCAGCACGCCCGGTCCGCGCAGGATGGTGATCCGGTCCATTTGGTGCCGATGAAACTCAGTGCTTGATGGCCGTGGCCCAACGGGCCAGCAGTAGGAAAGGAAGGAACACGGCCACAACGATCAGCGAAGCCCCGCTACCACAGCCCAGTCCGATGACCAGGGCACCGAACAGGGGCAAACGCTCCGAAGCAGACACCTCCTGAGCACGAAGCAATAATATCAGGGCGAGCAAGGCCACTGCCAAGGGGAACTGGGCCCGGACAAAGCCGACCCCCAAGGCCGCAACCGCGGCCCAAAGTGCCAATTGCCGTGCCTGCGGCGTGGTGGAACGCATGCCCAAAGCGGCCAACAAGTAAGCGAGCAAGGCCGACAGCAGCAGCGACACCAACATGTTCGGCACATCATACAACGTGAAATGCCCCATGTGATCGGCTGCGAATCCCTTCAGGTCCATGCGTGCTCCGGCTTTGTTGCCAAAGCTAACACGACCATTAAATGCATGAAGGGCGATGATCTATCCGGCATCATAACTTCGCCGAACACATGCGACCTACCGTCTTTCTCCTCGCACTTCTACTTGTGTCCACATCCAGGGCGCAGGAAACGAGCATGACCTTGGCCAAGGGAAACCTGACCATTCTGTCCGGAACGACCGTGGTCATCCAAGGACCTGTTACCTGGACGCTTGCTCCTGGTACTACACTGCAGAACGACGGCACCGTGGACCTTGGTACCGAGGCCCGGCTTATGGAGCCTGCTGGCGGACCGGTCACCGGTGTTGGTACGGAACGAAGCGAACTGCCTTTGGGAGCAGGTGCGACCGACGTGGAGCCCGGAGGATTGGGCCTTTCCTTCTCGCTTCCTCCTACGGCCGGAGGCCTGGTGGTCACCCGTGGACATGTTCCACGCAATGCGGGCGGACAGGTGGAGAGCATTGCGCGATGGTACGGATTGAACGCACCCACCCTGGTGGACGTTCCCTTCAGCGTGACGTTCCGCTACGACCCTACGGAACTGAACGGACTTGCGGCCGAGGTGCTGTCCATGCATACGGCCACGGACCCAGGTGGCCCTTGGGCCGATCTGCCGACCGTGCTGGACATTCCCGCACTCACACTGACAGCAGGCCTCGCAGGAAGCGGTCACTACATCACAGCCTTTGACCCCGACCAGACCACGGCCCTTTCGAGCATTGCACCTACAGGCCCCTTCCTGGTGTGGCCCACGGCCGCCAGCCATGTCGTGTACGTGCAGCCGCTCGTCCCCGTGCCTTCCATGCGCATCGAGCTGTTGGATGCCACCGGCAAGCGGTTGACCATGGTGCAGGACGGCTCCTTTTCGAGCGGCACGTTCACCCTGGACGTAAGCACCCTTCCCGCTGGCTGCTATCTGTTGCGGATCAATGCCCTTCATGTGCAACGATTCATTAAGTCGTGATGCGGGTACCTGCGCTTCTCATACCCTTGCTTGCTGCGCTATGCGTTCATGGCCAATGGGAGGTTCCGGTCCCGGTGGTCCTGAATGGCAGCATTGCCCAGGAACGCCAGGTACTTGGGCTTTCCGACCCCGTGGACAGTTCGGCCGCAGTGAGCATGGCTGCGGCCCGTGACAATGCCACCACCTTCGCGCTGGCCACTGGGAACATGGTACTCACCGCGGTCCTGGTGCCCGCACCCACGGCCTATTCCACAGGCATGGTGGTGCACCTGCTTCCGCAAC
The DNA here is from genome assembly GCA_040383865.1 of Flavobacteriales bacterium. Classification (GTDB taxonomy): domain Bacteria; phylum Bacteroidota; class Bacteroidia; order Flavobacteriales_F; family PHOS-HE28; genus PHOS-HE28. Next base: position 2,873 of record JBEICT010000084.1, on the reverse strand, counting down.
AGGCCAATGGCCCGGGAGCACAATTGGACCTGAACGGACTGGGACCTCGTCCACTTGCCAAGCAGGGCGGCCTTCCACTCGATAGTGCCGACCTCTTTCCGGGCATACCTGTGCGGTTGATCTATGACGGCACCGTGTTCATGCTCCTGGGCAGCACCTACCTGCCCTGCCGCTCGGGCTTCAGGGCCGTGGCCCGGGAGTTCTGCATCGAGGATTCTTCGCGGGCGGCGGTGAACTTCTACAATGCCGTACAGGCCTGCACCTTGATGGGTGCTCGATTGTGCACTTTTTCGGAATGGACCCATGCGTGCCGAAGCATTCCCGACTTCATGGGCACGGTGCCGTCCTATGAGTGGGTGGACAGCGCGGCCAACAGTGCCACCGATGCCAAACGCGTGGGCCAGGGAAGCGATGGCTCCACGAACCCCGAAAGCGCGGGATGTACCTATGGTGGCACGAGCTCACCCACGAACACTGCACGATATCGATGCTGCACCGATCGATGAAGTGGCTATTCCATGTCTGCGTGGCAGCGGCATGTGCACATCCTGCGTTGGCGCAGGTGGAGCTTGATGGTCCATTGCGGCTGACCGGGCCGGTGGATCAACGTCGGGTGGATGGTCTGGCCCAGCCGATACAAGGTGATGCCGCAGTGACCGTGGAGGCCGCTGTACGCGATGGCTGGCGCTGGTGCACCGCCCAACGCATAGTGGATACGCTCGAACTCACAGCCTCGACTGCGGTGGATCAGGTCCGGGAGGGCCTGCTACTGCGCTTTCCCGTGCCACAGGACATGAGCGGCCGAGTGTGGGCGCGCATTCAAGGGGGCGTGGCCATGCCGCTTTTACGGACCGATGGCGTGAACCCGACCTGGGGCCAACTGACCTCCGGGCGCATTGCTGAAGTATTGGTGGCCGCCGGCCGTTACACCCTACTGAACCTGCCCGAGCCGGAATGTCCTCCGGGAAGCTTGTCCGTGAACGGAAACTACTGCATCGATCAGGTCAGCGTGGCCAACCAGCTGATCTATCAGGCAATGGACCGTTGTGCCAGGCGAGGTGGCAAGCTGTGCACGTTGGACGAATACCATGCAGCCTGTACCCTATTGGGCGCACAGCTCACGGGCATGTTCAATGAATGGGAATGGATCGACGACACCTCGAACCATACGCATACTGCCGATCAAGCGGGCCGCTTCACCTGCACGAGCCACCGCTCACAGAGCGTATTGCTGGAACGGGTCGGCGAAACGCGATGCTGTTACCACAAACGATGAGGACCCTCGGCATATCGATCGCACTACTGTTGGCCTGCCCTGCCTTCGCCCAGGTGGCCATTGACCGACCCGTGCTGCTCACCGGAGGCTCCATGGAGCAGCGCCAGCTGACCGGACTTCCCGCCAGCACCGAACCGGCTGCCGTTCTTTCCACCGCCATCGAACAGTCCGGTCACCACCGGTACGCGCCGACCTCGGTGAACGGAGCCCTGTGGCATGCCGATCTCCCCTCGCTGTTGGGCCCCGCTTCCGCAGGCACACAGCTCTTGGTGACCTGTCCTTCCACCACGAGCGGAGCCGTTGAACTGGAAGTGAACGACCAGGCTGCGGTACCCGTGCTTGCTGCACCCGGGCTCCCGTTGGCAGGTGACACCTATCCCTCGGGAACGATCCTCTCCCTGGTGTTCGATGGCAATGCCTACCACGTGATGAACGGCCGGGCCAATGCACGCCGGACCTGCCCGGATGGAATGGTGGCCGTGAACGAACAGTTCTGCATCGAACCCAACGAACGCGCTGCGACCAACTACTTCCAGGCGAGCCTTGCCTGTGTATTGGATGATCGCAGGCTCTGCAGTTGGGGCGAGCTCTATGCGGCTTGCATGGCCGCGTCCACGCTCGGGCTCAATAACATGGTGGGAAATTGGGAATGGACACGCGATTCGGCGAACGAGGACGGGAACATCCGCATGGTCCTGCAGAACAGCTGTGCGGCCGCAGGCACGCGCGTGGCGACGGACACCACGCTCCCGATCGTTTCCCGCTGTTGCTACTCCCGCTGACCGTTGAGGTCGCTGTCCTGTTGGTGCAGTTCTTGCGCAACTGCAAAGGTCCTGGCTGCGACAGTGTGCCAGGTGTACTTGTCCCGGGCCTTCCGCCAAGCCGCACGACCAAGCCCTGCACGTGCCGACGCCGGTAAGGAGGCCAGTTCCAGCACCGCGGAGAAGAGGGCATCCACATCGCCTTTGGGCAGCAGGCGCCCGTTGGTTTCATCCACCAATTCGGCCGTGGCGCCCACATCGCTTACGATCGACGGGCGTGCATGGGCCATGGCCTCCAGTACCACGGTGGGCATGCCTTCGAAGCGTGTGGGCAGCACCAATGCATGGCACTGATGGTAGGCCCTGAACAGACCCGCGTCATCGATCTTGCCCAGCAGTTCCACATTGGCTGGTAGTCCTGCGGCCTTGATCCCCTCCATCAACGGACCATCGCCAGCAAGCTGGAAATGGACCAGGTCAACCTTTCCCTCGCGCTCCAATCGTCGCGCAACGCTTATCAACAGATCAAGGCCCTTGTTGAACGCAAAACGGCCAACGAACAAGAGGCGCATGGGACCACTATCGACCGGATACGCGGGCATGACCTCTGGCACATGGACCGCGTTCGGAATGGTGACCACCCGAGTGTCCGCACCACGCACCTGCCGTTGCAAGATCGGGGTGAGGCGTCCGCCCAGTGAGATACACACAGCTGCACGACGCAGGATATGGCGAAGCGTTAACCGGAAGGGTGCGCCGATCAGCTGGTCGCGCATTGAGATCCCTTGGAACATCTCCAACCCATGAGGGTGAACGATGAGCTTGTGCGTGAACCG
>JBEICT010000083.1:0-12405 GCA_040383865.1 Flavobacteriales bacterium | reverse complement strand
TGGGGACTTGCGCATTTACTGATGGGCCATCGCGACCCTGGCAGTATCATTTTCCTGGTGTTCGGTGCCATAGGCCTTTCCTTCGTCTGGCGAGACCTGCAGCGTTTCTACAAGCGCACCCACGACAAGCGCGATTGGCTTTACGCGCACATGACCGGCTTCCTTGGCGGTTATATCGCCACGGTGTCCGCGTTCAGCGCGGTCAATCTGGAAATGATCAAGCCCACCTGGCTCCAATGGCTGTGGCCCACCTTCGTTGGTGCTCCGCTGATCGCATGGTGGGTGCGGCACTACAGGCAGCGGTTCGCCAATGGCAGGCGCACGCGCGACCTGTTCGATATCCGCATCCGCTGAACAATGCCCACAAGGGTTGTGGATGATCTCCGGCAGGACACGTGATCCGCTCGGCGAGGTCGTGCATCTTTGTCCGGTATGTCGGACCAACGCCCTTTGCGCATACTCGTGCTCTACACGGAACTGGCGCCTTACGTGCTTGCCGGTCTGGAGCGCGCCGTACGCGACCACGGGGTACAGGTAGATGTGGTCCGCTGGCCGGTGAACAGTGAAGCGCCTTTCGAACTTCGGGTGGCCGATGGGATCACCCTGCACGAGCGAAGGTCTTTCTCCACGGCCGACCTGATCGCGCTTTCCGATCGTGTGAGGCCCGATCTCACCTTGTGCACAGGATGGATCGACAAGGGCTACCTGCGCGTGTGCCGCCATCTGCGGGGCCGCGGTCACCGGGTGGTGATGTGCAGTGATACGGCCTGGCGTGGCGATCTGCGCCAGTGGGTCGCGACGTTGGTGGCACGCTTCACCTTCGGCAGGCTCTTCTCCCATGCGTGGGTCACCGGCGACAAGCAGCGCACCTATGCGTTGCGATTGGGCTTTCCGCCCAAGCACGTGCGCACCGGCTTCTATGCGGCCGACACCGCGTTGTTCCTGCCCATCGGCGAACGGTTGTTAAGGTCACGGACCGAGGTCTGGCCCCACCGTTTTCTTTGCGTGGCGCGCTACATTCCTGCCAAGAACCATCAATTACTATGCGATGCCTTTGCTGAGCTCTGTGAACGGAACGGGGCCGGCGATTGGGAACTGTGGTGCGTGGGCACTGGTGACCTGTTCGAACAGGTGAGCACATCCGCCGCTGGCATACATCCACGGATCAAGCACTGGGGTTTCAAGCAGGCCACCGAAATGGCGGAGATCCTGGGCCAGAGCGGTGTTTTCGTGCTGGCCAGCAACTACGAACCATGGGGCGTGGTCGTGCAGGAGCATGCGTGTGCGGCGCTACCATTGGTCTTGAGCGATCAAGTAAGGGCCAGAGAGCGCTTCCTGGAGCCTGGACGCAATGGAGTGATGTTCCAAGCGGATGACAAGGACGCCTTGATGAACGCCCTGCGATCAATGGTGAACAGCACCGACGGACAATTGCGCGAAATGGGCGAACGCAGCCACGAACTGGGATCGGCGTGGGGGCCCTCGGAATGGGCATTGACACTGGTCCAATTGGCACAGGAGCGACCATGAGCAAGCCGCAGGTGATCGTGTTCGTGGACTGGTACAAGCCCGGCTACAAGGGCGGTGGACCTGTGCGCAGCATGATGAACCTGGTGGACCACATCGGCGATCACGTGGACCTGTGGTTCGTGACCAGCGACACGGATTACACGGCTGATGCACCATACCCGGGCATTGTTCCCAATTCATGGACCGTGCTGCCCAGTGGGGAGCGGGTCTGGTATGCTTCAACAGAGGGAAGGACGCGAGCGAACTGGTCCAAGCTCTTGACCGATCGCCTTTGGGACGCAGTGTACATCAACGGCATGTTCTCCTGGTGGTACTCGATCATGCCATTGGCCTTGCTGCGGGGCACCAAGCAACGCCGCATAGTGGCCGCTAGGGGGATGCTGCTTCAGGGTCCCATGGGTCAGGGAGCGTTGAAGAAGCGGGCGTTCCTTTCGATCGGACGCGCTGCAGGACTGTATCGGGGAGTCGAGTTCCAATCCACAAGCAGCGACGAGACCGTGAGCATACGTCGATGGATCAGGCAGGCGGTCCTCATCCACGAGGTGCCCAACCTGCCGCGGAAAGTGGAAGCGACCGGCCGGCCTCCACGCTTGAAGCGACCCGGCAGTGTCCGGTTGGTGAACGTGGTGCGGATCGCCACCGAGAAGAACATTCACGTGATCATAGAGAGCCTCCACGGACTGCACGGCGATATTACGTTCGACCTCTTCGGTCCTGTGCACCATGCGGATTACTGGGCCACCTGCCAGCAGGCCATCGCACAACTACCTCCGAACGTGCATTTCACGTACCATGGTCCACTTCCCTCAGAAGCCGTACCTGCCAAGCTGGCCGAGGGCTACCATGCGCTCTTCATGCCCAACGAGGGCGATAACTTCGGCCACACCATGCTCGAGGCCATGTGTACCGGACTTCCCCTGTTGATCAGTGACCGCACGCCATGGCGCGACCTGGAGCGGCAGCATGTGGGATGGGACCTGCCCTTGAACGACCTTTCCGCCTTCACACGCACCATCCAACGCCTCATCGACATGGACCAGGCCGAATTCGATCAATGGTCCGAAGGAGCGTTCCAGTACGGCAGGCGGCAAGCGGAAGACCCTAACGCCGTTGCGCTCAACCTTCAACTGTTCCGTGCATGAGCACCACCCGCGCCACCGTGCACCTTAGCCGTTTTGTTAACTCCGCGGACTTCGACCCAGGTGCGGGCTTTGTGAAGCGCACGCTGTGGTACTTCACCAATGCCCTGTTCTTCCTGAACCCGCTGTTCCCATTCCGTTCGCCGAAACCTGCGCTGCTCAGGCTCTTTGGCGCCAAGGTGGGCAGGGGCGTGGTCATCCATCCCGGCGTCAACATCAAGTTCCCGTGGAAGCTCCGGATCGGCGATCACAGCTGGATCGGCCAACGCGCCTGGCTCGACAACCTGGACCTGCTTACCATCGGAAACAACGTGGTCATCAGCCAAGGCGCCATGATCATCCAGGGCAGCCACGACTATAAAAAGGTCAATTACCCTACCTATACCAAGCCCGTGGTGCTGGAGGACGGCAGTTGGGTGGGGGCGGGCGCTATTGTTACCCTGGGCGTTACCCTGAAGAGCCATAGTGTGCTGGCCGTGGGCAGCGTGGCCACGAAGGACCTCGAGGCATACACGATCTATCAGGGAAATCCGGCGGTGGCTGTTCGGGAAAGGGTGATCCAATGAAAGTCTCCCTCATCACCGTCTGCCGCAACGTCGCCCCGGTCATTGCCGAGACGCTGGTTAGTGTGCTCTCGCAAACGCACCCAGATATCGAGCTTATCTTGATCGATGGCGCCAGTACCGACGGCACGGTGGAGGTCCTCCATGGCTATCGTGCTGCGCCCGGCAAGCGCGGCATCGACATCCTCGTGAGCGAGCCCGACAAGGGCATCTACGATGCCATGAACAAGGGTCTGGCGCGGGCCACGGGCGACTTCATCGGCTTCGTGAACGCCGGTGACCTGCTGATGACACCGGAGACCATCGCGCACGTGGTGGCCGCCTTCCAACGCAGCCACGCCGATGCCGTCTATGGCGACATCATCATGGTGGACGAGAAGGACATCTTCAAAGTGCACCGCACCTGGCTCAGCGGCACCTACCATCGCAACAACTTCCGCAAAGGCTGGATGCCGCCGCATGTAGGCACTTTTATCCGAAAGAGCGTGTACGACCGCTTCGGCCATTTCAATACCGACCTGCGCATCGGTGCCGATTACGAGATCCTGCTCCGATTCCTTTACAAGCACCACGTGCCCACGGTACATCTCCGCGAAGTGTTGGTGCGCTTCCGATTGGGCGGCATGAGCAACGGCAGCGTGAAACACATCCTCAAGGCCAATCGCGAGGTGCGGCGGTCCTGGGCACTGAACGGCCTGCAGGCCCCGCCATTGCTGGTCACCCGCAAGCTGTGGAGCAAGGTGATGCAGTTCTTCCACTGAGGCTTGTCGAACATCACCTCGGGGATCGTCGTGTGGTCCTTACTTTGTGATCATGATGCTCCGACATGCCTTTTTGATCTCGGTTGCCTTTCTGCTCGCAGCATGTCAAGAGAAGCGGGAGACCACACGCCCTGCCATGGGCCCGATCACCGCAGCGGTCTACGCATCCGGTGTGGTGAAGGCACGTGACCAGTACCAGGCCTTTGCCGCTCTGAACGGATTGGTGGCCCATGTACATGTGGCCGCTGGCGATACCGTGCAGAAGGGCGATGCCCTCTTCACCATCGACGACCGTGCCTCGAGCCTGGGCAGCCAGCGTGCCGAGCTCGCAGTGGACCTGATCCGCCAGAACGCCAGTCCCGATTCCCCTGTGCTGGCGCAGCTTCGCCTGGCCGTGGAGCAGGCCCGCACGCGCCTGAACAACGACAGCCTTCTGCTGGTCCGCCAACGGGCCTTGTGGGACAAGCAGGTGGGCAGCAAGGTGGAGCTCGACAACCGGGAACTGGCCTACACCAGCTCACGCAACACCTACGAATCCGCCTTGAAAGCGTATTCCGAATCGCGGACCAGGCTGCGCAACGAATTACGCGTGGCGGAGAATGAACTGGCCTTGCGCCGAGCGGCCGAAGGCGATCATACCGTGCGCAGTTTGATCGATGGACGGGTGTACGACGTGCTCATCGAACGTGGTGAGCTCGCCACCACCCAACGCCCATTGGCGATCGTCGGGCGGTCCGATGCGTTCCTGATCGAGCTTCAGGTGGATGAGTTCGACATCGTACGTGTGGCTCCGGGACAGCAGGTGTGGGTGACCATGGACAGTTACAAGGACCAGGTGTTGGAGGCCTCCGTGACCCGCGTGGACCCGCTGATGAACGAACGCACGCGCACCTTCACCGTCGAGGCCGTTCTCAAGGAACCTCCGGCCGTCCTTTATCCGAACCTCACGCTCGAGGCCAACATCGTGATCGCTCGCAAGGAGAGCGCGCTGACCGTTCCGGCCGAATACCTCGTTCAGGACCGTTACGTGCTCGTAGCGCCGGATGAGCGCAAGGAGGTGGTCATCGGCTTGCGCGATCTGCAACGTGTTGAGGTGCTCGAAGGACTGGACACCACGGTCACGCTCTACCATCCCTGATCGGCATGGCGTTCCGGCTGCTGCTCGGCATTTCCTCCACGCTACTGCGCGCCAGGCTGCGCCAAAGCATCGTGGCCGCCGTGGGGGTCACCTTCAGCATCGCCATGTACATCGCGCTCAGCGGTTTCATGAACGGATTGAACTCGCTGCTGGACGGCCTGATCCTGAACCGTACACCGCATATCAGGTTATACAATGAGATACGGCCGGTGGACGAGCAGCCCCTGGAGCGCGCCTTCGATCGCTACGGCGCTGGGAGCAACGCCAAGGCCCATCATTTCATCAGCCGGATCAAACCCAAGGGGGATGAGGCCCGTGTCCGCAACGCCCTGGGTATCATGGACGCCCTGCGCAAGGACCCGCGCGTACTGGGCATTGCACCCAAGGTGGCCGCGCAGGTCATGTTCAACGTGGGCACCATTGAAGTGAACGGAGCCGTGAACGGGATCGACCCCAAGGAAGAGGACCGTCTGCTGCATTTCAGCGACTATTTGGTGCAGGGCACGGTGACGCAATTGGCCAATACCGGCAACGGGATCGTGCTGGGCAAGGGACTGGCGGACAAGATGCAGGTGGGGCTGGGCGATGTGGTGCAGGTCACCTCCATCCAGGGCGATCGTACCATGCTCAAGGTGGTGGGCTTCTACCAGAGCGGCATGGCCGATTTCGATAATGTGCAGTGCTTCGCCACGGTATCCACGGTGCAGAACCTGCTGGTGAGACCGCGGAACTACATCACGGACATCCAGGTCCGCTTGCATGACCTCACACTGGCGTCGGCCATGGCACGCGAATATGCCGCACGGTTCGGCGTGGACGCCATCGACATACAAACGGCCAATGCCCAGTTCGAGACCGGCAGTGCCGTCCGAAACATCATCTCCTACGTGGTCAGTATTGTGCTCCTGGTCGTGGCCGGGTTCGGTATCTACAACATCCTGAACATGCTCATCTACGAGAAGCTGGACAGCATCGCCATCCTGAAGGCCACCGGATTCAGCGGGGGGGATGTGCGCACCATCTTCATCAACCTCTCGCTCATCATCGGCATCTGTGGGGGGCTCGTAGGTCTCGCCTTGGGCTGGCTGTTGCAGTTGGTCATCGATCGCATCCCGTTCAAGTTCGAGGCGCTGCCAACCGTCACCACCTATCCGGTGGACTACAACCCGATGTACCCCACCATCGGTATCCTGTTCGCGCTGATCACCACCTTCATTGCAGGTTGGTTCCCGGCTCGCAAGGCCAGCCAGGTGGATCCCGTTGAGATCATCCGAGGAAAATGAGCAACGGCGATCCGGTCATCGAGACCCGCAAGGTCAACAAGTACTTCCACGACCCGGTAACGGCGCAGGTGCTGAAGGAAGTGGACCTCGTGGTGCAGCGAGGCGAGTATGCCAGCATAGTGGGCAAGAGCGGCTGCGGCAAGAGCACGCTCATGTACATCCTCAGCACCATGGACACTGATTACGAGGGTGAGCTGTTCCTGGATGGAGAGCGCGTCACTGGCCTGTCGCACGACCGATTGAGCCGGATCCGCAACGAGAAGATCGGCTTCGTGTTCCAGTTCCACTACCTGATCTCGGAGTTCAGCGTGTTGGACAACATCATCCTGCCAGGCCTGAAACTTGGCCGCTTTTCACGTGCCGAACTGGAGGAGCGTGCCATGGGCCACCTGCGCACCATGGGCATCGATCATCAGGCACGTAAAATGGCCAACCAGATCAGTGGTGGCGAGAAGCAGCGTGTGGCCATCGCCCGGGCACTCATCAATGACCCATTGATCCTGATGTGCGACGAGCCTACCGGCAATCTGGACAGCCGCAACAGTGCCATCGTGGAGGATATTTTCAAGCGCATCGCGACTGAACACCATCGCAGTCTATTGGTGGTCACACATGATGATGAACTGGCCTCCCGAACGGACCGCATCATCACCATGGATGATGGCCGCATCGTGGCTTCCTGAAAGGAGCATACGCCCCCTTGGGCGGTCGCTCTTGCTCCATTAAAAGTAGATTCGTCGAAGAAAAACAGGCTTTCGTCTTGACAAAAGTTTGAAACGGGGACATCTTGCGTCACTCTTCAGGGTCAACGACCGCAACACGCTAAACGCAAACGAACCCCATGTGGCCCGTACAAACCCTGACCCTTCTCCTGTGCCTCACCGACGAGGAGCAACTCTTTGCCCAGCAATTACCGACCATGCCCGAAGCAGTTCGGACAGAGGTGGCTGCGCCCACTGCGGCCCCTGCCTCTGAAGAGACCGACTGCCAGCCGTGGCCTGTGGCCTGACGCTTTTCCGAGACGGTCACTGACCGACCAGTGCTGCGCCCCGGCCCTTTGCCCAAGGACCGGGGTGCACTGTTACTAGCGGCAAAGGGATTTTCCCCGCTAGTTCCGTTCTCCCTTTCTTTGGTGACCAACCTGATCCCCTGAAATGGCACTGACCAGCTTCTTCCGTCCTGGGTGGCTTGCGTTCTACCTGGTCGCCTCTCTCTGTTCGCAGGAATTGTTCGCCCAATCCAAGACCGAGCGTGCTGAGGTGAATTGGGGGGCCGCACGCGATGAGAAGAAACACGGAGCCTTCGGTGGCGTGGAGTACAACACCGCGGACAGGGTGTACATCATGGTCTACCGAAAAGGGGAACCATGGCTGCAGGTCTGCAACACCGATCTGGTCATGCTCGGGGAAACAGCCCTCCCTCTCGAAATGGGCCGAGTGGAACACGATTGGGAGGACCTTATGTTCCTGAAGGACAAGGTCCTTCTTTTCACATCGGTATACCGGAAGGACCAGAAGCGGACCACCCTTTACGCACGCTCGTACGACCTCACCGACCTTCATGCGTTGCAGCCACTGCAAGAACTGCTGGTATTGGAGGCGGAGAGCAAGAAAGACCGGGGTTGGTTCCGGTTGGAAGCGGAACCGGACAGCACTGGGTTCAGGCTATGGGCCACCGCGGCCGGACAGGGCGAGCATCGATCGCTCATGAGCGAAGTGAAGTACTATTCATCCGATCTGAAGCTTGTGCGCGAAGCGGAGGAATGGTTCGAACGGCCGTTCGCGCCGGATGAATACGATACGGAGACCTCGTTCATGGAGAAGGACGGTACACGTTACGTAATGGTGCGCAAATACCCTGAAAAGCGGGAGACCAAGCAGCGCAAGCGGGAAGGAAAACCATCGTATGATATGGTGCTCGCCGTCTATGACAAAGGCATTGGGAAACCGATGCTGTACCCCCTCGATGCCGGCGATCATTTCCTACAGGACCTGCGCATGGAACTTGACCAGGAACAGAACGAGATCATCTGCGCCGGGTTCTATGGGAACAAGGGGTCATGGAGCGTTCGAGGGGCCTTCGTGATGAAGCTCGACCGGACCACAAAAGCGGTCAAGCACCAAAACTTCAAGGAATTCGACCGTGAATTCATCACTTCCTACATGACGGAGAAGGAAGAGCGGAAAGCGACCAAGAAGGCCGATAAGAAGGGCGAGGACCTTGAACTCTATGAATATGACCTGGATGAGATCATACTGCGTGACGACGGAGGAGCCATGCTTGTTGGCGAACAGTACTACTCCTACGTTCAAACGATCACCTCAACGGACGCCCAAGGACGTATGATCAGCCGCACGGTTTACCACTACGTCTATAACGACATCATTGTGGTTAGTATTGATCGCAAGGGCGACATTGAATGGGCGGTAAAGGTCCCCAAGCGCCAACACACCACGAATGATGGTGGCTACTATAGTTCCTATGGCCTGACCGTGAAAGGGGACCGCATGTACTTCGTGTTCAACGACAATGGAAAGAACCTCTTTCTATCACAAGGGTCCAAGGTGGAACAGTTCGACCTGAAAGGGAAGGAGGCGCTGATCACATTGGTCACGGTGGATGCTACGGGAAGGGTGACCAGGGAGGCGCTATTGGCCCCGGATAAGCGGGATGCCATCCTTCGCCCCAAGGAGTGTTTCCAATTGGACGATGACCGCATGTTCATCTATGCGGAACGGAAGAAGGAGTATCGTTTCGGTACGATCTCGTTCCAATAGCCCGGAAATCCTGAGGAAGATCAGGTCGGGTCCCGGTCCGGTGAAGGTACTTTGTGATGGTCCCACCAGAGGACTGTCCTAAGACCATGGAACCCGTAGCGCTAAAGCGAGGCGTGCTGAAGGCCGCCCGCACCCATTTGGAGAACAACGCCGCCGAACTGCGTGAGCGTATTTCGGAACTAAGGGCCGTGACCATCGGCGACGAGAATGCCGAGAGCGCCAGCCAGACCGAGAGCACGCGTGGGTCCGATGTGGAACTGATGAACTCCTTGGGCGAGCAGTTGGTGCACGTGCAACAGGAACTAGAGCGCTTGAAGGCTGTTGAGGAAGCTGCAGCGATGAACACGGTGCAGTATGGCGCCGTGGTGCACACCGATCAACGCAACTTCCTGATCGCCACCAGCATGGATGAATTCGATGCCGGCGGACACCGATATCTCGGGGTTACTCCCAAGGCCCCGGTGATCCAAGCCCTTTACGGTAAGAAAGAGGGCGAACAGGCCACCATCAACGGCGTTACCTACGTGATCAAGGCGATCTTCTGACCCTTCGTTCCATTTCCTTTGCAGGCACAGGGTACAAAAAGGCCCTGGACCAACATGGAATTGTACGATATCAGTGTAGGGGCTCGGGTGAAGCACCCGACCATGGGCGTTGGCGTGGTATATGACCTTGATGCGCGCACCGTTCACGTGTTCTTCAGGGACCAAGGCGAGCAGGCCATCAGCCGCAGCTTCGAGGGACTTGTCGTGATCGCACCAGGAGTGGAGATCGGACAGGAACCGCTGGACCTTGACCACGTGCGCGATGCCATCCGCGAGGTGCTGGAGGAGATGCAGATGCCCCAGCGCCCCGTTACCATGCACCCGCGCTACGAAGGCGGTACGCTGGAGATCAAGCCCAAGGATCCTTCGCTCAAGAGCAAGGAGATCCCCGTGGAGGACTTCTTCCACAAGATCGTGATGATCCGAGACCGCTTCAGGGTGCTGGAGCAGAAGATCAATGCGCATGACAAATTGAGCGAACAGGACAAGGTGGAACTACAGCAGTACATCACCCGCTGCTATGGTTCGCTAACCACTTTCAATATCCTGCTCGAGGACAAGGAGGATCACTTCGTGGGGCAGAAGGGCGATGCTTGAGCCATGAACTGGTCCAAGGCTTGCCTGGGGCTGCTGGCCGGGTGTTGGATCACTGGTTGTTCTCCCACTGCGACCGAGGATGGGACGCCAACAGAAGCAACGAGCAACACCGATCTGCTCGGCCATCGGCTCCGGATCACGGCCGATCTGGTTGGCGATGGGAGGGTGGACACCTTGACCGAAGTGTACTACTCCCGTAGCCTGGGGCGCGAAGTGGCGAAATACGTCCAGGACATGGGGTATGACAGCCTGGTGGCCCGCACCTATGATCTGCAAGCGTTGGTGATGCTGCGTCGTTCGGACGGTGCCGTGGATACGTTGGATGATCGGGGGCGTGGCTTTGGACTGGCGTTGCTGGTGAACGAAGGCGACCTTGACGGTGATGGAGGTGATGAGATCGGTTACGTCCTTGATAACGCGGACTGGTCCAACACCAACACGTATCGTGTGGCCACCTGGAAGCAGGGGAGCATGCGCGTGCTGTTCACCTTTCCCATCTGGGACTGGCAATTGCCCGACCTGCCTGACTCCGAGCGGGAGTATGGGCTCATCGGGCAGACCGGCCGGAGGATCCACGCACCCATGGACAGCATGCCCGCAGTGGACCTGGTGTTACCCATAAGGTCCGGAGCGGTAAAGGTCGTTGGGAACATCGGCGAGGCCACATGGGACACCATGGAAGTACATTTTGGCGGCAATGGCCCCGTTCGCTATGTCGGCGCACTCGAACCCCTCGCATCGCCCGACGCACAGTGACAGCGAGTTTTCCACCGTGCGTTGCAACACCTGCATGCCCCCCTTACTTTTGGTGCGTTGCCCCGTTCTTTCTCAGCCATTGTGAGCTGATCAATGTACAGCCCACACAGGCCATAAGTCTCAGAACCAACAATTCTTGCTCAGGGTCGGAAGATCCAAAGGGCAAAGGCGGGCCGCGCATCACCTTCGGGCGATGATCCTTCGGGACAACGCGGATTACTGACCCCTTTCTGTCCGATCCGCTCATGTGATCCATGGGTTCTTTGTACTTCGGTCCTGTGTGGGCTTTTGTTGTCCTGCCGTGAACCACTCTCCAGCCGTTCCCGAAACATCATCCACCAGGCCCGGCAACCCCTTGCCGGTGATGGAAGCCTTCTACACCGTACAAGGCGAAGGCCTGTTCACCGGGCAGGCAGCCTACTTCATCCGTCTTGGAGGATGCGATGTGGGATGCACATGGTGCGATGTGAAAGCCAGCTGGGACATGGATGTTCATCCGCGCTTCACCGTTGAGGCGTTGGTCGAGGAGGCACTGCGCTACCCGGCCCGTATCGCGGTCATCACAGGAGGCGAACCGTTGATGCACGACCTGGGCCCATTGACCACCGCACTGCGCAAGGCCGGCTTCCGCACGCACATCGAGACCAGCGGCACGCACCCCCTCACGGGCGATTGGCATCATATCTGCTTCAGTCCGAAGAAGTTCAAGGCGCCGCTGCCGGAGATCTATACGGCGGCGCACGAACTGAAGGTCATCGTCTTCAACAAGCACGATCTGCAATGGGCCGAGGAACATGCTGCGCAAGTATCATCCCAGTGCGTGCTCTTCCTGCAGCCCGAATGGGAAAAGCGCTCGGCCATGATGCCACTTATCGTGGAACACGTACGGACACATCCGCGTTGGAGGATCTCGCTTCAGACACACAAGTACCTGGATATCCCATGACCGATATTCGACCGCAGGTCATTCGCGCTGGCATCCGTTCGATGCGGGCGATGCTTTCCATGATCACCGCGCTGCTGGTATGGGGCGCACATGCCCAGCCAGGCGGCTATTCCACCACGGACAAGAAGGCGATCAAGCAGTACGAGAGCGGGGTGGAGTGCATGCGCCAACAGCGCGCCGCGTGTGCCAGGAGCGAGTTCACCAAGGCCGCAGAGGCCGATGAACGGTTCGTGGAACCCCGCATCATGCTGGCCGAGCTCGCCGAACAGGAAGGCAATGATGCCGAGGCCATCCGCTATTACCGCGAAGTGATGAGCATTGCGCCTCGCTTCTTCCCGGTGGCCCAATTGCACCTGGCGGACCTGGAATT
>JBEICT010000082.1:0-12430 GCA_040383865.1 Flavobacteriales bacterium | reverse complement strand
CGACCAGGCCGGCGAATGCCACCTGCAGGACCTGAGCTATGAGAACGGCAAGGCCGCCAGCCGATATGAGTTCGAGCGGCGCACCTTCGAGCCTGTCGACATCGGGGACAGCATCAAGCTGCACATGAACCGGTGCATCCTCTGCTACCGCTGCGTGAAGGTGGCGGACCAGTTGACCGATGGCCGCGTGCACGGTGTGATCAACCGGGGCGATGTCAGCGAGATCAGCACCTACATCAGCCAGGCGGTGGAGAACGACATGAGCGGGAACATGATCGACGTATGCCCCGTGGGAGCGCTCACCGACCGCACCTTCCGCTTCTCCAGCCGTGTGTGGTTCACCAATCCCGTGGACGCCCACCGTGAGTGCGGCACCTGTGCGGGCAAGGCCGTGCTGTGGCTGAAGGGCAATGAGGTGTTGCGCGTGACCGGTCGCAAGGACCAATGGGGCGAGGTGGAGGACTTCATCTGCACCACCTGTCGTTTCGACAAGAAGGACCTGAACGCCTGGAAGGTGGAAGGTCCCCGCAAGATCGACCGTCACAGTGTGATCGGCCAGGGGCATTACATGCTTCAGCGCAAGCAGCAGCTGTTGAACGCCCCCGCCCCGAACGTTCCGGAGATCGCCAAACGCAAGGAGCTCAAGGACCGATGATCATCACCGCGATCTTCCTGCTGGTGCTTTTCGTGGTCACGCTGACCGTGGCGGCCTACTCCACCTTCGGCGAGCGCAAGGTGGCGGCCTTCATGCAGGACCGTATCGGCCCCAACCGCGCAGGGCCCTTCGGCCTTCTGCAACCGGTGGCCGACGGGCTGAAGATGATCATGAAGGAGGACTTCATCCCCGCCATGGCGAACCGCAAGCTCTTCGTGTTGGGCCCGGCCATCGCCATGATGACGGCCCTGCTCACGGGTGTGGTGATCCCCTGGGGCGGCACGCTGACCTTCGGCGATGTGAGCTTCGACCTGCAGGGCACGGACCCGGAGATCGGCATCCTGTACGTGTTCGCCATGGTGAGCATCGGCGTCTATGGCATCATGCTCGGGGGCTGGGCGAGCAACAACAAATTCGCGTTGTTGGGGGCCATCCGCGCGGCCAGCCAGATGGTGAGCTATGAACTGGCGATGGGCCTGAGCATCGTGGCGCTGGTGATGCTGACCGGCACACTGAGCCTGAGCGGCATCGTGGCCTACCAGGTGGAGAACGGCTGGGGCATCATCCACCAGCCTTTGGGTTTCCTGATCTTCATCGTGTGCGCCTTCGCCGAGTGCAACCGGGCACCCTTCGACATGCCCGAGTGCGAGACCGAACTGGTGGGCGGTTACCACACGGAGTTCAGCAGCATGAAGCTCGGGTTCTACCTCTTCGCCGAGTACATCAACATGTTCATGAGCAGTGCCGTGATCGCCACGCTCTATTTCGGTGGAAGCCATGTGCCGGGCCTCTCCTCGTTGGGCCTCGACCCGAACCTGGTGACGGTCATCGGCGCCGCGGCCATGTTCGCGAAGACCTTCTTCTTCATCTTCTTCTTCATGTGGGTGCGCTGGTCCATCCCACGCTTCCGCTTCGACCAGCTGATGAACCTCGGCTGGAAACGCTTGATCCCGTTGGGCATCCTCAACATCGTGGTGACCGGTGGCTTGTATTACCTCATCAACGGCTTTTGAGATGGCCAACGCGCTGCAGCCCCTGACAAGCCGCTCCCGTGTGGTGAGCAACAAGAGGATGACGCTGATGGAGCGCATCTACCTGCCCGCCATCGTGGGTGGACTGATGATCACCATCCGGCACATGTTCCGCACCAAGCGGCCCACCATCCAGTATCCGGAGGAAAAGCGCCCGATGAGCGACAACTACCGCGGCCAGCATGTGCTCAAGCGCGATGACCAGGGCCGCGAACGATGCACCGCCTGCGGGCTCTGTGCGGTCGCCTGTCCGGCGGAGGCCATCACCATGACCTCCGGCGAGCGCAAGGCGGGCGAGGAAGGCCTGTACCGCGAGGAGAAGTACGCTGTCACCTACGAGATCGACATGCTGCGCTGCATCTTCTGCGGCGATTGTGAGGAGGCCTGTCCGAAGGAGGCCATCTTCCTGACCGACCGCCTGGTGGAGAGCAACTACCTGCGCACACCCTTCGTGTTCAGCAAGGACGAGCTCGTGGAGCCTTTGGACCCCGCCAAGCGCGTGGATGTGAGCAAACGACAGACGCCGGAAGTGCTGCGGTTCAAACAGGTTGTGAAGGCCGCACACAATCGCTGACCGGGACCATGGCCACCATTTTCTACATCATCGCCGCGATCAGTGTGATCAGTGCGCTGTTCGTGGTGAGCGCGAAGAACCCCGTGAACAGTGTGATCGCCCTCATCGTGTGTTTCCTGAGCATCGCCGGGCATTACATCCTGCTCAATGCGCAGTTCCTGGCCATGGTGCACATCATCGTCTACACCGGTGCCATCATGGTGCTGTTCCTGTTCGTGATCATGCTGCTGAACCTGAACCGGGCGAGCGAACCGATGAAGACCTTGGGCACCCGCGTGGCGGCCGTGCTTTCCGGCGGGCTCCTGTTCCTGACCTTGGTGGCCGCCATCCGCAACGGGGTCGGCATCTCACCGGCGAACGACTTCGACCCCGGCATCGGGTTGGTGCGCAGTGTGGGCATGTCCCTCTTCAATGAGTTCCTGCTTCCTTTCGAAGTGAGCAGTGTGCTCTTCCTGAGCGCCATGGTGGGCGTGGTGCTGCT
This sequence comes from Flavobacteriales bacterium, assembly GCA_040383865.1. Lineage (GTDB taxonomy): Bacteria > Bacteroidota > Bacteroidia > Flavobacteriales_F > PHOS-HE28 > PHOS-HE28. Next base: position 9,689 of record JBEICT010000082.1, on the reverse strand, counting down.
GGCCAAGAAGGAAGGCAGCGCGAGGGCCTCCACAGTGGAAGGCTCCGCCGCCTTGACCGAAAAGGAACTGTGAGCATGGAGCAGGACATCATCACCTCGATCCGTGTGATCCCGATGGAGCACTACCTGATGCTGAGCTTCCTGCTGTTCAGCATCGGTGTGGCGGGCGTGGTGTTCCGTCGCAACACCATCATCATCCTGATGTGCCTGGAGCTGATGTTCAACAGCGTGAACCTGCTGTTGACGGCCTTCAGCGCGTACCACAGCGACCCGCGCGCTCAGGTGTTCGTGTTCTTCATCATGCTCGTGGCCGCGGCCGAGGTCACCGTGGGTCTGGCGATCCTGGTGATGATGAAGCGCAATGTGGACAGCGTGGACGTGAACCAACTGAACCGCTTGAAATGGTAGGGCAGGACGTCCTGGTGCTGCTGGTCCCCGCCCTGCCCCTGCTCGGGGCGGTGCTCATCGGCACACTGCGCAAACGGCTTTCCGCGGGCCTTGCCGGCGGACTGGCCACGACCTTTCTTGCGGGTGCTTTTGCCTGCAGCGTGGCGCTCTTCCTCAGCGAGCACACCGAGCTGGGCGGTCGCACGCTGCGGCTTTTCGATTGGATCCACGTGGAGGGCATGATGATCCCCTTCGCCTTCCGGATCGACGCCCTGTCGCTGACCATGATGCTGCTGGTGACCGGCGTGGGCACCTTGATCCATCTGTACTCCATCGGTTACATGCATGCCGATGGCCGGGCAAGCACCTTCTTCGCGCAGCTGAACCTGTTCTGCTTCGCGATGCTCCTGCTGGTGATGGGCTCCAACCTGTTGATCACCTTCATCGGTTGGGAGGGCGTAGGGCTGTGCAGCTACCTGCTGATCGGGTTCTGGTACACCAACCCGGATTACAACTACGCGGCGCGCAAGGCCTTCGTGATCAACCGGATCGGCGACGTGGGGATGGTGCTGGCCATGGCCTTGCTGTTCCAGCAATTCGGCACCTTGGAATATGCGACCATCGCCGAACAGGCCGGATCGCTGTTGACCGGGAACCACCTGGTGGTGTTGGCCACCCTGCTGCTGTTCGTCGGTGCCATGGGGAAAAGCGCGCAGCTCCCGCTCTTCACCTGGTTGCCCGACGCCATGGCGGGTCCCACGCCCGTCAGCGCCCTCATCCACGCGGCCACCATGGTCACGGCGGGCATCTTCCTGGTGGTGCGCAGTTCAGTGCTCTTCGAACTGGCACCTGTGACCCAGGACGTGATCCTGGCCGTGGGGACCGCCACCGCCCTGTTGGCCGCGAGCATCGGCCTGTTCCAGAACGACATCAAGAAAGTGCTGGCCTATTCCACCGTGAGCCAGTTGGGCTACATGTTCGCCGCACTGGGCATGGGGGCCTATGACGCGGCCATGTTCCATGTGGTGACCCATGCCTTCTTCAAGGCCCTGCTCTTCCTGGGGGCCGGCAGCGTGATCCATGCCTTGGGCGGTGAACAGGACATCCGGCGTATGGGCGGACTGCGCGGCAGCATCCGCATCACGTACATCACCTTCCTGATCGGCACGCTCGCCATCTCGGGTCTTCCGTTGCTCAGCGGCTTCTTCAGCAAGGACCTCATCCTTGCCCACGCCTACCAATATTCCCCGGTGGTCTTCGCCCTGTTGCTCGGCGGGGCGTTGCTCACCACCTTCTACATGTTCCGCCTCTTCTTCCTCGTGTTCCATGGAAGCTACCGGGGCGGCGCACATCCGCATGAAAGCCCAGCCACGATGACCATTCCCCTGATCATCCTCGCGGTGCTCAGCGTGGTGGGCGGCGTGCTGAACGTACCGCACCTGCTGGGTGGCCATGAGGCGATGAAGCACTACCTGTCCACCGCGGCCCCGGCCCTGGGTGCCTCCAGCCTTCACCTTGCAGCAGCCGTGGAATGGACGCTCATGGGCATCACCACGGCACTGGTGATCGCCACAGTGGCCCTGACCTACCGCCGCTTCGCCATCGCTCCAACTCTGGATGGCGATAGCTCTTCCATGCCGATGCCCAAGCGTCTGTTGGCGGAACGCTGGCGCATCGATGAATTCTATGCCTGGGCGTTCGAACGTCCATTCGGCTGGTTGAGCACGCAATTCCACGCTGTGGGTGAACAGCGCGTGATGATCCCGTTGATGGTCGGTTTCGGTGCGATCACCCTCCGGCTGGGCGGCTTGGTGCGCAGGATCCAGACCGGGAACGCCAGCTTCCACCTGTTGGCCATGTTGGCAGGCATCATCATCTTCCTCCTCATCACCTTGTTGAGCAACTGACATGGCCCTGCTCGCGCTCCTGCTCATCCCCTTGCTCACGGCCATGGTGCTGCTGGTGGCCACACCGACGCGTTACGCCAGGGGCATCGCCTTGTTCTCCAGCTTGGTGAGCCTGGCGCTCACGCTTTGGCTGTGGTCGAACTACCAAGGCATACCCGTGCAGGCATTGGACGTCGAATGGGCCACGGCCTGGGGCCTTCGGTTCACGCTGGGGTACGACGGGGTGGGCCTGCTGATGCTCCTGCTGACCGCATTGGTGTATCCCTTCATCATCGGGGCGGGCTATGGTGAACGGCTCCAGCACCCTTCCATGATCAACGCCCTGCTGCTGTTCACCCAGAGCTTCGTCATGGGCGTGTTCACGGCGCAGAACCTGCTGCTGTTCTACATCTTCTACGAACTGGCCCTGTTGCCGGTGTTCTTCCTGCTGCTGTACTGGGGCGGTGAACGGCGACGGGCCATCACCGTGCGTTTCTTCATGTACACCCTGCTGGGCGGTCTTTCGCTCCTGTTCGGTGCGGTCTATTGCCTGGTGCAGGTGGAAGGATTCAATGGCGACCTGTCGGCACTGGCCACGCTCGACCTGCCCTATGACACACAGGTCTGGCTGTTCTGGGTGCTGTTCCTGGCATTTGCCATCAAGCTGCCGATCTTTCCCTTCCACGGCTGGCAGCCCGACACGTACACCACCGCACCTGTGCAGGGCACCATGGTGCTCTCTGCCGTGATGCTGAAGATGGGCCTGTATGGCACCATGCGCATCGTGTTCCCGGCCGTGCCGCTCGGTGTTGAACACTGGCGCGACACGGTCATCGCGCTCAGCCTGGTCGGTGCGATCTACGCGGCCATCATCGCCTTCCGTCAGTCGGACCTTCGCCGCTTGATCGCCTATTCATCCCTCAGCCACGTCGGGGTGTTATGCGCCGGACTGTTCACCTGCAACCGCCTGGGCATGACCGGTTCGCTCTATCAGGCCTTTGCGCACGCGGTATTGGCCATCGGCATGCTGTACATCTCCGGCGCGTTGAAGGAGCGCGTGGGGTCGAGCGAGATGGCTGCCATGGGAGGCCTGAAAGCCCGCGTGCCACGTCTGGCCGTGCTGTTCATGTTGGTGCTCGTCAATGCCATCGGACTGCCGTTCACACAGAGCTTCGTGGGCGAATGGCTCATGTTCGCGGGGCTTTGGCAGGTGAACGCGTGGCTGTCGTTGGCGGCAGTATCGACCATCGTGCTGGGGGCCATCTACATGCTGTACGCTTATCAGCGGGTGATGCTGGGGACGGACAAATGGGAGATCGAGATGAACGACGTGAGCCTGCGCGACCACTTGGTGCTGGTGCCGCTGGTGACCCTCACCTTCGTGCTCGGCGTGCATCCCCGTCCCATCCTGGACCTCGTGGAGGGGCCCGTGCAAGTGCTGCTCACCTCATTCCCAACCCTGAACTGAGATGAGCGCCCTGGTCCTGCTCTCCGTCCTTGGCGTGCTGCTGCTTTACGCAGGCCTCTTCGGAAAACGCACGCTGCTGGCCCCCCTGGGGATCATCGGCCTGCTGGCCACGATGGTCGTCATCCGCTCCGGCTGGATGATGAACGTGCCACTGGTGGGTGCCATGGTGCGCTTCGATCACTTCGGCTCCGTCTTCGGGCAGGCGCTCACGCTGATCACCGTGCTGCTGTTCATCTTCGGCATCGACTACTACAGCCGTGTGCGCGAGAACGTGGCCGAGCAGTACGCCCTGATCATCTTCTCACTGGTCGGTGCGGTATTGCTGATCAGCTACTCCAACCTGTTGGTACTGTTCCTGGGGATCGAGATCCTGAGCATCCCCTTGTACATCCTCGCGGGAGGCAAGCGGGACAGCTTCCGGAGCGGTGAGGCGGCCTTCAAGTACTTCCTGCAGGGATCCTTCGCCTCGGGCTTCTTCCTCATGGGCATCGCACTGCTCTATGGCTCCACCGCATCCCTGGACCTGGCCACAATTCAGGCTTCGGCAGCCTCTGCGAGCGGGTCATCCCACATGCTGTATCTCCTGGGCCTGTTCTTCACCATCGCAGGACTGGCCTTCAAAGTGGCGGCGGTGCCCTTTCATTTTTGGAGCCCGGACGTCTATGAGGGCGCACCCACCCTGGTCACCGCCTACATGAGCACGGTGGTGAAGACGGCCGCCTTCGCCGCCTTCCACCGCCTGATCGCGGGGATGGAACTCCCGGGTGCGATACAAACGATGCTGGTGGTGATGACCCTGCTCACCCTGTTCCTGGGCAACATCGTGGCCCTGCGACAGACACAGTTCAAACGCTTGCTCGCCTATTCCGGCATCGCCCACAGTGGGTTCCTATTGTTGGCCTTTCTGGGAAGCGACCCTGGTGCACCGGGTGTGCTGTTCTACTATTCCATCACCTATTCATTGGCCACGCTGGGGCTGTTCGTGGTGCTCACGCTCGCCAAACGGGCGGCCAATGGCGACGAGAACATCCGGATCTTCCGCGGGCTTTACCGGAGCAGTCCGTGGCTGGCCATCGTCACCATGTTGTTGCTCCTTTCCCTGGCCGGCATACCGCTCACAGCCGGGTTCGTCGCCAAGTACCAGGTGTTCCTGTTGGGCATTGAAGGTGGCTACATCCTGACGACGGCCTTCGCGGTGGCGATGGCGCTGGTCGGGGTCTATTACTACGTGTTGGTGATCCGGGAGGCGTTCACACCCCGTGAACAGGCCCCGGAACTGGTGGTGAGCCGATTGAACTGGCTGGTGATCTCCTTCTGCGGTCTCGCGGTCGTGGTGCTGGGCCTGGTCCCCGAACTGCTGCGGTTCTGATCCCGGATTGCTCGCAACGCCCGGCCACGAGGGAATGAGCTCGGTGCGACCTTGGTGCGCTTAGTGCCCCTTCGTTTCCTGCTGGGGAATGCAGGCATGATCGGACCGGACCCGCTAATGACGCTTTAGTGCCCGAGCTCCCCCTCCCACTTGCTCACCACGCTGGTGGCGATGGCGTTGCCCACCACGTTCGTGGCGCTGCGGCCCATGTCGCAGAAGTGATCGATGGGAAGGATCAGCGCAATGCCTTCGATCGGCACGCCGAACATCCCCAATGTTGCTGCCACAACCACCAGTGAGGCCCGTGGAACGCCCGCTATGCCCTTGCTGGTCAGCATCAACGTGAGCAGCATGGTCAGCTGCATCGGAAGATCGTGCGCGAGCGGCACATCATAGACCTGCGCAATGAACAGGCTGGCAAAGGTCATGTACATCATGCTGCCGTCCAGGTTGAAACTATAGCCCAATGGGAGGACGAAGCTCACGACCTTGTCCTTGCAGCCGAAGCGTTCCAATTCCTCCATGAGCTTCGGCATCACCGCTTCACTGCTGGTGGTGCTGAAGGCAATGGTCACCGGCTGTATGATGCGTCGCATCAGTTCCTTCATCCGAAGGCCTAGGAAAAGGAACCCGACACCCAACAGGATGACCCACAGGATGAGCAGTCCGAGGTAGAACTGACCGATGTATACGGCATACGTGCTGAGGACACCAAGCCCATGTATTGCGATCACGGCCGTGATGGCCCCGAAGACACCCAACGGTGCGAAGTTCATCACATAACCCACCATCTTCAGGATCACGTGCGACACGCTCTCCAGCAGCTTCACTACGGGCTTCGCGTAGTCGCCGATGCTGGCACAGGCCACCCCGAAGAACAGACTGAACACCACGATCTGCAGCACCTCATTGGTGGCCATCGCCTCTACGATGCTCTTGGGGAACAAGTGAGAAATGAAGTCCTTCAGCGTGAAGGACTGTGTCTTACCGATCACATCGGCCACGTCCCCGCTGGCTTCCAACTGAAGTCCCACGCCGGGCTTCAGCACGTTCACCAGCAACATGCCGAGCAGGAGACTGACCAACGAAGCGGACATGAACCAGAGCAGGGCACGGCCGCCCACACGGCCTACGGTCTTCAAATCACCCAACTTCGCGATGCCCACCACCAGCGTACTGAAGACCAGCGGGGCGATGATCATCTTCACCAAGCGCAGGAAGATGTCCGTCAGCAGCTTCAGGTTCTCAGCCACATCCTTTCTGGCCTTGAGCTCCATTCCATGATGCATGGCATAACCCACAGCGATGCCCAGCACCATGGCGATCAGGATCCAGATGGTCAGTCGGTTGTTCTTGGTCATGGCCGTGTTCCGTGGCGCCGAATGTAAACCCACCTCCGGTCATATTCACTAATGCCCTCCTTCCGGATGCGTTCACCGTTCATGTTGATCTGTGCCTGACGCGACCATGCACTGGCCTCGGACATTTTCGCCGTGCCTGCGCTATTCCCTTGACGCTGGGGTCGCATCCTGAGCCCAGAACCTACTTTTGCCGCCCACCGAACACCAAGGGAGGAATTCCATTCCAAGATCTTCCGATCGCCTCATTTTCTGATCGCCATGTCCCGCACCAGCAGCTACTCCGTGGACCCCGCCCGCCTCAATGGCGTGGTGGAAGAGCCGCTGTTCAAGGCGGTGGCGGAGGAAGCCTTACATCAAGGCATTCCGGCCTTCGCCATTGGCGGCTACGTGCGCGACCGGCTCATCGGGCGGCCCTGCAAGGACATCGACTTCGTGGTGGAGGGCGATGGAATGACCTTCGCTCAGGCCGTGGCCAAGCGGCTCGGCGCGGAACCCGTACATGTGTTCAAGAACTTCGGCACGGCGATGTTCTCCCTACATGACCCTCTGGGTGACATCCAGGTGGAGTTCGTGGGGGCGCGCAAGGAGAGCTACAGTCGCAACAGCCGCAAGCCCGAGGTGGAGCCCGGCACCATCAAGGACGACCAGGAACGGCGCGATTTCACCATCAACGCGCTGGCCATATCCCTGAACCAAGGCAGCCTTGGTGCATTGGTGGACCCCTTCGGAGGGATCCTGCACCTGGACCAAGGCCTCATCCGCACCCCGCTCGACCCGGATATCACCTTCAGCGATGACCCGCTGCGGATGTTGCGGGCCGTGCGCTTCGCCAACCAGTTGGGTTTCATCATCGACCCGGTCACTTTCGACGCCATCAAGCGTAATGCCTCACGCCTGGAGATCATTAGCGCCGAACGAATTCATACCGAAGTCAATAAGATCCTCCTGACCAAGAAACCCAGCATTGGCTTCAACCTGCTGCGCGACAGTGGGCTGATGCAGGAGTTCTTCCCCGAGTTCCTGGAGCTGGCGGGGGCCGAAGAGAAGTTCGGGATAGGCCACAAGGACAATTTCCACCACACACTGCAAGTACTGGACAATGTTTGTGAGCATAGCGATGAGCTATGGCTCCGCTGGGGTGCCGTGCTGCACGACATCGCCAAACCGCGTACCAAGCGCTTCGAGCCGGGCCATGGCTGGACCTTCCATGGCCACGAGGACAAGGGCGCACGCATGGTGCCGGGCATTTTCCGTCGCCTGAAGCTGCCCCTGGACGAAAAGATGAAGTTCGTGCAGAAGCTGGTGGCCCTGCACCTGCGCCCCATCGCGCTCACCAAGGACGAGGTGACAGATAGCGCGGTGCGTCGATTGCTCTTCGATGCTGGCGACGACATCGATGCATTGATGATCCTGTGCCGCGCGGACATCACCAGCAAGAACGAGAAGAAAAAGGAACGCTACCTCCGCAACTACGAGGTGGTCATCCATAAGTTGAAGGAGGTGGAGGAAAAGGACCGCGTGCGCAACTTCCAACCTCCGATCACGGGCCAGGATATCATGAACGCGTTCGGCATACCGCCAAGCAGGCCCATTGGCGACATCAAGACCGCGATCAAGGATGCCATACTGGATGGCAAGATCCAGAACGATCGCGAACAGGCCTGGGGACTGATGGTGGAGGAAGGCACCAGATTGGGATTGGCGCTGCGACCCGGCTTCGAGCGGTCCGCTCAGTAGGTCGCATGGACCTTGGCTGCACCACGGTCCGTATTTTTCGGACATGGCCCTGAAACGCATCCGCACCCAAGCCGAATACGACGCATCCTACGCCGAAAGCGTGAAGGACCCCGCAGGGTTCTGGACCGCGCAAGCCGACACCTTCGAGTGGCACCAGAAGTGGAACACCGCGCTGGAGTGGGACTTCGAGAAGCCCAACGTGAAGTGGTTCGCGGGCGGCAAGCTGAACATCACCGAGAACTGCCTGGACCGGCACCTGAAGAAGCGCGGCAACAAGCTGGCCATCATCTGGGAACCCAACGATCCGCAAGAAGCGTTCACGCGCCTTACCTACCGCGAGCTGCACGAGCGGGTGTGCCAGTACGCCAACGTGCTGAAACGCAACGGAGCGAAGAAGGGCGACCGCATCTGCATCTACATGCCCATGGTGCCCGAGCTGGTCATCGCCACGCTGGCCTGCGCGCGCATCGGGGCCATCCACAGTGTGGTGTTCTGCGGCTTCAGCGCACAGAGCCTGAGCGACCGCATCCAGGATGCACAGGCGAACATCGTGCTCACGAGCGACGGCCTGAACCGCGGGCACAAGCAGATCCCCGTGAAGCGCGTGGTGGACGAAGCATTGGAGAATTGCCCCAGCGTGCAGAAGGTGATCGTGACCGAGCGCCTGGGCTGGGCCGTGAACATGGTGGACGGCCGCGATGTGTGGCTGCACGAGGAGCTCAAACACGTGGACAAGCACTGCCCTGCCGAGGTGATGGACGCGGAGGATCCGCTCTTCATCCTCTACACCAGCGGCAGCACGGGCAAACCCAAGGGCGTGGTACACACCTGCGGCGGCTACATGGTGTACACCGACTACACCTTCCGCAACGTGTTCCAGTACGAGGAGAGCGACATCTACTGGTGTACGGCCGATGTGGGCTGGATCACCGGCCACAGCTACATCATCTACGGTCCGCTGCTGGCGGGCGCCACCACACTGGTGTTCGAGGGTGTGCCCACCTTCCCCGATGCGGGACGCTTCTGGCAGGTGATCGACAAGCACGGCGTGAACATCTTCTATACGGCCCCCACGGCGATCCGGAGCTTGATGGCCGCCGGACTGGACCACGTCCTGGCCTACTCGCTGGACAGTTTGCGGGTGATCGGCAGTGTGGGCGAGCCCATCAACGAGGAGGCGTGGAACTGGTACAAGATCCACGTGGGCAAGGACCGCTGCCCGGTGGTGGACACCTGGTGGCAGACCGAGACCGGCGGCATCCTGATCAGCACCATGGCCGGCGTGAACGACGAGAAACCAGCGCACGCCGCGTGGCCCCTGCCCGGTGTGCAGCCCGTGCTGCTGACGCCCGAGGGAAAGGAGATCACCGAGAACGAGGTGGAGGGCCTGCTGTGCATGAAGTTCCCCTGGCCCGGGATCCTCCGCACCACCTGGGGCGACCACGAGCGCTGCCGACAGACCTACTTCAGCAGCTACAAGG
>JBEICT010000081.1:0-12576 GCA_040383865.1 Flavobacteriales bacterium | reverse complement strand
TGTCGTGGTGGACCATGGCAAGGTTGTTGGTATCCAACAGCGTGATGCGCAGGCCATCCACAACCGTACTGTCACCGGCGGCATGCGGCCGCACCACGATCACGGAGGAGAAGTCGTAAGCGCAGTGTTGGGCCAAAGCGCCCACGGGAAGCAGAGTGAACAGCAGGAGGGTTCTCATAGTGTGTACAGGATGATGTCCATCGGCTTGAAGGCCGGTCTTCCTTCCATGGACGGATAGACCTCCTCATCATAGGTGCCGCACAGGATGTACACATCGTTGTCGGTGATGGGCACCACGGTCCGCTTCAGTTCGCCCATGCCGCCGTTGCGCTCGTCCTGCACCAGGATCGAGTAGCCCGTGTAGTCCAGGTGGGAAGGGACGACAAGCACATAGTTGTCGCCGGCGAAGGGGAACACCTGACCGCTGTATCGCTCGAAGTGCGGCTGCCAGGCACGGTCGTGCAGCACGCTACGCCCATCGTTGGGCCGGAAGCGGTTCCAGTCCTGCCGGTTGATCACGGCCGGTAGGTTGCTGGTGTCCAGCAGGGTGATGCGCAGGCGGGGCTCCACGGCAGGGTTGTTCGCCCGGTGGGCATGCACCACGATGATGGCGGCAAAGTCATATCCGCAGTGCTGGGCGAAAAGACCCATGGGCAGCAGAAGCAAGCAGAGGATGGACGATCTCATCGGTTGCCCGTACACGCCTACGGGCATTTGGTTCGAACTTCGTGCTGCCATGCATGCACAGGCTATGGTGCGCACCCCTTTTTCGCTCCTCGGGATCCTTATGGCCCTTGGCGTGGCGGGATCCGTCCGCACCGTCCACGTCACCGGCACCGTCACCAACATCCAGGGCTGGGAGATCAAGGGCTACTACACGGCCATGGTCGCGAACGCCGTGGGCATGCCCCGGCCGGGTACGGTGTGGACCTCGCCGCAGCTCATGGTCGACCTCAAGACCGGCCATTTCGAGGGGGAGATCGACTGCGAGGTGATCCGCAATGCCCACGGCCGCTGGGTGGACTTCCACCTGATCAACATGGCGGTCACGTTCCAGGTGTATTCCACGATGGTCATCCGTGCGCCTTACGCCAAGGAGATCGACCTCGGCGCATTCGACTGGAAGCCGAGCCACTACCGATGGAAGGAAGGCGCGCTGGTGATCGACACCGGGGTTCCGCGTGATACTGTCATCGGCGACCTGTTCGGCGACCACGTGCGCATCAGCCCCATCAACCCGGAGCGCTGGGACAGCATGCGCTTCGAGTTCGTGTGGACCAACAGCGGACAACCGCATCTAACGAGGTTCGAGGATCTGTATCTGACGAACGAGAGCACCGTTGTGTGCGACCTCACCTTCGCGGTGCGCACCGATACCGACGTTTACACAGAGAGCTGGCGACATCACGTCGTGCTTTACCTGCGAGCCGAGGCCAGTGGACGTTATCTCCTCAGACAGGTGCCTGCGGAGGGAGAGCATCTGCGTGATGTGGACTTCCTGCTGGAGAACGAGATTCACTTAAATGCACACGAACGAACGGAACCATGAGACCAAGCCTAGTCCTTTTGTTGACGTGTTCCATCACGGCATCCTTCCAAGTTGCGGCGCAGTCGGATGTTAGTGTCGCGTCGGCCCTTGCCGGACCGGTGCGCGATCCAGTAGCGTTCGCCTTGGCCATTGAACGTGGTGACCTGAACGGCATGGACGAACATGTGCGCAAGCTGGTGTTCGACAACGGTGATCCGGTGGCAGAGGATCGGAGCACACCCCCGTCACCAAGTTGGAACTACCGCGTTGGAGCCATGGCCGAAGTACTGCGCCAACAGCGCGGTGTACGGATGGTGACCAGCGGCTATACACGCTGGGGCAACGCCGTCCTCATCGTCTCCTTCCAAACCGCGAATGGTCCGGTGGATCGTAGCTATTCCTTGGGAACGAAGGGGAAGCCGCCGAAGCCACCAAAGGACCCTGCTCGCCCCCTGCCACGACCGGGGAGGCTGGAAGTGATCAGTGTAGTTGAAGGGCGCATGGAGTTGGCACGTACCGAGCAATGAAGACCCTGATCTTCGGTCTATTGTTCGTACCACTGACCTTGCAAGCGCAGAATGTACAGCGCTTCCAACGCGCCCTCGCCTCCGGCAACGAACGCGCCCTGGACCTTTGGATGAAGCACGAGATCCACCGGGTTCGCAAGGGGTATACGGTCAGCAACTCCTCGGGGACCTACACGGCCTACCACAACACGCATGACAGCCTGGTCGCCTTCCTCCGGCGCCAACCCGGTGTGGAAGATGCCGCGTGGGACAAGTGCATCGGCAAGCTCGACATCTGGCCCGGCCACAGCAACATCGGTCTGCGCTGGCGTGTCGGCGATGAGGTCCGCGAGCGCTGCTGGACCGTGCAGGAGGGCATCCCCGGCACCGTGGACTTCTTCGGCTGGCGACCCAAGGTGCGCAAGGACCGGCAGCACCTGAAGTACAAGCGGGCAAGCATTTGTCCGGGCTTTGTGGAGCAGCAGCGGAAGTACTGTACGGAGCGGAGGTGAGCTGTTCGTTACGCTTCCCACGAATGGTCCCACGGCAGCGCACTTCACTTCAAGCCCTTACGCATCAGCTTCAGCGCCCAGTCGTAGTGGCTTGATGTGCAGGACACGAGGTAGGACCCAATTGATGTGCTCCCCGTCCACGCGTAGCGCTCCTTGGTGAAAAGCTCCGCATCGCTGTGGCGCTCGATCAGGGCCATCACTTCGGCGTGGGAGCGCTCGAAAAGGGCATGTGCCTTCTTCAATGGGACATCGCTATAGGCAGCGTGGATATAGCGGTTCAGATCAGGTGTATGGGTCCACGTGTAGCCTTTGGCAGGCATTGCCGGCTTGCCACCCTGCATGCCAACTGCGTACCAGCCGAGCATGAGCATGTGCCAATGGTGCATGTGGCCCAGCACATCGCGGATGTTGCGGTTCATGGTGCCGGGCCTGAAGGAGCGCTCACGGTCGGCGGGAGGGAGACCGGCGATGAACGCGTTCAACGCGTCGTAGTTGCTGCGGCTCTGCGCGAGCAGGTCATTCTTTGAAGCAGGGCGTGGCATGCGGGAACGCTGTCGGGAATGTACCCGGTCCTGCACGCGGTCGTAGTGTTGCGTGCCAACTTTACAGTTCATCCTGCACCGTATGCTTCGCCACATCCCCTTCCGCACCGCTGCCTACACCCTGTTCGCGCTCTTCGTCGCCGCGATCATCTTCCAATTGGTGGTCCTTGCGGGCCTCATCCCCACGGAAATGGTGTGGGGCGGTCGCTTACAGAACGAGGGGGAGCGTACGGTGGGCGCATTGGTGAGCATCAGCTTCGTGCTCGTCTTCGTGGCGCTCGTGCTTATGCGAATGGGTCGCATCGGCCGTTCCATGCCGGCCGTGGGCAAGTGGGGCATGTGGCTGGTCTGCGCCCTTTTCGCCCTCAACACCGCGGGCAACCTCTTCGCATTGGACCTTCGCGAGACAGTGATCTTCACACCGGTCACCTTGATCAGTGCGGTGCTGGCGGCACGGGTGGCGATGGGGGAGTGATGGGTGTGATCGGCCGAGCGCGCGGGGCGTGACCTTTGCCGGGCAACGGTGAGGCCCGTGCATTCGTCAATGCCTTCCATTCCCTTTCGAACGTGAACGTCCTCGCGAACGCATACCGCTTCTATGTAGGCTCTTTCTCCGGATTCAACCGTGCGATATGGTTGCTCACGCTCGCGTCCTTCGTCAACCGGGCCGGCACCATGGTCGTGCCCTTCCTCTCGCTCTACCTCACCAAGGACATGGGTCTTTCGTTGGAGGAGGTGGGCTGGATCATGACCAGCTTCGGCGCGGGTTCCGTGGTGGGTTCGTGGCTCGGTGGCAAGCTTGCGGACCGCATCAGCACCCATACCGTCATGATCGGTGCCTTGGTCAGTTCGGCCCTGGCCTTCATCGCGCTCCAGTATGTGAACGGCTTCTGGCCCTTCTGCGCAGGCGTCTTCCTGCTCATGGTGCTCAGCGATGCGTTCCGTCCGGCCATGTTCGTGGCCATCCGCGGCTATGCGCCGCCCGAACAGCGCACGCGTGCCGTCACACTGATCCGTCTCGCCATCAACCTGGGCTTCAGCCTGGGTCCCGCATTGGGTGGCTTCATCATCGCACATGGCGGCTTCAGCGGACTGTTCTGGATGGATGCGCTCACCTGCATTGCAGCAGCGCTCATCCTCTGGGTCGGCCTGCCGCGCCTGCCACGCACCGCAGCATCCGCGGCCGCCGAACGTGCCGCAGCAGTTTCACCCTACCGCGACCGGCCCTACCTCTTCTTCCTGCTCATCGTCACCCTCATCGGCATCCCCTTCCTGCAGTACTTCAGCACCGTGCCGCTGTTCTATAGCCAGGTGCATGGGCTCAGCGAGGAGTACATCGGCCTCATCCTGGGCAGCAACGGACTGCTGATCTTCCTGGTGGAGATGCAACTGGTGCGCTACCTGGAAACACGTAGGACCGGCCTGCACCTCATCCTGCGCAGCAGTGTGCTGCTCTTCGCGGCCAGCTTTGCCGTGCTTGATCTACTGCCTCACGTCGTCTTCCTCTGGGTGGGCATGCTATTCATGACCGTGGGTGAGATGCTCTGCTTCCCCTTCACCAACCGGATGGCCAATGAGCGGGCGGATCGGGGCAGTCCCGGCGCCTACATGGGCCTCTACACCGTGGCGTGGAGCGTCTCTCACATCATTGGGCACTCACTCGGCCTGCACCTTATTGCCTGGGCCGACTTCTACACGACGTGGTGGATCTTCACCGGCGTACTGCTGCTGTGCGTGGCAATGTTGTATGCACTGCAGCGGATGATGCGGCAGGAGGTGGTCGATTGAAGCGTACCTCCGGCCTTCCCCTCACGGCACGTACAGATCCCTCCGCTGCTCCTTGCACGGCGTGATGCCGCTCTCGCAGAACGCATACTGCTTCCAGTGGCTGTTGATGGTCGTGCTCGTACCGCCGAGCGCACGGCGCACCTCCAGCTGGCCATACGCCTTCTCGTTGCACCGCCTGATCTGCCAGACCGTACCCTTGTCGCAGGTCACACCGCTGATGGTCACCGTGTAGTGCCCCAGGCTGTCGGTGGTCACCAGCTGCTTGCCGATCATCAGCGCCGTGTTGCGCAGCACGTCCTTGGTGGCCTTGTCGTAGGCGGTGCCGGTGAGGGTGTAGGACCAGAAGCGGCCCTTGGCGCTTGCCGAAGGTGTGCCCAGCACAAGAAGGAGGAGAAGGGGGAAGAGGTACCGCATGGCCATGGCCGCAATGCTCATTGACCGGGACCCTCCATCTGTTGGGGTTCCGGCAGGTTCGGCACGGCGAGCTCGTCGTACCGGATCAACAGTTCCTCCAAACGCGCCAGGGCGGCCCATCTCCTGCAGCCGAGCTCCTGTTGCTTTCGCTGCTTTCGGCCCACCATGCGGCCCTCCGCATGGCATTGCTTGGTGCGTGCCTCCGACCAATAGCGCTGTTCCTTTTCCATGGTGGCACGCGCGCTGTCCGTTGGCTGCAGCTTTTGCAGTTCAACCATCACGCCCTGCGTCAGTTCATCCAGCGTTATGAGCTCGATCTCCAGCATTTCGGCGTTCTCAACGTCCGAGGAAAAAGCACTGTCCTTACCGACTACGACCCTCAACCCATCGCGCTCGGTCACCACCGCCTTGCCGATGGAGGACTGTGCCTTTACGGGTGTGGTAACACACAGCAGAAGGCCAACGAGAAAGGCCATGGAACGGATCATGGGTGGTGTATGGGTCTGGTCCGCGGCCTGCGCGGTGCCCTCGGCCACCACGCCCATGGACGAGGTGTCCAGATAGCAGAGCGCGGTGAAGGCGCGGCCGACGGCGCGCAGGGCGCCGTGGTCCGGGAGGGTGCAGGGGGCGGGCATGTGCGGAATGGTGGCGCTAAGGTCGCCTGCGCACGGCTGCACGTGGAATGGATCGGGACGGATCGGAGGGGTTGAGGGAACCATGCACTCATTCCCAGGACGACCGGGTCGGGTCAATAGGGAGGGACGTTGAGGTTGGGATCCGGTGCAGGTGATAGATTATAATCCCTAGAACGTCAGGCTATATTGGCGCCATTAAGGAGGTTCCATTCAGGGGTCGTCGGCATTTGGTCGTGTGGTAAAGGAGGTCCCCCTCGTGGCGGCGGAATACGTTAGCGAGGCAAAGGAACACGGTAGCGAAGCGCCGGTATTCCTTCACGCGGCAAAGGAATTCCCCTGCGCGGCGAAGGAAGACGGAAGCGAGCCAGAGGAATACGCTAAGACGGCAGCTGGGTGTGGAGGATGCCATGTGGGACCGCTGCATGGGCAACCTGGACATCTGGCCAGACCATAGTAACATCGGGGTGCGTTGGCATGCGCGTGGTCAGGTGGTCGAGCGCTGCTGGACCGTGCAGGAGGGCATACCCGGAACACTGAAGCTATCGGGCTGGCGACCGCACGTGCGCAAGGACCAGGAATGACCATCGGACACATTGCGCGTTTCCAGGTCTGTGATAGCGATGCTGACGACAGCCCATCAACAGGCGCACCATCACTCTTTCACTACTGCGAGGGTCCGTTGGACCGTGCTGTCCTCAGCGTTCACGCGCACCATGTAAAGCCCGGCCGCGAGGTGTGCGGTGCTTAGGCTGGTAGGCGACCCACCACGCGCGATCCCTGAGAGCAGCTCGGCCCCTACGGCATTATACAGCACATACTCCAGGTCCCACCCGGCGCGCAACGTGAGCACATCGCTGAAGGGGTTCGGTCCGATCAGCACGGTGCCGAGGTCCTGTTCCGGCATGCCGGTGCAGACTTCCACCGTGAACGGCACAGTGATGGAGTCCGCACAAGTGTAGATGCGGGAAACGGTTTCCTTGAAATAGAAGTCGATATCGGCAGTGCTGCCGAACTGCCCGGTGCCTCGCGGGTAACGGGAGCCGTCCGTGAAGTAGTAGATCTGGTTGGCGGTGGGCAGTGCATCGGACAGTCGCTCCAATTGCATCGTGTACACCGAATCGCGCAGCACCTCGACCTGCATGGCGCCAAGGATGTCCACCAAAGAGGTGTTGGGCGGCACGGTGATGGTGTCGGTGGCGATCACCGTTCCACCCGGCCCTGTGCCGCGCAGCAGTTTCACGCCGTATTCGAACGGACCATTGACGCCATAGAGTGAAACAATGAACTCCTCCAGGCGACCGCTGAAGGCCGGGGTGAAGGATTGCCAGATCGTGGTGCCCACCTCCACGGTGCCCTGCGCGCCGGAGGCGTAGCTGCCGATGCCCGTGGTCTGGTCCACGAAGGCGATACTATCGAGCAGCTCAGCAAAGTGATACTGGACGTTGTGCGCGCCGATCCCAAGCGCTGCGGCATTCAGCAGACTGTCGCGCACGCCGTTGATGGTGATGTAGCCACCCGGCGGATCACCTTCCAGGACGAAAGGCGGAGTGGTCAAGCAGATGGGTGAGCCGAGCGCGGGCACGGTGAGCGGTGCGGGCATCGTCACATTGATCGGAGATACCGTGGTATCGGTGCAGCCGAAGACGGAGTTGATGTACAGCAGCTCGTGCGCACCTTCGCCGAGCAGGGAGGGTATGAACGCGCTGGTATCAACGCCATCGATCCAGATCTCTGCAAGTGGCGATGCGTCATTGTCGCCGAAGAGCCATACGGTGTCCACCTCGGTGATGCAGTAGGCGTCGGCCAGGTTCAGCATATAGCGCGGTGGTCCTTGGTAGAGCTCGTAATAGCGGATGGCGCTCTGGCAGGGCGGCAGGCCATGCACCCAGGTGCGGAAGACGGCATCGCGGTAGGCATCTACATTGCTGCTGCCGCGCGTGTAATCGTAGTACGCCCAGTTGGCCCCGAAGCCGGTGACCAACGTGAAGGCATGGTCCGCAACAAGTTCAAGGGTGTACACCGCATGGTTGGCGATGGGCACGAAGTCCGAAACTGGTATGGAGAGCCACGCCGTATCCGCAATGGCAGGTGCGGCAAGTGTGGTCTCGTGCAAAAGCACCACACCGGCTCCTTCACCAGCATAGACGCGCAGTCGGAAGTTGTTGAGCAGCGGGTCGTGTATCCTGAAGTCCACCTGGGTCAGGCGGCCATCGGCACCGGCACGGATGGTTTGTACCAGGCTGTCGAACACCGTGTACGTGTAGTTGTAGACAGCATACTGGTCGAAGAACGTGTTCGACTGGTCGATGAAGGTGGTGCTGTCCTGCGGCGGCGTGGTCGGCGTCCAGGTCACGTAGTACTCGCTGGGCGGGTTCGGCGTGTTGATCAAGGTGTCGCCATTCACCAGTGGTCCGCCGAAAGTACCGGGCGCAGGCGTGGCCGAAAGCGTGATGGGCCCCACGTTGTGGCATAGCCGCGTGCTGAATGGATCGATGGCGACAGGCTGCGCGCTGCGGCGGATATTGGTCTTCACGTTGTCCAGCACGTACTGCATCACCTGCACCTGGCCGGGAGTGAACGCGATGGAATTGCACTGCGCATAGCTCATGATGTTGTCCACCAAGGGCGCATAGGGCTGGCCGTTGGCATCGGTGGCGGTGCCTATGTAGTTACAGGTGGCATGGTCCACCATACCGGCCTGCCCGAGGTTGGGGTCCGCGGGCGTGTCGCAGATGAAGTCGCCGGCTGTGCCGCAATTGCTGCCGTCCACCAATTCCGCCTCGGTGATCACGTCGTGCGTGTGTGGCAGGCCAAGTGCATGGCCCAACTCGTGCGCGGCGATCGTCGGGTTGCCCTGCCCGAGCATGTAAACGATATCGCCCATGGCCAGGCCGCCGAGGTTGTTGGGCAGCATGGTGGTGTACACCAAGGTGAAATAGCCCGGCTCGTAATACGGGTTGATGGCCGCCGGGTTGAAGCTCCAAGCCGCATGGAGCGCATTGTCGTCCACTATTTGCACCGGCCCGCAGAGCTCGAATTGGATGCCGGTGTTGCTCTGCGCGAAGATCTCGTTCATGCCATCGATATCGCGCTGCACGATGCTCGGCGCGCTGGCATCGCCGCCCGGCCCCACCTGCGAGGCGATGATGGCCTTGACCTTCACATAGCGCGTGCCACCGCGCGGCTGGTAGGCCTGGGCCGCAACGAGGATATCAGGGCTCACGGAGGCACTGCTCCGGCACCATGGCGTGCTGCTCTGTGCCGCGAGCATCGCGGGCATAAAAGCGGCGAGCAGCACGGCGTGGCGAAGAAGGGGGCGCATGGTGAGCATCCGTTGTGGGAGAGAGAGCACTGGAAAGGTAGCGCGTTCGTCCAATAGCGCACGATATGGACCGATCTCGATGCCGGGTTGGTGATCGGAGCGACCGGATCGCGAGTACGGGAGCAAAAAGATCAATGAGCAGTGATATAACGGCAAGACTTACGACCGACAACGAATGGTTCCCATTCCTCGCTGCTCGTGGTTCGGATGAACTGAACCTGCCTGAACCTGAACGCGGGCAGGCAGGTGAGGTGCGCGATACGCAGGTGCTGAGCAGCGTGCTGGCCTTCCTGCGCGGCGATCAGGATGAATTGCTCTGGCGTTCGGTGCTAAGCGCGCGAACGGAGCGGGCCGAGGCCGACCTCGCTGCGGGACCTGTGTACGCACAGGAACAAGTAGAGGCCCATTTCAAGGCCAAGCGTGCACCGAAGCCAGCGCCTTAGCTTTGGTCATCGATCCAGCACCATGAGCCGCGTCGAGATCAAGCAAGCCCTTATTGCCAAGGAGGTGTTGAACACCACCGACGAAGCCGTGCTCGACCAATTGAAGACGGTGCTGCAGATGCAAAGCGGCGATCGGTGGAAGGATCTGCCCGCCAAGGTGCGCCGCGATGTGGAGGAACCCCTGGCCCAGGCCGAGCGTGGCGAGACGTTGAGCCACGTGGAGGCGATGGAATTGGTGCGGAGCTATCGTGCACGTTACCTTTGTAAGGCATGAAGCTCCTTCTCGAAATACCCGATTCACGCACCGCATTCGTGCTGGAGCTGTTGCAGAACCTGTCCTTCGTGAAGGCCAAACCACTGAGCAAGGCCAAGGCCGAGCGCATCGAGAGCCTGCTACAAGCCATGCAGGAAGTGGAGGAGATCAAGAGCGGCAAACGGAAGCCGAAACTGCTCAAGGACTTGGTGCGTGAGCTTTGAGGTCGTCACCGTACGGCCCTTTGACCGCGAGTTGAAGCGGCTGGTGAAGCGTTTCCCTTCGCTCAAGAAAGAGATCGTCGCATTGGGTGCCGCCCTCTCCGAAGATCCGCACATGGGTACAGCGCTGGGGAACAACTGCTACAAGATCCGGCTGGCGATCGCGTCCAAAGGGAAAGGCAAAAGCGGTGGTGGTCGGGTGATCACCCATGTGCATGTCGCAGGCAAGCGCGTGTTCCTGCTCTCCATCTACGACAAGTCAGAGAAGGATACGCTGACGGACAAGGAG
Organism: Flavobacteriales bacterium; assembly: GCA_040383865.1. Taxonomy (GTDB): domain Bacteria; phylum Bacteroidota; class Bacteroidia; order Flavobacteriales_F; family PHOS-HE28; genus PHOS-HE28. The sequence goes on along the minus strand of JBEICT010000081.1, from coordinate 2,123 downwards.
CTGAAGGAACTGCTGACATTGACCTGAGCACCGCCCATCACCTGTGTGAAGCCCGACAGCCCGAACATCGCGTCAAGCATCGTGATGTAACGGGTGTTCCTCACCTCCTCCACACCACCAACGCCCCGCCCCCCGGCGCCAGCTCCAACCGCAGCGTGCGCGGCAGCGCACCCGCGGCATACCGCTCCGTGGTGTGCACGTACCGCTCCGGCGCCGTCTCCCAGTGCGCGTCCGGCGCGTCGGTGATGCGGTCCGCCTGCCAGATAGCGGCGGGGTCCAGGAAGTCCAGCGGGACATCCACGGTGAAGGGCTGCTCACTCGTGATGGCCCCCACGGCCCAGTCGCCGTTGGCCGAGCGGCGCGCCACCACCACATGCTCCCCCACGGCGGCGGAGAGCACGCGCGTCTCCACCACGTCCGCGTCCCAGGCCCCGAAGAGCGGCAGCGCGGGGTGGCCGGTGTAATTGGTGAACACATCGGCGGCCATCTGCAGCGGGCTGTACAGCACCACCCACAGCGCCAGCTGGTGCGCCACCGTGCTGTGCACGCGGCACACCATGCCGGGCTTCTCCTGCCCGTTCCACGGCACGTGCGCGCCGCGCTTCGCGTAGGTCACGTCCACGATGCCGGGCGTGTAGTCCATGGGGCCGGCCAGCCCGCGCGTAAAAGGCAGCAGCGCCGTGTGCCCCGGCGGGTTGCCCTCGCTCCACGCCTCCCACTCCTGGCCGCGCACGCCCTCGCCCGTCATCAGGTTCGGCCAGGTGCGGCACAGGCCCGTGGGCTTGATGCACTCGTGCACGTCGAGCATGATCCCGTACTGCGCGGCCAGCTCCGTCACGCGCTGGAAGTGGCGCACCATGTACTGCCCGAAGTGATGCTCGCCGGCCGGACGCACCGCCCCGGCATAGCCCGTCTTCACCACGCGGATGCCCAGCGCCCGGCACTGCGCGAAGGCCTGCGCCATCACCGCCTCGTAGTGCGGCACGTCGCCGCCGGTCTCGTGGTGACCGATCAGCTCCACGCCGCGTTCGCGCGCATGGGCCGCCACGCGCTCCAGGTCCAGGTCGGGCGCGGGCGTCACCTGGTCGAAGGCGGCATCGGCGCCCCAGCGGTCCCAGCCCGTGTTCCAGCCTTCGAGCAGCACCGCGTCCACGCCGGCATCGGCCGCGGCATCGATGCAGGCCAGTGCGCGTGCGGTGGTGGCGCCGTGGCGATCACCGGGCGTCCACGTGTGCGTGCCCAGGTGCATCTCCCACCAGATGCCCATGTACGTCATCGGGCGGATCCACGCGGTGTCGGCGATGCGGCAGGGTTCGTTCAGGTTCAGCAGCAGGTCCGAGGTGAGCAGGCCCGCCGCATCGGGGCCCACCAGCAGCACGCGCCACGGCGTGCGCAGCGCGCCCACGCATTTCACGCGCGTGCCATCGGCCCAGGGCACCAGGTCGGTGCGGTACACGCCGCGCGCGTCCTGCTTCAGCGTCATGGCGGGGTGGTCCACCAGCGCGGCCTCGTGCACGGCCAGGTGGATGCCTTCGCGCGTGCGCACCGTCAGCGGCGTGTTCACCCAGGTTGCCTCGCGCAGCGGCGTGTGCTGGAAGCGCTGCTCCTGCGTGTCGTAGTCGGCCCAGGCCCACCACGCCTCGGCATCCAGGGGCAGGGCCAGCTCGCTCAGCTCCTCCAGCACCACCAGGCTGTCGCCGGGCGCACGGGCGGGCACCACGCAGCGGAAGGCCACGCCGGCATCGCTCACGCGGAACTCCACCTGCAAGCGCCGCCGTTCGCCGGTGGCCTCGCGCAGCTGCCAGCGCAGCCAGCGGTGGTGGTCGCGCACCCGCCGCTGCGGCCCCCACACCGCCGTCCAGGTGCTGTCGTACGCACCCTGCTCGCGGCGCTCCAGCACCAGCCCCTGTTGCAGGGTATCGCCCCCGCGGAACACGAAACCGAGGCGGGAGGGCGCCACCAGCTGCACGCGCTCCGGACCGTAGGTGACCGTGTAGGTGGGCACGCCCTGTGCATCCAGTGCCAGCCGCAGGTGCAGGGCGCCGTTGGGGGATGAAAGGCTATCGGCCGGGAGGGGCTGGGCCAGGCCTGTGGCGTGGAGGAGGAGGAAGGAGAGGAGGAGG
>JBEICT010000080.1:0-12636 GCA_040383865.1 Flavobacteriales bacterium | reverse complement strand
GGGGGGGCCGCTTCTGCTTTTCACCCCTTCACCATCCGTCGCCTTGGCCCACTGTAACCAACGTTCTATTGCCGCGGTCCATCGCCCGGAATACCTTGCCCCTGCAATGAACACCATCATTCGATCATCCCTGGCCCTGCTGATCGGCACGAACCTGTTCGCAGGCGCGGCTTCGGCACAATTCACCCACGATGCCCGCATCCTGGAGTACACGGGTCTGCGCTACGCCTGTAATGGCGGGGCCACGCCTGTGCTGAAGATCCAGAACGTGGGCTCGGCCACCATGGGCACCTGCGTGGTGGAGACGTGGAAGAACGGATTGATGGTGAATTCCTTCAACTGGGTGCTGGCCGTGCCGGCCACCGTGGGTTCGGTGCGGCAGCCCGCGTTACCCACAGTGCCCGATGTGTCCGTGGACGATGTGCTCGAGTTCCGGATCATCAGCGTGAACGAACAGCCCGATGAGGACGCCGAAGGGAACGTGCTCACGCAGGCGCTGGACGAGGTGCCGGCCTTCGCCGAGAGCCATGTGGTGATGGTGGAGGTGCGCACGGATACAGCCCCACAGGAGACCACTTGGGTCATACGAGATGCGGCCGGTGCGGTCGTGGCCTCAGGTGGTCCATATGCCTCGGCATCGACAGTAGAGGTGGTCTGGATCGACCTGGAGCCCTCCGGGTGTTTCGACCTGCGCGTAACGGATGGTGGTGGCAATGGCCTTGCAGGTGGATATGTAAAGCTCTTCAGCAATGGCGCCGCGGTGGCGGCGTTGAGCGAGTTCGCTGCATCGGACGCGCGTGGCTTTGTGACCGGCACGGTAACGGCCGTGGCGGAGGGCGTCGCGGATGGTGCTCTTTCCGTGTTTCCTGTCCCTACGACCGGTATGCTGTTCATGCGCATGCCCCAGGGCGTGGCGGTTTCGGCGAGTGTGCAGGTGGTGGATGCCATGGGGCGGGCCGTTGCGATGCCCGTTCGCTCTATTGGTGCACAGCCGGGCGTGGACCTCGAGGCCTTTGCCACTGGCACCTACGTGGTGGTGGTGCGCGATGCCACCGGGGCCGAGCATCGGGTGCGGGCCGTTCGCGAATGACCGGTGCTGCCGGAACGCTGCTGGCGTTCAGGTGGTCACTGCCGATCCCACGAAGTCAGCCTTCGCCGAGGCTTCGGCCAACGAAGTACATCTCCAGTTCACCCTTGCCCTTGGCCTGCACACGACCACGTGGTGTGAAGCGCAGGCCCGTTGCATTGCGCACCAACGTGAACGTGGCCTCGCTGATGTTCACTTCACCGACGGCGCCTGATGATTCCATGCGGCTGGCCGTGTTCACGGTGTCGCCCCAGATATCGTATTGGAACTTGCGAGTGCCCACGATGCCCGCAACGACCGGCCCCGTATGGATGCCCACGCGCATTTGGAAGGCGGGGAGCCCGGCCTTCACGCGCTCCACATGGCGCTGTTGCATGAAGGCCTGCATGTCCAGCGCGGCCAGCACGGCATCGAGCGCGGCACCTGCGCGCGGTTCCGGCACACCGCCCGCGGCCATGTAAGCGTCGCCGATGGTCTTGATCTTCTCGATCCGGTAGCGGTCCGCGATCCGGTCGAAGGCCTTGAAGCAGACGTTCAGTTCGGCCACGAGATCGGCAGGGGAGAGGCGCTCGCTCACCTCCGTGAAGCCCTTGAAGTCGGTGAACAGGATGGTGACCTCATCGAAGTGCTTCGCATCGGCGTGCCCTTTCTCCTTCAGTTCAGTGGCCACCTCGTGGGGCAGGATGTTGTGCAGGAGGTCGTCGCTGCGGTCCTTTTCTTTCTGGATGGCCGCCCTTGAGCGGCGTGTGTAGCGCAGGCGGTTCCACAGCCCGCCGGCCAGCAGCAGCACGCCGATGCCCGAGAACAGGAAGATGTTGCGTTGCTCGCGTTCGCGGCCGATCTGCTTGGTGTAGGCCAGGTCCGCTGCGTAACGCTGACGCACGTTATCGAGACTGTCGGCGATCTGTCGTTCCTGGAACTGGCGCTGCAGGTCGAGGCGCATCACTTCGCGGCTGTTGTTGAGGTCGTCGAGCGAATCGCCCACCTGCATGTATTCCTTCTGGGCACGGTATGCGTTGGCCAGATCGCCCATGCGTTCGTAGGCGAGCATCAGGCATTCGCTGCATTCCTTGCGCTGTTGCAGCAATCCCATGGCGCGCGCGATGGCAAGGCCTTTGCCGCACTCCACCTTCGCTCCCGCCGCATTGCCCTTTTTCAGCAGCAGTTGCCCCCGGTAGTAGTGGTTGCGCGCGAGCTGGCGCTGGCTGCCCAGTGCGCTGAAAAGGGAGAAGGCCGAATCGAGCGCCGCAAAGGCCTCCTTGTCCCGTCCCAGCTCACTGTAGGTGCGCCCCAGGTTGTTGAAGGCCATGCCCATCTCCAGCTTGCGGCCCAGTTCGCGGTACAGATCAAGGCTCAGCAGGAACTCTTCCATCGCCTGCGGTCGTTCACCCATTTCGAGGTGCGTGGCGCCGAGGTTCATCAGGGCCTGGGCCCGTCCCTTCACATTGGCCAGTTCCTCATAGAGCACTGCGCTGCGTTGGTAGTGCTCAAGCGCCTTGGGCATGTCGCCGAGCTCGGTGTGTATGGTCCCGATGTTGTTAAAGGTGCCGGCGAGCCCCTCCGTGTTGTCCAGTTCGGTGTCGATGGTCCGGCTTTTCTGCAACTGGGCCAGGGCCATGGGCAGGTCGCCGAGGTTCCGGTACACGTTGCTCATGTTGCTGTACGTGTTGGCCTCGCGCTTTCGGTCGCCCATTTCCTTGGCGGTGGTGAGGCATTGCTGCAGGTATTCCAGCGAGGCGGCATAGTCGCTCTTCATGCTGCTGCCCACGGCCATGGTGGTATAGGCCTCGTAGCGTGCTTTCGCATCATGGGCCTTCACGGCCAGTTCCAATTGCAGTTGCGCCAGCACCAGCCCACTGTCAGGCTGCTCGAACACGGTCTTCCACGCGAGCACCTGCATGGCCTTCAACCGCGCGCTGTCGGGCAGCGATACCGTGTTCCACACACGTAGGAGCGAATCGGTCTGTGCCCGGGCCGATACCACCAGGAGCAGGCAGAAAAGGTTGAGGATCAAGCGGCGCATCCGGACCGCGTGAAGATAGGAGGGTCAATGGAGGCAGCGCTTCGCAGGTCCCCAACGTCTTGTACGTGAACGGCGAACCTTAACTTTACGACCATGGCACCATCACGACCCCTCCACGGCATTGCCGCGATCCTGCTCCTTGCCCTGCCCGCCTCGGCGCAGTTCGATGCGTTGCCCGACTCCAACGCAACATGGACGGAGACGTTCTGGATCGGGCCGGGTTATCCGTACGAAGGGTTCTTCCATACGTACGATACCACATCACCTGACACGGTTTACAACGGGGAGGTGTACCAGAAGCTGCTCACCACGTACTCCAATAACTTCATCGTCTATGGCACCGGCTATGGTGGCGCCTTGCGGGACAATGGCCTCGGACAGGTGTACTTCTGGGCGTCGGGTGAACCCGATCCCGTGCTGCTGTACGACTTCGATGTGCAGGTGGGTGACACGGTGGAGGATGTTTACAGCATTTGGACACAGGACGTGCGTGTGTACTCCGTGGACCAGGTCACGGTGAACGGCACGCAGCGCAAGCGCATCGGCCTGGAGTGCCTGGACCAACCGGGTTTCATCGGGGCGTACTGGATCCAGGGGATCGGCGGTGTCGGCGGCCTCTTCCGCACCACTTACTGCCCAAGCGTTTCCGGTTCGGGCGCACTGGTGTGCATGACGGTGAACGACACGGTGCAATGGGGAGGTAATGTGGGCGAGCTAGGCGATTGTTCCCTGTTGCTCGGTCGATCGGAGCTCTCAACGAAAGAAGAGGTTTTGACCATCCATCCGAACCCGGCCACGGACAGGTTGTCCATCTCTCGCATTGGCAACGCGCGCTTGGATGTGGAAGTGATCGGGCCGGACGGGCGTCCGGTGCTTGCGATGCCGCTCACGGGCACGGAGCTCTCGCTCAACCCCTTGCCTGCTGGGACCTATGTGTTGAAGGTGCGCGAAGCATCGGGCATGGTACGCATGGCCCGGTTCGTCAAGCACTGACTCACCCGTGCACCGCCTCGCTGAGGGCGAAGATGAGCTCGGGGTCCTGTTCGAACGCGGTGCCCACAACGAGCACGTCGGCACCTGCTGCGCACAACGCACGCGCCGTAGCCGCATCGCGGATGCCACCGCCCACGATCAAGGGCACGTTCACGGTCTTGCTCACCGCGGCGATCATGGAAGGGTGCACGGTCCGCTGCGCACCGGAGCCGGTATCCAGGTACATGGTCCGAAGGCCCAGCAGTTCACCAGCAAGCGCTGTGGCGGCGGCAATGCCGGGCTTGTCGTGCGGAATGGGGAGGGTCTGGCTCACATAGCTCACCGTGGTCGGACCGCCGCCGTCCACCAGCATGTACCCGGTGGGGATGGCCTCCAGGCCGAGCGCTTTCATGGTGGGGGCCGCGGTAACGTGGTGGCCAATGAGCAGTTCGGGGTTGCGGCCGCTGATGAGGCTGAGGAAGAGCACCGCATCGGCGTGGCCGCTCAATTGCGCCGGACTGCCCGGGAAGAGCACCACAGGGCGGTCGCTCAGCCCTTTTACCCGCTGCACGCACTGGTCGAAGCGGGCGGTGGTGAGCAAACTGCCCCCCACGAAGAGCAGGTCTGCCCTGGCCATGCAGGCGTTCTGGACGGTACGCTCCAGGACCTCTTCGTCGGTCCCGAAGTCGGGATCGATAAGCACCGCGAGAAGCTTCCTTCCCGAACTCTTTGCGTCCTCCAACTGTTCCAGCACGCGCCCCATGCCTGCGAACATAGCCAACAACCGCCGTTCCACCCCCACAACGTAACTTCGCGTCCCCTATGAACACCACGATGCCACAGACCCAGGAAAAGCTCCAGTACAAGGTAAAGGACATGAGCCTTGCCGCTTGGGGCCGCAAGGAGATCGAACTCGCAGAGGCTGAAATGCCCGGCCTGATGGCCCTGCGCGAACAGTACGGCCAGGAGAAGCCCCTGAAGGGCGCCCGCATTGCCGGATGCCTGCACATGACCATCCAGACCGCCGTGCTCATCGAGACCTTGAAGGAGCTCGGTGCCGAAGTGAGCTGGAGCAGCTGCAACATCTTCAGCACGCAGGACCACGCCGCCGCTGCCATCGCCGCTGCCGGCATCCCCGTTTACGCCTGGAAGGGCATGGACAACGAGGAGTTCGATTGGTGCATCGAGCAGACCATCTTCGCCTTCGAGGGTGGCCAGCCGTTGAACATGATCCTCGACGACGGTGGTGATCTGACGAACATGGTGTTCGACAAGTACCCCGAGCTGATCAACGGCATCAAGGGCCTGAGCGAAGAGACCACCACCGGTGTGCTCCGCTTGAACGAGCGCGAAAAGGCCGGCACGCTGCCAATGCCCGCCATCAACGTGAACGACAGCGTCACGAAAAGCAAGTTCGACAACAAGTATGGCTGTAAGGAAAGCGCCGTGGACGCCATCCGCCGCGCCACCGACATCATGATGGCCGGCAAGGTCGCCATCGTATGCGGCTACGGCGATGTGGGCAAGGGTACTGCCGCTTCACTGCGCGGTGCCGGTGCTCGCGTGATCGTCACCGAGATCGATCCCATCTGCGCCCTGCAGGCCGCCATGGACGGCTTCGAGGTGAAGAAACTGGTGCCGAACGTGCATCGTGCCGACATCATCATCACCACCACGGGCAACTTCAACATCGTTACGGAGGAGGCCTTCCGGAAGATGAAGGACAAGGCCATTGTGTGCAACATCGGCCACTTCGACAACGAGATCGACATGGCCTGGCTGAACAAGGCCTATGGCAACACCAAGGTGGAGATCAAGCCGCAGGTGGACAAGTACACGATCGAGGGCAAGGACGTGATCATCCTGGCCGAAGGCCGCCTGGTGAACCTGGGTTGCGCCACAGGCCATCCCAGCTTCGTGATGAGCAACAGCTTCACCAACCAGACGCTGGCGCAGATCGAGCTGTGGAAGAACCACGCCAACTACGAGAACAAGGTGTACGTGCTGCCCAAGCACCTGGATGAGCTGGTGGCCAAACTGCACCTCGCCAAGATCGGCGTGGAGCTGGAAGAGCTCACCGACGCACAGGCCAAGTACATTGGCGTACCGAAGAACGGTCCCTTCAAGAGCGACGCCTACCGCTACTGAGCGGAACGGATATTCCGAAAGAAGCCCCGGCTCCGTAAAGGATGCCGGGGCTTCTCGTTTCCGGATGGCGATCGGCGGGTGATGCTTTCATGTTCACCTTCGACACACCAAGCAGCCCACGCCAGGCGCTTCTCGCCACTCCTTTAATTGAAGATCCGGAGGGTGGTGCCGTTGAACGTGGTGTTGTACCGCTGAAGGTTGATGGCAGCGGGGCCTTGCACCACCGTGCCGTCCGTGATCAGGAATTTGGATTGGCAGCACAGGGTGTCCTGCGCGATCAGCTGGCTCTCGTCCACGAACACCCGGCACAGTTGGGCCGGATTGTACGTGCAGTGGCGGTCCATGGCCACGAAGCTCTCCATGTTGGTGCGGTAAACGATCAGGCCCATGGATCCGCCGGTCAGATACAACCAGCCCCCGGGCACTTGCAGGTCGGCGTAGGAGGGGTTGTTGACGTTGATGCTGATATCCACCGGCGTGAGGGGAACACCGCCGCGCTCTTCCTTCTTGCAGCCGGCCATGGCCAGCAAGGCTAGAGCAAGGAAGGCGGAGGGTAGGGGCAGGGAGCGCATGGTGCAGGAACGCGGGCGTACAAAGTTAGGTATGTGGAACGTCGTCGGTGTTGTATCCTTGCTGCCATGCGTGCACGCTTGTCCCGCTTGCTGGTGGTAGTATGCCTGATGTTGGCAGCTTCCGTGGCCACCCATGCGCAGGACGGTATCAGCCAGAAGAAGCAGGAAAAGATCCTGGCCAAGAAGGCCAAGGAGGATAAGAAGGCAAAAGCAAGAAAGGAGAAGGACGACTGGAAGCGTCACCTTTCCATCCAGGACAAACAGACCCGGAAGCGCTTGAAGAAGAACACCAAGAGGGCCGGCCGCAGTGGGAGCGGTCCGCACCGCGATGGTGGCCTTCGCGGACTCTTCGGTCGCAAGCGATAGGTCTGACCTGTATACAACAGCGATCGGAAGGTGGTGTGAAATGTGACGTTAACGGAACAGCACCGATATCTTTCGCCCAAGCAACCCGGATCATGCACCGTTCGTCCACCTGTCCGTCATGCCCTTCCGGCGCAAATGTCCCGGAAAGCTGCGCCAACAGCGGCGAACAGAAAATTTTGCCGATCCGGGATCTTCCTATATTTACGCCCCCTCGTTGCGCAGTCAAGCAGAACGTAATACCTAACTGTTGATGGTGAGAAGGCTATTCTCCGCAGTTGCCCTTTGTCTCATTGGATCGGTGGCCAGCTTCGCCCAGTCGGGTGCAGGCAGCCTCCGGGGCAAGATCACCGATAAGAAGACCGGTGAGCCACTTCCCTTTGTGAACGTGGTGGTCGAGAACCGCGGCACCCAGGTGTCCGGTGGTGCCACGGACTTCGACGGCAAGTACGACATCAAACCCATCGATCCCGGCACGTATGACGTGGTGGTGAGCTATGTGGGTTACCAGCCGTACAAGCAGACCGGAGTGGTGGTCAACAGTAACAAGATCACCTTCTTGGACATCCAACTGAACCCCGGTATCGAGCTCAAGGAGTTCGAGGTGGTGCAGTACACGGTGCCCCTTATCAATAAGGATGGTGGTGCATCAGGCGGAACGGTGACGCGCGAGGATATCTCCCGCATGCCGCAACGTTCGGCCGCTTCGCTCGCCACCACGGTGGCCGGTGCCAGCGATGCCGGTACTGGAGGCGGTATCAGTATCCGCGGTGCGCGATCGGAAGCGACCTACTACTATATCGACGGTGTAAAGGTGCCCGCTGGTGCAGGCACCAACCTGCCGAAGAGCTCCATTGAGGAAGTGCAGGTGATCACCGGCGGTGTACCCGCCAACTATGGTGACGTGACCGGTGGTCTGATCAACATCACCACCCGCGGTCCCAGCCGCCAGTTCTTCGGTGGCGCGGAATACCTCACTTCGGGTTTCAAGACCGGCGACGATATCACCGAGGTCTATGGATTGGACAAGTTCGCGTTCAACCAGCTCGAGGCAAGCCTTTCCGGTCCGCTGCTGTTTAAAAAGGACAGCGTGGGCAACAAGGTGAAACCCCTGATCGGTTTCTTCCTCAGCGGCCAGTACACCAATGTGGTGGATGGATCGCCTTCGTACATCGGTGATGTGCGTTTGAGGCCCGAGGTGCGTGAGCGTTTCCTGCAGGAACCCGCCCGGTTGCTGCCCAGCGGCGCCAATGATTTCGTGCTGGGTTATGCCACCGACTTCGTGCGTGCTTCCGATATCGAAACGATCAAGACCCGCCAGAACGCCGGTCAAACGGCCTATACGGCTTCCGGCAAGATCGATATCACCACCACTCCCACGATCAACTTCACGGTGGGCGGTTCCTTGGACTACAGCAATCGCCAGGACTACAACCGGAACAATGCACTATTCAATGCGGAGAACAACTACCGTGTTGAAGAGACCTCCTGGCGTGCCTTCGCACGCTTCACCCAGCGCTTCATCAACCGGCCCGAGGAGGAGGAGAAGAAGGCGACCGTGAAGAATGCGTTCTACAGCCTCCAGTTCGACTACAGCCGCTACAACAACAACGTGCAGGACTTCGTGCACGGCGACCGTCTGTTCGATTACGGCTATGTGGGTAAGTTCGTCACCTACCGCGCGCCCCAGTTCGAACTGCGGAACAATCAATGGGCACAGATCGGTGAGCGCGATACCCTGGTGGCCTTCACCCCCGGCGGGCAGAACCCGGACCTGGCCGCTTTCAACTCGTTCTACTTCAACGCGTTCGACCCCTCGCCGTACCCGGTGCAATACCTCTTCGGTGCACCCGATGGCTCGGACCCCAACTACATCGGCTTCTACGAGAACTTCCTACAGACCACCTCACGCGGCGTGCTCTGGAATGGTGGTCGTCCGCGCTCGGTATACAACATGTGGAACAACATCGGCTTCATCGACGACCCCAACGGTGCCGAGTTCCGCAAGCGCCAGAACGACCAGATCCGCTTCACGGCCAGCGGTAGCGCTGACATCGCGGGCCACGCCCTCGCCATCGGTGTGGAATACGAACAGTTGACCCAGCGCCGCTACGATCTGGCGCCTGTCGGCCTGTGGACCCGTGCCCGTTCGCTGGCCAACTTCCACATCCGTGAGTGGCAGGACACCCTGCCCACAAACATTGTGCAGTTGCCCGGCAGCACCCTGCCGTTCTACTTCTACAGCCGCAACGTGGGTAGCGATCAGCCGTTCTTTGATCGCAGTTTGCGTCTGGCCTTGGGCCTGAACCCCGACGGCACCGACTTCATCGATGTGGACGCTCTCGATCCCTCGGTTTATTCGCTCGACATGTTCTCCGCCGACGAACTGATCAACAGCGGTAATGGTACGCTGGTCTCCTACGTGGGCTACGATCACCTTGGCAACAGGGTGTCCGGCCGTCCGAGCTTCGATTCCTTCTTCAACGGTAAGGACGAGAACGGCAACTTCAGCCGCCTGCAGGCGCCTTTCCAGCCGATCTACATGGCCGGTTACGTGATGGACAAGTTCGCCTTCGACGACATCATCTTCAACGTGGGTGTGCGTGTTGACCGTTATGACGCCAACCAGGTGGTGCTGAAGGACAAGTACCTCTGGCAGGAGGCTTACACGGCCGGCAGCGCTGTGCCCAGCTCGGAGATCGCCTCCCAGTTGGCCAACCGACCCTCGAACATCGGGGATGATTACGTTGTCTATGTGGACAGCTACGATCAACCGAACGTGATCAAGGGCTACCGCAACGGTGATACCTGGTACAGCGCCTCCGGCGTGGAACTGGCCGATGGTAACTCCCTGCAGGAGTCCGGCTCCATCCGCCCCTACCTGATCGGCGGGGACCAGCGTACCGATTTGCCCGGCTCACCGCTGCGCAAGAGCGCATGGACCGACTACACGCCTGCGGTGAATGTGATGCCCCGTGTGGCCTTCTCGTTCCCCATCTCCGACGAGGCCGTGTTCTTTGCCCACTACGATGTGCTGACACAGCGCCCCAACGCCGGCCAGAGCCGCCTGAACCTGGTGGATTACGCCTACATCGAGAACACGGGCGACATCTTGAACAACCCCGCCCTGAAGCCCACCAAGACCATCGATTACGAACTGGGCTTCCAGCAGGTGTTGAGCAAGTCCTCCTCGCTGAAATTGTCGGCCTTCTACCGCGAACTGCGTGACCAGATCCAGATCCGTAACGTGGTGAACGCGTGGCCCCGCGACTATCGCACCTACGACAACTTCGACTTCGGTACGGTAAAGGGCTTCACCACCACCTTCGACCTCCGCCGTACCGGCAATGTGTGGATGCGTGCCAGCTACACCCTGCAGTTCGCCGATGGTACCGGCTCGGGCCCGAACACGGGGATCAACCTGATCAACTCGGGCCAGCCCAACCTGCGTACGATCGCGCCCCTCGACTTCGATCAGCGCCACCGTATTCAGGTCACCTTCGATTACCGCTACGGCGGTGGTTCGGACTACAATGGTCCGGTACTGTTCGGCAAGAACATCCTGGAGCGCACGGGTATGAACATCGTGAGCATCCTGGGCAGCGGTACCCCCTACAGCCGCAGCAGCCAGGTGGTGAGCGAGGCCACCGGTGCCAGCAACTACCTGCTCGATGGTACCTTGAACGGTGCCCGCCTGCCCTGGCAGTTCACCACCGACGTACAGTTCGACAAGGACATCCCGCTCACCTTCGGTGGCGAGGGCGACAAGGCCAAGTCGGCCAACCTGCGTGTGTTCCTGTTGATCACCAACATCTTCAACACGGAGAACATCACGGGCGTGTACCGCTATACGGGCTCGCCGGTGAACGATGGCTTCCTCGCGCAGCTCACGGACACGTCCCAGATCGACCCCCAGTCGTTCCGCGACCTGTACAACATCAAGATCAATAACCCGAACAATTTCGGCGCACCCCGCACCATCCGTCTGGGCGTAAGCTTCGATTTCTGATGAACGCACAACTGTTGACCATGAAAGGCTATACGAGAGCACTCCTCACCAGAACCTTCGCTCTGAGCCTCGCCACCGGTCTGGGCTTGAATGCCATGGCCATGCCGCCCTTGACGGGGTCGGGCATGTCCCGGCAGCCCCAGGCTGCGGCCACACCCAAAGCGGCCGGCTGTTCACCGGCCACACAGGTCACCCAACTGGCCTTCAACAACGTTCGCGCGGTGTTGGAGAACGGGGGGAACTTCTGGCAGCGTCGTGGTGTGGGCCGCTCGGGATACGAGGTGCCCAAGACCGAGGACTTCAGCGGTGCCAACGCCATTTTTGCGGGTGCCCTTTGGATGGGAGGTACATCCCCCGACGGTCAGTTGAAGATCGCCGCTGTGCTGTATCGCACGGACGGTAACGACTTCTGGCCCGGCCCCCTGACCAACGATGGTCTGGCCACGGTGGCTCCGGAGGTCTGTCAGCAATACGATAAGTTCTACACCACCACCCGTGCCCAAGCGGAGGCCCATGTGGCGTGGAAGAACTGCAACGGCGACCCGGCCTGTCTGGCGGAGGCCTTCCCCGATGGCTATTCGGTCCCCACGGCGTTCATCAACTGGCCCGCCATGGGTAATGTGGAGGCCGGTCAGGACCTGTACCTGGCCCCCTTCTTCGACTACGATGGCGATGGCAGCTACGACCCCTTCGCCGGTGATTACCCGGATTATGGTTTCGATCAGTCCGTGGAGGATTGCAAGAACAAGCTGCGCGAGGATCCTGTGCCTCTTTTCGGTGACTTCAACATCTGGTGGATCTTCAACGACAAGGGTGATGCCCATACCGAGACACTGGGTCAGCCGATCGGCTTGGAAGTGCGTGCTCAAGGTTTCGCGTTCAGCTCGAACGACGAGATCAACAACATGACCTTCTACAACTATACGGTGATCAACCAGGGTTCGCAGACCTTGCTCAACACCTACTTCGGTCACTTCATCGACCCCGATCTGGGCTGCTCAAATGATGATTTCACCGGTTGCGATGTGCAGCGTGGTCTGGGCTACGCCTACAACTGGGATGATCTGGACGAGGCGTGCCTTGGTGCAGTGGGTTATGGCGCCCAGCCCCCTGCGGTGGGCGTTGACTTCTTCGAAGGTCCTTTCAAGGATGCTGATGGTAACGACAACCCGGGGCCTGACCAAGGGCTGACCTGCCAGGAGTATCAGGCACAGGGAGGTATTCCCTACGCCGGCATTGGTATTGGCTATGGTGATGGCGTGCTGGACAATGAGCGTTTCGGTATGCGTGCGTTCATCTACTTCAACCGGGAGTCCACGAACGCCAATACGACCGACCCAAGCAATGCCACGCAGTTCTACAACTACCTGCGCAGCGTTTGGAAGAACAACCTGCCCCAGACCTATGGCGGTATCGGTTATGACGAGGATCCCAATGCCACCCGCACGTTCTACATGTTCCC
>JBEICT010000079.1:0-12655 GCA_040383865.1 Flavobacteriales bacterium | reverse complement strand
GCCCTCAAGGTCACGGGGAATGTCCTTGCCATATGAGGCAGGGTCCTTCCAAGCCGGCTCACCATCCTTCTCAGCGGTCTCTGTGCCATCCTCCTTGCCATCCTCCTCCGGGTTGTCGGTCAGCACCACGGTCTGGTCCTTGCGCCGCCAGTCGTCCTCCAGGGGGCGGTTCCCCCATTTTTTGCGGAAGCTGGCCAGGCCGCGGGATAGCTGCTGTGGGTCGTAGAAGTACCATGCACCCCTCCCGGCAGGGGCACCAGGAGCAGGCCGGGGGGCGGTGGCGGGCACATCGGCAGCACTGGCCTCTTCCTCCTTGCGCCGCAGGTCCTCCTCGGCCTTTTCGCGTTCGCGGATGATGCCCCTGATCTTCTTCTCCAGGTCCTCCTCGTTCAGTCCCGCCAGCGCTTGCAGGCTGTCCTCGCGCTCAATGATCTCCAGTTGCTCCACCAGTTTGCCGAGCACGCGTGCGCGGGTGTCCACCTCGTCGTATCGGGCGTGCTCCTCGCTCAACAGAGCGCTCGTACTGTCGTAATACTGTTGCGCGCTCCGGTAGTTGCGGTCCTCGAAATAAATATCGGACAGCTTCAGGAAGCTCTTGGCCTTTTGGCGCGTGTCGGTGGTGCTCACTTGCGTGCTGGTGCGCAGGTGGGCCATGGCCTCCTCCTTCTTCCGCTCCTTCAGGTCCAGGTCGGCCAGCGCGTAGTGGATCATGTCGAAGTGGTCCACATGTTTCTGGTCCTTGAGCATGCGGTTCAACTTTTGCCGCAGGGCCTTGCTATCGCCCTTGTTGAAGGCCAGCGCCTGCATGATCTGCGCATGGAAGGCCATTTCGTAGGTGGGCGACATTTTCAGCACTTTGCCATACTGGGCGATCGCCTTTTCCTCGTAGCCCTTGCGCTCGTACAATTGGGCCAGGACGAACGACCAACGCACACGGTCCCGTTTGCGCTTGGCCGTGGGCGCCGCCCGCTCCAGGTGCATGATGGCGTCGTCGATCTTGCCGCGCTTCAGGTTCAGCTCGGCATACACGGCGTCCAGTTCGGAAAGGTCCAGGTCCTTGGGGATCTTTTTCAGGTCGCGCACCTGGTCCAGCGCGCTCTGCGCCTTGCCGTATTGTTCCAGCACGATCGCCGTACGGGCGGTCCAGATCTGGCTTTCCAGCTGGCGGTTCTGGTCCTTGAAGCGCTTGCCGATGTAAGCGAAACCACGTTCGGCCTCGTAGAAGTTGCGCTTGTAGAAATGGCTCTTGGCGATCACGAACCAGGCATCGTCGATCCAGGTGTTCTTCTCCTTTCCCTTGATGTCCATGCTGTGCCGGTCGATCACCGTGGAGCATTTCTCGATGCACTTCTCCAGATCGGGAATGGCGGCCTTGGCCTGCTCGTCCGTGCCATACACGAACAGCGGAAGCACCTCGTCATAGTCGTCCACGTGGGCATCCTCTATCCCCGTCACCACTTCCTTCAGCTTCTCATTGGCATTGAACCAGCCATTGTCCCGTGCGGTCAGGCGATGGAACGTGCGGTTCAGGAAGGCATCCTTTTCCTGTGAACAGGAGGCGGCAAGCAGGGCGAGCGCCAGGGTCGCGAACAGCAGCGGACGATATGGGCGGGTAGGGGGCACCGGTACGGTGTGGATAACTGCGAACGGGCGAAGATATTTCATCGGCCCGCACCGGGGATGGGCTTATCCGTCATGATCGCCACCTTTGTGGCATGGCCGAGACGACCCCACCGGACCGGAAGCGTGCTGGCAGAAAGGGCAACAAGCTGCTCCTGAAGCTGCGCAGCAAGTACCGGCTGGTCATGATCGATGACCGCACGTTCGAGGAGCGGTTCAGCATGCGCTTGAACCGGTTGAACGTCCTGTTGGTGGCCATTGGCGCGTTCACCGTGCATGGGTTGTTCGTTACGGCGGTCATCGTGCTCACCCCGCTGAAGCGCTATATACCGGGCTATGCCGACCAGGAGACCAAGTTGAACGCCTACCGCAGTACCCTGAAGGCCGATTCGTTGGAGGTGGAGCTCCACGTGCGCGACCTCTACCTGGCCAACCTGCGCGCCGTGCTCCGCGGCGAGCTCCCGGCCGATAGCGCATCGCTGAGCGCCCCCGTCACCGTGGTGCCCGCTCCGGCCGACCTGGTGCCCGGCCGGGCCGATAGTGTGCTGCGCTCGCGGATAGCACGGGAGGAGGCCTACGAACTACAAGAGTCCAAGGCACCCGTTGGGGGGCGTGAGCTTGCAGGCATGTTCTTCTTTCCGCCGTTGCAGGGCGTTGTCACCAGCACCTTCGATCGGGCACAGAAGCATTTTGGGATCGACATCGTGGCCAAGGCCGATGCCGCGGTAAAGGCCTGCCAGGCCGGCACCGTGATCTTTGCGGGGTGGACCACCAACGAGGGTCATGTGCTGCAATTGCAACATGGCAACGACCTGGTCAGCGTCTACAAGCACAACAGCGTTTTGCTCAAGCAGGTGGGTGATCGCGTGAAGGCCGGGGAGGCCGTTGCCATCGTGGGCAACAGCGGCGAGCTTACCACAGGGCCGCACCTGCATCTGGAGCTCTGGTACAAGGGCGATCCAGTGGATCCGCAGGCCTACATGGTGTTCAAATAGGGAAGGCCTTCTCCATGTCATTAAAAGCCACCATCGCCCTGCCCTATGCCCGCTGGGCCACCAAGCAGGTGATGCGCCGTGCCATGGACCCGGTCGCTACGCAACAGGCGGTGCTGAACGAGCTGGTCCGCTTTGCCGGCGACACCTTTTTCGGTCGCGAGCACCGGCTCCACGAGGTGCGCACGCACGCCGATCTGGTGCAGGCGGTCCCCTTGCGCGACTACGAGGGGTTCAGGCCGTACATGGAACGTGTCATGTTCGGCGAGGAGGATGTACTGTGGCCCGGCCTGCCCAAATACTTCTGCAAGACCAGCGGCACCACCAGCGGCGCCAAGTACATCCCCATCACCAAGGAGAGCCTTTCCAACCACATCGGAAGTGCCCGTCGCGCCTTGCTGGCCTACATCGCATACAGCGGCCGCGCCGACTTCGTGGATGGGAAGATGATCTTCCTGCAGGGCAGTCCCGTGCTCGATAAGAAGGGCTTCATTCCCACCGGACGTCTCAGTGGCATCGTGGCCAACCATGTGCCCGCCTACCTGCTGAAGAACCGCATGCCCAGCTTCGCCACCAACAGCATTGCCGATTGGGAAACGAAGGTGGAGGCCATCGTTGGCGAAACAATGCGCGAGGACCTGCGCCTGATCAGCGGGATCCCCGCCTGGGTGCAGATGTATTTCGAGCGGTTGTTGGCCCGCACGGGCAAGGCCTCGGTGAAGGAGGTCTTTCCCCACTTCTCGCTCTTCGTGTACGGTGGTGTGAATTACGCGCCCTACCGCAGTCGCATGGAAGCCCTGATCGGCGGGAGTGTCCCCAGCGTGGAGCTCTTCCCGGCCAGCGAGGGTTTCATCGCCTACCAGGACCAGGACAACGACGACGGCCTACTGCTGGTGTTGGATAATGGCATCTACTTCGGCTTCGTGCCCATGCAGGGCAACGACCGCAGACCGCGGTCCATTGCCGAGGTGGAACTGAACACGCAGTATGCCTTGGTGCTTTACACCAACGCCGGCCTTTGGGGCTATGAGATCGGCGACACCGTGAAGTTCACTTCGCTCACGCCGCCACGCATCAAGGTCACCGGGCGCACCAAGCATTTCACCAGTGCATTCGGTGAGCATGTGATCGCTGAGGAAGTGGAAGGTGCACTGAAGGATGCCATCGCCTTAGTGCCCTGCGAGGTCGCCGAGTTCACCGTGGCCCCGCAGACCACGCCCGCCGATGGCCTGCCCTTCCATGAATGGTTCATCGAGTTCGCGGCACTGCCGGCGGACATGCATCGCTTTGCGTCCGTTATGGACGAGGCCTTGCAGAAGCGCAACCCCTACTACAAGGACCTGATCACCGGCAAGGTGCTTCGGCCCTTGGTGATCACATCGGTGCCGCGCGGTGGTTTCTCCGCCTGGATGAAGGCGCGTGGCATGAACGATGCACAGAGCAAGGTGCCACGGTTGGCCAACGACCGGCGCTATGTGGAAGGGTTGATCTGATCACCCCACGTTCACGCGCAGCTGGTCACCATCCACGGTTGCGGGATAGCTCTTCAGGTCCTGCTTGCTGGGCCCCTTGGTCACCTTGCCATCGCGGTCGAAGGTGCTGCCGTGCCAGCCGCACTTCAGGCCCTCGCCATCGGTGAAGTTCACCGGACCGTTCTTGTGAGGGCAGTTCAACAGGAGCGCGGTGTACGTTCCATCATCGCGGCGCACCACCATCAACTTGGCGCCCAGCCCTTGGGCCTTCACCATGGTCGTGCCGCTCTTGTTCAGCTCGCTCAGCGGGATGTTGACCACGCCATCGGTCACGGCGAGGCCCTTGCTGGCGCTGCAACTTTCCAGCGTGGCCACGGCAGGTATAACGGCCAGTGCAGCGCAGGCCTGGCAGGTGGAGCGGAGGAAGGTGCGACGGTCCATGGTCGGTTCGTTCAGTGGGTGATCGGTTGGTGAAGGTCGTGATCTTCCGTTGTGTTCAGCATGGTTCAGTCCACCCGGCGGAACACCAGCACGGTGCCGTTCGCAGCGCGCAAAGTGAGGTCGTTGTTGTGGAAGGTGTAGCGGAGCGGTCCGCTGCCCAAGGCGTTGTGGAATGCCTGTTCGGTGCGCTCTACGGCCCCGGGGCAGGCACGCAGTGTGCGCATCAGTTCGGCGAGGTGCAGCCCCTCGGGTGTTGCAGTGAACGGCCCGGAGATCCCATTGCAGCCATCGCTGCCCACCACTTGCCCGTCGGCCACGAAGAACTCCAGTCGCGGACCTTCACGAAACAGTTTCGGGTCCAAACGCTGCCCATCCATGGACATCAGCATCCAGATGTCGTGCAGGCGCACCGGTGGAAGGAACTCGCCTTGGCCTGCAAGCTCAGTGTTCGAATAAGGTTCAGCACCTCTTATCCGCACGGTCGTTGGAAAGGCCCCCTGTCCTGCGGTCGCACCATCGTTCGCCACGACCTCGATATGCACATCGTCGACCGTGCTGACATAGCGATAACCACCATCCTTCTCGTTCATCGGCGCGGAATAGGGGAATACGATGCGATCCATGCCAACGCGGTCCATCATTAAGCCGTGTTGCGAATGCACGGTCAGCAACCACCCTTCACCCGCTGCATGGAACTCCACTCCCCGGAGCACGTCGCGTTGCCGGTCCAGCACGAGCGTATCGCGCTGGGGCGTTGGAAGTGCCTGCATCACCGGTGCTGCCGAACCATTGCGCTCCGCCAGGAACAGGTAGGCATCGGGCATGTGGTTCACGAACATCCGCTCACGTTGTTGCGGAAAGCGTGCGCTGTAGGCACTGTCGGGCATCAGGGTGATGATGGTGCCTGCACGCGCATAGTTGTTGGTGGGCGCATACGGCGGTGGCACGAAGTCGGGGAGCGTTCGCTGCACGAAGCCCGAGGCTGAACTGCCGAGGTAGTGCTGGTAGTGGCGCTGGGCCTTGCGGGTGGGCTTGTCCAACTTGTTGTACACGTGCTTCGCCACCACCCGCTGCGAAAGAGGTAGGTCCTTCATGGCCTCCTTGCCATTGGTAAATGGGTTGATGGGGTTGAAGTCGTCCACCGTTTGGATGCTCATCGGCGTTTCGGGCACCCAGTCCCAGGCGTTCACCAGGTTGAAGGCCCAATCACGCGTGGTGGATTCGTAGTGGTGCGCGAAGAAGAGGTTGCCGGGCTTGGGCGCTGCGCTCGCATAGGTCTTCAGCTGAAGGTCAGCAGGCAACAGGCCGCGCTTCCGCAGGTCCCACAGGTGTGCGGTGAGCAGGTAGGCCAGCGCGCCGCCCTGGCTGTGCCCTGTAACGATCACATCGCGCACGCCGGCCCGGTAAAGCGAATCGACCCTCGGCAGGATGTCGCGTTGAAGGAAGCCCAGCCCCACGGTCCAGCCCACATGCACGGCGGCCTGTGGGTCATCGGCCAGGTGGTACTGGAACGTGAAGCCCTTCTCCAGGTGCATCGAGCCTGTTGCAGGGATCATGGCGGCGTAGCCGTTCGCCAGCCAGCTTACGGCCTTGGCGGTAGTGCCGCGCAGGCTGATCACGGCGGTCCCGCGGTCGTCGGTGTGCAGCTCCCACATGTTCTCCAGGCCCATCACCGGCGAGCGGTACACACGCCGGTACTTGGTGCTGTGCGGAATGTCAAGGCCGGGGATCACCGTGTCGGCGAAACTGCGGCCCACCTTCAGCAGCTCGGTGTATTCCTGCATGTCGAAGCCTAGGGTCAGTGGCTGCGCGGTCGCGTTGTGCAGGCCAATGAGCAGGAGCAGGGCGATCAGTATGCGCATGTATTTCGTGGCGGTGGCGTTGAAAGTAACGCCCCTTCGAGTACCGCGGTTCTTCAGCGCTTGCGAACTTCGCGCCCATGCAGGCCACCATCGGCAACAACGTGCAGCATGCGGCCGGACTTTTGCGCAAGGGCGAGGCCGTGGCCATCCCCACGGAGACCGTTTACGGCCTTGCAGCAAACGCCTTCGATGAAGCGGCCGTGCTGAAGATCTTCTCGATCAAGCAGCGCCCTTCGTTCGACCCGCTCATTGTGCATGTGGCCCGCAAGGAGGATGTGCGGCGCGTGGTGCGCGAACTGCCGCCTGGTGCCGAGGCGCTGATGGAGGCCTTCTGGCCCGGACCGCTCACGTTGGTGCTTCCCAAACACGCCGCCGTTCCCGATCTGGTCACCAGCGGCCTCGATACCGTGGGCGTGCGTATGCCGGACCATCCGCTCACACGGCAGTTGCTGGAGGATCTCGAGTTCCCGCTGGCGGCCCCCAGCGCCAATCCGTTCGGCTACGTAAGCCCCACCACCGCGCAACATGTGGCCGACCAGCTGGCCGACAAGGTGCCCTACATCCTGGACGGTGGTGCGTGCAGTGTGGGCGTGGAATCCACCATTGTGGGCTGGGACAGTGGCCACTGGCATCTCTACCGTCCTGGTGGCATCGCGCTCGAGGCCATTGAGGCCGTCATCGGTCGCGTTGAGCCTGCCGTGAAGCACGTGCTGCCTGTGGCGCCTGGCATGCTGGCCAGCCACTATGCCCCCAAGAAGCCCGTGCATGTGGGTGATGTTCCCGCCTTGTTGCGGCGCTTTGCGGGCAGGGCCGTCGGGGTCATCAGCTTTCGCACCGAATACCCCGGCCATCGCTGCGAGGTGTTGTCCGAGTCCGGCGATCTGGCTGAAGCCGCACGCCACCTCTTTGCCGTGCTGCGCGACATGGACACCAGCGACTGCGCCGTGATCGTGGCCGAGGAGTTCCCCAACGAGGGCCTGGGCCGCGCCATCAACGATCGCCTGCGCCGGGCCGCCGCCGCGCGATAGGTACCGACGCTCCCGGTCGGATCCCCACGGAAATTCGTCGAGATCTTGAGCACGGAAGCCGCATGCCGGATACTCCCCGTGTCGGAACGGTCGTTCACGGTCGTATCTTCAGGGGCCGCATCACCCACTAACCACCATTCCATGAGCACTACGCTGAACACCCGGGAATTGACGTTGGTGTACAACAGTTCCACCAGCGAAGGACGCAAGGCGCTGGCCTACGCGGTCTCCTTGGCACCGAAAGTGAACCGCCAGGACGTGAAAGAGGTGCAGCTCAGCACCACCTTCGTGCGCCAGGTGCTGAAACAGTTGAACGTGCGCCCCAAGGACCTGCTGAACCGCGCCCATCCGTATTACCAGGAGCACCTGCGCGGCCGCGATCTGGACACCGAGGGCTGGCTGCAGGTGGTGGCGCACAACCCCGAGCTGCTGAAGGCCCCCATTGCCCTGCTGGGCGACAAGGCCGTGGTGTGCGAACCGGCCTCGCTCATCTACACGCTCACCGAGGCACAGCGGAAGGCCGGTTGATCGGTCCGTTCGTTTCTCCCGGGAAGCGCGATCTTTGCACGCTTTCATCCATCCGTCATGTGTTCCCGTCCTCATGGGCACATGGTCGAATGGGCACATGGGCACATGAAGAAGATCGCTATTCTTGGCTCCACGGGCTCCATCGGCACGCAGGCGCTGGACGTGGTACGCGACCAGCCGGACCGCTTCCAAGTGGAGCTCCTCACCTGCGGCAACAACGTGGACCTGCTCATCAAGCAGGCGCTCGAGTTCAAGCCCAATGCCGTGGTCATCGGCGATCCGGCCAAGCTTGAGGCCGTGAAGGAGGTGCTCTTCCCTGCGGGCATCAAGGCCTACGCCGGTGCCGAGGCGCTGGAACAGGCCGTCACCATGGAAGGCATCGACCTGGTGCTGACCGCATTGGTCGGCTACGCCGGGTTGCGTCCCACACTGGCCGCCATCGCAGCGGGCAAGCATATCGCTCTGGCCAACAAGGAGACGCTGGTGGTGGCCGGTGAACTGGTCACCCAGGCCGCGCGGGAAAAGGGGGTGAACATCTACCCCGTGGACAGCGAGCACAGCGCCATCTTCCAGTGCCTGGCCGGCGAGTGGCACAACCCCATCGAGAAGATCGTGCTCACCGCCAGTGGTGGCCCGTTCCGCGGACGCACCCGCGAGCAACTCGCCACGGTCACCAAGGCACAAGCGCTCAAGCACCCCAACTGGGACATGGGCGCCAAGATCACCATCGACAGTGCCAGCCTCATGAACAAGGGCTTGGAGGCCATCGAGGCCAAGTGGCTCTTCAACCTGCGCAAGGACCAGATCGACATCATCGTCCACCCGCAGAGCATCATCCATAGCATCGTGCAGTTCCGCGATGGCAGCATGAAGGCGCAGATGGGCCTGCCGGATATGAAGCTGCCCATCCAGTATGCCATGGCCTACCCGGACCGCCTGCCCACCACCTGGCCGCGCTTCGATTTCCTGAACTACCCGGCGCTCACCTTCGAGCAGCCCGACCTTGAGACCTTCCGCAACCTGGCCCTGGCGCTCGATGCGCTGGACAAAGGCGGCAATGCGCCCTGTGTGCTCAACGCTGCCAACGAGGTGGCCGTGGAGCTCTTCCTCAAGGATGCCATCGGCTTCCTGCAGATGAGCGACCTGGTGGAGCATTGCCTCGTGAACGTACCCCACATCAACAACCCTTCGCTTGCCGACCTCGAGGCCAGTGACGCCGAAGCGCGTCGCGTGGCACGGGCCGGACTTCCCGCCGCATGGACATCCTGATCAAAGGAGCACAGCTCATCCTCAGCCTCAGCATCCTGGTGGTGCTGCACGAGCTGGGCCACTTCATTCCCGCCCGCCTCTTCGGCACCCGCGTAGAGAAGTTCTACCTCTTCTTCGACCCTTGGTTCTCCTTGTGGAAGAAGAAGTGGAAGGGTACCGAGTTCGGCATCGGATGGGTGCCGTTCGGTGGCTATGTGAAGATCAGCGGCATGATCGACGAGAGCATGGACAAGGAGCAATTGTCCAAGCCCGCCGAGCCGTGGGAGTTCCGCAGCAAACCCGCCTGGCAGCGCCTCATCATCATGGTGGGGGGTGTCACCGTGAACCTGCTGCTGGGCATGGCCATCTACATCGGCATCCTGTGGGCGTGGGGGCGCGATCACCTGCCCTTGGAGAACGTGGTGTACGGTGTGCATGCCAGCGAGGTGATGAAGGCGCAGGGCGTGCAGGATGGGGACCGCTTGGTGGCCATCGACGGGCGTACACCGAAGACCATCGAGGAGGTTTCCCGCTCCATCCTTATCGATGAGGCCCGCACGCTCACCGTGGAACGCAACGGCATGCGGCAGGACATCGCGCTCAGCCCCGCCGTGCACGACAGCATCCTCGCCAGTGGCGAAAAGCAATTGTTCGCTGTGCGCCTGCCGTTCTACATCGCCGCGATGGAAGCTGGCAAGCCCGCAGCGGGCAGCGATCTCCGCGTGGGCGATCGGTTGTTGGCCGTGAACGAGGAGCCCACGCTCTTCTTCGAGGACTTCCGTCGCGCCGTGGGTGCGCACAAAGGAGAGCAGGTGCGCATCACCGCGCTCCGTGGTGCGGACACGGTGCAGGTGGCCCTTACCGTGGACCCCGCCGGCATCATCGGCGCACGCCCCATGGGCCTCGACTCGCTCATGGCGCGCGGCCATGGGTTCAATTTGGAGCACGAGCGCTTCGGCTTCATCACCGCCATTCCGGCCGGCATCAACTACGGTGTGGAAACACTGGGCGGCTACGTGCGCTCGCTCAAGCTCCTGTTCTCCCGCAGCGGCGCCAGCCAGATCGGTGGCTTCGGTTCCATCGGCGGCCTCTTCAGCCCCACGTGGGATTGGCAGGTGTTCTGGAACATGACCGCCTTCCTCAGCATCATCCTCGCCTTCATGAACATCCTGCCCATTCCAGCACTGGATGGTGGCCACGTGGTGTTCCTGCTGTACGAGATGGTGACACGGCGCCCACCCAACCAGCGCGTGCTGGAGGTGGCGCAGATGATCGGCATGGTGCTCCTGCTCGGCCTGCTGCTCTTCGCCAACGGCAACGACCTGTTCAAGGCCCTCTTGAACTGATGCCCGCCTGATCGCCATGGGCTTCCGCGACTTCTTCCAGCACCTGGCGCACGAGTTCGCGTTGCCCCTGCAGAACCCCGTTCTGGTCTTCTGCGTGGCGCTCTTCATCATCCTGCTCGCGCCGCTCATCCTGCGCCAGCTCCGCGTGCCCGGCGTCATCGGCCTCATCATCTCCGGGGTCATCATCGGCCCGCACGCCCTCAACATCCTGGAGAAGAACAGCGCGGTGGACCTCTTCAGCACCATCGGCCTGCTCTACATCATGTTCATCGCCGGCCTCGAGCTGGACATGGACGAGTTCCGCCGCCACCGCAACAAGAGCCTGTGGTTCGGCCTCTTCACCTTCGCCATCCCCTTCGCGCTCGGCTATCCCGTGCTGCGTTTCGTGCTGGGCTATGGCGAGGCCGCCAGCTTCCTCACCGCCAGCATGTTCGCCACGCACACGTTGGTGGCCTACCCCATCGTCTCCAAGTTCGGCATCAGCCGCCACCAGACCGTGGCCATCACCGTGGGCGGCACCATCCTCACCGATACCGCCGTGCTGCTGCTCTTCGCGGTCATCATGGGGGCCGAGGGCGGGGGTCTTACCCGCGAGTTCTGGATCCGCCTGGGCTCGTCCATGGCGCTCTTCCTGCTCTTCATGTTCCTGGTGCTGCCACGCATTGCACGCTGGTTCTTCAGCCGCCTGGAGAGCGAGAAGACCTCGCACTACGTGTTCGTGCTCGCCGCCGTGTTCTTCGCCGCCTTCCTGGCCCAGGTGGCCGGCGTGGAGCCCATCATCGGCGCCTTCGTGGCGGGGCTCTCGCTCAACCGCCTCATCCCGCACAGCTCCGCGCTCATGAACCGGCTCGAGTTCGTGGGCAACGCGCTCTTCATCCCCTTCTTCCTCATCAGCGTGGGCATGATCGTGGATGTGCGCGTGCTCGCCAAAGGCACCACAGCGCTCTGGGTGGCCGCCGTGCTCACCGTGGTGGCGCTGCTGGGAAAATGGTTGGCCGCTTTGCTGGCCCAGCTGGTGTTCCGCTTCTCCGGACCGCAACGCCAGCTCATCTTCGGCCTCAGCAGTTCGCACGCCGCCGCCACGCTCGCCATCATCCTCGTGGGCTTCAAGGCGGGCATCATCGACGAGAACATCCTCAACGGCACCATCATCCTCATCCTCGTCACCTGCCTGGTGGCCAGCTTCGCCACCGAGGCCGCCGCCAAACGCATCGTGCTGGCCGGCGAAGTGGAGCTGCCCGGCACCGGCGCCAGGCCCGAGGCACAGCGCGACCGTATCCTGATCCCCTGCGCCGAGCCCGCTTCGGCACCTCCATTGCTGGACCTGGCCGTGATGCTGCGCGATCGCAAGGGTGATCAGCCCATCACCCTGGTGAACGTGGTGGAGAACGACGACCGCGCTGAATCGCGCGCGCCACGCATGCAACGCTTGCTGGCCGAGCAGGCCCGCTACGCCGCCGCCAGCGAGACCAAGGTGCAGGCCGTGGTCACCATCGATAACAACGTGTCGGGCGGCATCATCCGCATTGCCAAGGAGACCAACAGCAACCTCATCCTGTTGGGCTGGAGCGATCGCGTTACGCTGCTCGAGCGCCTCTTCGGCCCCAAAACGGATACGCTGTTGCGCAACTACCACAAGCTGGTGCTGGTCACCCGTCTCATGCGCGCCCTCAGCGCCCATCGCCGCATCCTCCTGCTCTGCCCGCCACTGGCCGAGCGCGAGCCGGGCTTCGGTCAGTGGGTGGGCAAGGTGCATCGACTCTCCAAGGAACTCGGCCTGCGGGTGGACATGCTCTGCACGCCCGCCACGCACACCGCAGTGCTCGCCGAGGCCCAGGAACAGCGCCTCGGCTTCGAGCCGGCCCTCATTCCGCAGAACGAGGAGCCCGATGCCGAAATGCTCCTGGCCCGCCACAGCACCAGTACCGATCTGGTGGTGGTGGTCAGCGCGCGGCCCCGCTCCATCTCCTACAGCCCCGCCATGGACCAGCTGCCCCGGCGCGTGGACAAGCAGTTCCCCGACATTTCGTTGATGATGGTGTACCCCGCCACGGCCGGTGGTGGCGACCACATCCTGGAGCTGGACTGACCCTGCGGGGAACCTTGCCCGGGCCATGG
>JBEICT010000078.1:0-12699 GCA_040383865.1 Flavobacteriales bacterium | reverse complement strand
CCACGTAACCCGGAGGCGCGCCCACGAGGCGGCTCACGCTGTGGCGCTCCTGGTACTCGCTCATGTCGATGCGCGTCATGGCGTGCTCGTCGTTGAAGAGGATCTCGCTGAGCGCCTTCGCCAGTTCGGTCTTTCCCACGCCGGTGGTGCCCAGGAAGATGAAGCTGCCGATGGGCCGCTTCTCATCACCCATGCCTGCGCGGCTGCGGCGCACGGCATCGGCCACGGCGCGCACGGCCTCGTCCTGTCCGATCACGCGCTTGTGCAGTTCATCTTCCAGTTTCAGCAGCTTGGTGCGCTCGGCTTCCAGCATGCGCGTCACGGGAACACCGGTCCAGCGGCTCACCACGGCGGCGATCTCCTCCACGTCCACCTCCTCCTTGATCATCTTGCTGTCGGCCTGCATGGTGAGCAGTTCCTGCTTGGCGGCCTCCAGCTGCTTTTCGGTCTCCTGGATGCGGCCGTAGCGGATCTCGGCCACCTTGCCGAAGTCGCCCTCGCGCTCGTACTGCTGCGCCTGGTGCTTCAGCTCCTCGATCTTGTCCTTGGCGCTGTTGATGCGCTCCACCAAGGCGCGCTCACTTTCCCAGCGGGCCTTGAAGCCGTCGCGCTGGCCGCTCAGTTCCGCTAATTCCTTGTTCAGCTCGGCGAGTTTCGCTTCATCGTTCTCGCGCTTGATGGCCTCGCGCTCGATCTCCAGCTGCATGATGCGGCGGTCGATCTCGTCGAGCTCCTCGGGCTTGGAGTTGATCTCCATGCGCAGTTTGCTCGCGGCCTCGTCGATCAGGTCGATGGCCTTGTCCGGCAGGAAGCGGTCGGCGATGTAGCGGGTGCTGAGTTCCACGGCGGCGATGATCGCGGCGTCCTTGATCAGCACCTTGTGGTGGCTCTCGTATTTCTCCTTCAGGCCGCGCAGGATGGAGATGGCGTCCTCACGGGAAGGCTCGTCCACCATCACCTTCTGGAAGCGGCGCTCCAGGGCCTTGTCCTTCTCGAAGTACTTCTGGTACTCGTTGAGCGTGGTGGCGCCGATGCTGCGCAGTTCACCGCGTGCGAGGGCGGGCTTCAGGATGTTGGCGGCGTCCATGGCTCCTTCGCCACCGCCCGCGCCCACCAGGGTGTGGATCTCATCAATGAAGAGGATGATGTTGCCTTCCGAGGCGATCACCTCCTTCACCACGGCCTTGAGTCGCTCCTCGAACTCGCCCTTGTACTTGGCCCCGGCGATCAACGCGGCGATGTCGAGGCTGAAGACCTGCTTGCCCTTGAGGTCCTCGGGGATGTCGCCGTTCACCACGCGCTGCGCGATGCCTTCGGCGATGGCGGTCTTACCCACGCCGGGCTCACCGATCAGGATCGGGTTGTTCTTGGTGCGGCGGCTGAGGATCTGCAGCACACGGCGGATCTCCTCGTCGCGGCCGATGACCGGATCGAGCTTGTTGTCCTTGGCGAGCTGGTTGAGGTTCTTGGCGTACTTGTTCAGCGCGTTGTAGGTCTCCTCCTGGCTCTGGCTGGTGACCTTGCTGCCCTTGCGCAGGTCCTTGATGGCCGCGATGAGGTCCTTCTTGGTGACGCCGTTGTCCTTCAGCAGCTGGCTCACGGTGTCGCCGCTGTCGAGGATGCCGATCAGCATGTGCTCCACGCTGGCGAACTCGTTTCCGAACTCCTTCAGCGCGGCGAGCGCCTTGGTGAGCGCATCGCTGCTGTAACGGGAAAGGCTGATCTGCCCGCCGCTCACTTTCGGGTAGCCCTGCACGATGCGGTCCAGCGCCTGCGTCATCGCGGGCACGTTCACGTTGAGCTTCTTCAGCAGGAAGGGCGTGACGTCGGGGTCCACCTCCAGGATGCCCTTGAGCAGGTGGCCGTTCTCGAGCATCTGCTGGCCGTATCCGGTGGCGATGGTCTGCGCCTGTTGGATGGCCTGCTGGGAGCGGATGGTGAATTTGTTGAGGTCCATGGTGGGTCTATTGGGGCTCCTGGTTGTTCTCAAAGCGTGAACCGTACCGAGAAGTAAGAAATTGTGGCAGCTCGATGCTATGGTCTCTGCAATAAAGTCGCGAGTCACCAGCGTTTTACGGACGATCTGACACAGTTGGGTCAGTGGATTTTCCGTCCAGTTTCAAGCACAGACCCTCTGGATGTTCCGGGTGGCGCTGCCCTTATCGTGAAATGCGCACTGGAACGAGCGTGTGGTCCAGCTCAAATGAACAAGTGGGCCACCCATGGCCCGGAAAAACTGTTCGTTCACAACACCCTCCGCACCATCCGCAGCTTATGCGTGTAGGTGCCGATCTCGGCGTTGAAAATGCCCTGCTGATCGAGCTTGTCAATGCGGACGCGGCCGCTGGAATGGGCGATGCGCAGATCGCCATCCTCGTTGCGGGTGAGGATAACGCCCACATGGATGATCCGGCTTTCCTCGTTCTCAAAGAAGGCGAGGTCACCCGGTTCGCAGAGATCGAGCAGTTCGATGGCATCACCTTCCGTCGCCTGCTGCGAAGCATCGCGTGGCAGGTAGATCCCCATGAGGATGAAGATCATCTGGGTGAGGCCACTGCAATCCACGCCCCAGGGTGTGCGACCGCCCCACAGATAGGGTGCGCCCAGGAAGGGGTGCAGGTAGAACTCCAGCAGGTCGGCGCGCTCCAGTTCGGGGCGATGGTTCGTAACGGCCTGCACATCCACCCGACGTTCCTGCCAGAGAATGGTCCCTTCCTCATAGAAAGGAAGCACGGCACCATAGGGCAGCATGATCTGCCGGTGGCCCAGGTCCACCATGCTGTTGGGGCCGATCACGCGCAGGTCGGGATCGTAATTCGGCGTGGCGCACGGGGCCACCTGCTTGTTGTCCACCCATCCCTCGTACCCATCGTGGTCGAACTGGAGGTGGCTCCAGTTGCCCTTTATTTCAAGTACTTCAGCGGTCTCGCCGAAGAGCCACTGCGTGACCATTTCGGCCCGGTCACTCGGCTCGGAACGCACAGGTACGATGGAGAGGGGGCAGATGACGGCGGACATGACCGGTTACGTATTGTATTGTTGCGCGTTTCGTGTTGCGTTCTCCGGATCTCGCAACACCTATCGCGTCAACACGCAACGCGGGCGAGCCGGCGGTCGGGTCAGAGGGCTTCGATGACCATTGCACTGGCACCGCCACCACCGTTGCAGATACCTGCAGCGCCATACTTGGCACCGTTCTGCTTCAGTACGTTGATGAGCGTAACGATGATGCGGGCACCACTGCAACCTAGGGGGTGTCCGAGCGAAACGGCACCGCCGTTCACGTTCACCTTGGAAGGATCGAGGCCCATCATGCGCGTGTTCACAATGCCCACGGCAGCAAAGGCTTCGTTGAGTTCGAAGTATTCGATGTCGCTCATTTTGAGGCCGGCCTTCTCCACGGCGCGGGGCACGGCCTTGGCGGGCGAGGTCGTGAACCACTCCGGCGACTGCTCGGCATCCGCATAGCTCAACACCCTGGCCAGGGGCTTCAGGCCGAGCGCCTTGGCTTTGGCGGAGCTCATCAGCACCAGGGCAGCGGCACCGTCGTTGATGGTGCTGGCGTTCGCTGCGGTCACCGTGCCGTCCTTCTTGAACACGGGCTTCAACGTAGGTACCTTCTCGAAGCTCACGTTCTTGTACTCCTCGTCGTGGTCCACGATCACGTCGCCCTTGCGG
Source organism: Flavobacteriales bacterium (assembly GCA_040383865.1). Classification (GTDB taxonomy): domain Bacteria; phylum Bacteroidota; class Bacteroidia; order Flavobacteriales_F; family PHOS-HE28; genus PHOS-HE28. The sequence goes on along the minus strand of JBEICT010000078.1, from coordinate 9,021 downwards.
GTGGTCACGGTCACAGGCACGACCTCGTCCTTGAACCTGCCAGCGGCCCAGGCGGCAGCGCTGCGCTTGTAGCTCTCGATCGCGAAGGCGTCCTGCTCTTCACGCGTGATGTTGTGAGTGCTGCAGCACAGTTCGGCGCACACACCCATGGCGGTCTGGTCATACACGTCGGTGAGGCCATCCTTTCCGATGCCATCGATCAACTGGCCGTTACCGAAGCGATACCCGTAGCGGGCGTTCTCCAGATAGAAGGGGGTCCGGCTCATGCTTTCCATGCCACCGGCCACCACCACGTCGGCATCGCCGAGCAGGATGTCCTGCGTGGCCATCATGATGGCCTTCATGCCGCTCGCGCAAACTTTGTTCACCGTGGTCGCTGCCACCTCGTTGGGCAGGCCGGCGAACTTCGATGCCTGGCGGGCCGGGGCCTGGCCTTGGTTGGCCTGGAGCACGGTACCCATGATCACCCCTTGTACATGCTCCGGCTTGATACCTGCACGCTCCACGGCGGCCTTTACGGCGGTGGCGCCCAACTGGGTGGCGGGAACTTCGGCGAGACTGCCGCCAAAGCTGCCCATGGGGGTGCGAACGGCGGAAACGATGACGACTTCAGTGGCCATGGGATCAGGGTCGGTTTAGGGGCGCAAAATTAGCCCGGATGATGTTGGCGATCCCGGCTGGAGTCGAACCAGCGACCGTCTACTTAGAAGGTAGATGCTCTATCCAACTGAGCTACGGGATCGGAGGGGCGCGAAGGTACGGATGCGCTCGTGAGCGCATGTCCGCTGCATGGTACTGCGTGGTGGCGGTGCGGTTTCCGAAGCATTCATCCATCGGGAGTATAAATGACCAATGGAGCAACGCTTATTTACCGTTCCTTTGCGGCCTTAACGTTCGGGGCGTGGCGTAGCCCGGTATCGCGCCTGCTTTGGGAGCAGGAGGTCGTCAGTTCGAATCTGGCCGCCCCGACGGAAGGCCATCTCGCAAGAGGTGGCCTTTTTCATTTGGCCTGAACAACAGGACGAACCGTCCACACAAGGGAACTTCAAGCACAATCCCGTTATCGTCCCGAGGCCTCGGGACGCGCTAATGGGCTTTTTCATCGCCTGCCCTTGCTCAAGCTGCGCTTGGCCGGTCCGGCAATGAAAAAGCCCGACCACTGCGTGGCCAGGCTTTTCCTTGGCGGAGAGGGGGGATTGCGCGAAGAAGCGCCATCCTGAGAGGGTGGCTTCAAGCCAAAGCCTGCTATCACTTCGCGCTAATGGGCTTTGTCATCGCCTGCCTTGCCCAAGCTGCGCTCGGCCGGTCCGGCCATGAAAAAGCCCGACCACTGCGTGGCCAGGCTTTTCCTTGGCGGAGAGGGGGGGATTGCGCTAAGAAGCGCCATACTGAGAGGGAGGCTTCATGCCAAAGCCTGTTATCACTTCGCGCTAATGGGCTTTTCCATCGCCTGCCCTTGCTCAAGCTGCGCTTGGCCGGTCCGGCCATGAAAAAGCCCGACCACTGCGTGGCCAGGCTTTTCCTTGGCGGAGAGGGGGGGATTCGAACCCCCGGTACCGGTTGACCCAGTACGGCAGTTTAGCAAACTGCTGGTTTAAGCCACTCACCCACCTCTCCAAAAGAACTCCGCCACGGTCGGCGGGGCGGCAAATATAACAGGTGCGTTCATTTCACGCGCATGGCCCAACGTGGATCCACTATTGTCCAGGCTGTTGGGTCCGGACCTGGGTTCAAACCGAGCAATGATGGTTGCGGTCCTGAATTTCGGCGCCCGCGGAGGTTGATCGGTCCGCACATGTGGTGATCCATCGGGCATCGGTCCGCGCTGGTCGAAATGTTGAATACATGTGGACCTAATGCCCGTTCACACAGGGACTTCGGTGTCATCTTCACGCCGCCGAATTGATCCCGCAAGGACCATGAACCTGTATCACCGAATCCTGTCCGTCCTGTTCCTGCTGCTACCCGTGCTGGGGAATGCCGTGGTCTACTACGTTTCCCCGTCGGGCAGTGACACCAACAATGGTACATCGCAGGCCACGCCTTGGAAGACCATCGCACGCGTGAACACCCTGGGAGCCTCGATCAATGCCGGGGACCAGGTGCTGTTCCAACGTGGAGGCGTTTATCGGGGCCGCCTCAATGTGAACGATAATGGGACCACCACCTCGCGTATTGTCTATGGGGCGTATGGTACCGGCGCGGCACCGGTGATCAGCGGCAGCTTGGCGGTGACCAATTGGGTTCAGTTCAGCGGGAATATCTGGCGCGCACAGGTCGGGCAGAAAGTGACACAGGTCTATTTCAATGAACAGATGCAGACCCAGGCCCGTTTTCCCAACACCGGGTGGTTGCGGACCGATCTGGCCAACAGCACTTCCACCACGGATGCCGCTTTGAACCAGGCCTCGGGTTACTGGGTGGGGGCTACGGCCGTTATTCGTAACACCAACAGGAGCTATGATACCGCCTATGTCACAGCCTTCAACGCCGGGGTGCTTACACATACGTCCACGGGCAATAACCTGGGCAGCCAGCAATGGGGCTATTTCCTCCGCAACAAACTGGCCCTGTTGGATGCGGCCGGCGAATGGTACTATGAGCCATCGACCGGATTCCTTTACTTCTGGTGTCCTGGCAATGCCAATCCGAACACGCAGTTGGTGGAGGCCGCTGTCATGGACTTCGGGATCTATTTCGGTTGGCAGCGGAACAATGTCCTGATCACGGACCTGGCCTTCAGGCACCAGATCGATGCCTCCATCCGCATGTCGGGCACGTTCAATGTGGAGGTAATGAACTGCACCATTACCGATACCCAACGGGCGATCTACAGCACGGGGTCCGATCAGAATTTCCACGACAACACCTTCGCGCGCACCTACCACACAGCGGTCTACCTGTTGGACAACAACTCGCAGTTCAACCATAACGTGCTCACCGATATCGCGCTTCATCCCGGTCTTGGCGAGAACAACTGGGGGTATTTCGGGCTGCGCACCAATGGCACCGGCATGGTGCTGCGCTACAATCGATTTGAGCACGTTGGATACATCGCCATGGCCGTGGCGGCCAACGCGTTGGTGGAGGGGAATGTGGTGCGCTATGGCCTTCAGATCCTGAACGATGGGGGAGGCATTGCCATTGATAACACCGATGGCATGATCATGCGGAAGAACATCGTGATGGACATGATCGGTGAGTTCGAGAGCGTGGCGCCCGAACACACGAGCTACTTCCCGATCAGCCATGGCATCTACTTCGGCAACATCAGCATCAAGAACACCCTGGTGGAGCAGAACACGGTGGCCAATTGCAAGAGCAGTGGCATCCACGTGGACCATACCATGGTGAGCACCGGTAACCAGGTGAAGGATAATGTGCTCTACAACAACGGGGTGCAATTGTCCATTTCCGATTATTCCAATTACAACACGCCCGGGGCCACGGCCCCCTTCCATGTGCCGGCCTTCAACACCATCTACTCAGGCAATGTGATGTATGGCCTGACCAAGGACCAGTTGTGCATGAAGCAGTTGCACGTGTATGGCAACAACTGGGTGGATTACGGGACGTTCACCAACAATCGGTATTTCAATCCATACAACGAGCTGAGCATCCTGCGCTTCAACACGTTCGCTGGTTTTTGGGAATACCACACCCTGGAGCGCTGGCAGACGGTGACGGGTAAGGATGCAGGTTCCACGCGCAGCCCATTGCGTCAGAGCGACAAAGCGACGGCTTCTGAACTGTCCGGCAACCTCATTATCAACGGCACGTTCAATACGAATGTGACCGGATGGGCGGGCTGGCCGACCAATGCGACTGCCACCTGGGTGAATACCCATCTGGACAATGGTGCCTTGAGGGCGAACATCCCCAACAACTCTGTCTATTATGAATACAATCTGCGCAATCCTGACCAGTTCCAGATGCAGAATGGACAGTGGTACCGCATGCGCTTTTCCATCGTTGCTCCGAACCACGGCATACTTCAGGCGGCCGTAAAGGGCGTTACTCAGCTCACCGGGCCGAACACCATCATCCAGCGTGACATCCCGTTCTCCACGGAACGACGTGACCTGGAGATCTACTTCCAAAGCAATCTGTCCGACCAGGCGTTGTTGCAGTTCACCAACAACTATCTGATGCCCATGTATTATCTGGACAATGTCCAGTTGCACAGGGTGAACGTGACCCCTTTGGAGCCGACCCAGGATCACGTGCTGTTGTATAACGACCAAGCCACCGCGCAGACCATTGCTCTTCCCGCAGGCTGCTGGCACGATATCACCGGTACGCTGCAACCAGCGACCATCACTTTGCAGCCGTACATGTCCAGGGTGGTGTACCGCGTTACGGGTGCGGGCTGTTCGGTCCCAGTGGCCAGCACTGTGGGAGCCAAGGTGTTCCTCGGTGGTGCCATCAACTGGACCACCCTGACCATGCGGGATGACCTTCGTGCGGCGGGCCTTGTGCCCACCACCGAGCCTTACACGGCGCTCGGTCTCACCGTTGCCAACGCTGGAGCCTCCGTGCCAGCCGCCACATTGCAAACAACCGGAGCCCAGGCCGTGGTGGATTGGGTGGTCTTGGAACTTAGGAACAACGACGCGGGGTATACCGTAGCGGAACGACGTGCAGCCTTGCTCCGTGCCAATGGTGATGTCACCGCGGTCGACGGTTCCGCACAGGTGCCATTCACTACGTCCACAGCAGGCAAGTTCCTGGTGATCCGTCATCGCAACCACCTGGGCTGTGTGGCGCAAAGCCCCATCGGCGTGAACGGTCAGGTGTTGGACTTTACGCAGACATCCACCGTGGTCTACGGAGTGGAACCCACACAAGTGAACGGCACCCGCAGGGCTTTGTGGCATGGTGATGCCAACATGGACGGTACCGTGCGCTACACAGGACAGAACAACGATCGCGACCCCATTCTCTCCCAAGTGGGTGGTGTTGTGCCGACCAATACCGCTTCAGGTTACAATCGCTACGACATCAACATGGATGGTGTGGTGAAATATTCTGGCAACGGTAATGACCGGGACCTGGTACTGCAGATCATCGGAGGTGTGGTGCCCACCACCGTGCGCGCCGCTCAATTGCCTTGATCGTCTCAGATACGCTCCAATGCTCCTTCGGGCATCCAGCCTACGGATCCGTTCGAGAGCTTTACTTCCTGCCAGCCTTCCTGTGTCTTCAGTAGTTCCACCTTGGTGCCGCGATGAAGCATGAAGAGCACGGCCCCCTTGGCGGAGGGCGTGCTTCGTACATCGACCTTGGGGTCCATGACGATTGCCGATGAGCGGTCGGTAAGCTCCGTGTGTCGGTCATAGGCCATGAACAGAGAGACCACCATGCCGACCAGTGCCATCGTGCTGAACGCCAGGATACCCTTGCGAAGTATCGCGGCACGGATGAATAGTCCGATGCCGAGTAATGCGAAGAACATGGCGCATGACCACAAGGAGCGACGCGCCCATTGGTCGGGGTCGGAACCGCCACGCAACACTTCCCACCAGGAACCCAGGGAAAATGAAGGCAGTTCGCCGATCCGGTCCTTGATCTGGGCGCGTGTTTGTTCCAGGTTCGCCAGGATGTCCTCGTTGCCGGGGGCCAGTTTATGGGCACGCTCATAGTTCAGTATGGCCCGCGCCATGTCGCCAGAGCGGTAATGGCAATTGCCGATGTTATAGTACAGGGCTGCGGAAGAGTAGGTGCTTGCCACGGAATCGTAAAGCGCCAGTGCTGCGGTCGGGTCACCGGCCGCATAGGCACGTGCAGCGCGCTCGGCCAGCGTATCGGCTTCGACCGCGGTCAGGGCGCTTCCTCTGAGGGTCGCCAACAGGAGAAGGATGATCAAGAGGACCTTGTGCTTCATGATCGGGTGCGTTGTTCAATGGTTCCAATGAGCGCTGCGGCTTCGTTGAAAAGCGCAGCGCGTGGCACCTCCTCCACGGGGGCGAACCGGGCCATATCGCAGGCCGTGATCAACCGCTGGTAATTCGTGGCCAATTGATCGCCGTCCGGTGCATCGGTCAATCGTTTCCGGATGGTCTCGGATGCGTTGGTGGTGATACCGGTCCCGAACTTATCGGCCATGTAACCACCAAGGGCCTTGCTCAAGGCCGAGTAGAAGACCTCGCGATCGTTGCTCTGTAGTGCCTGTTCCGCCAGTTTCAGGTGACGGCGAGCAGTACGTTCCGCTGTTTTCCTGCGGCTACCTGCGATATCCTGCGCCTCGCGGGCCTGTTTACGACGCCAGGCCAACAGGAGCATGAAGGCGATCGCCGGAGTGGTCATGCCAGCGATCCATGCCGGTGATGCGAACAGCTCGTGCCCAACGGGCTCCAGTTCGAGATCGCCCGTTCGGATGTGCCGGATGTCCTTTTCGAGCAACTGAATGTCCGATTGCGCGGGCCGCTGAGGCAAGGTGGTCGTGGCGCTCCCATCTCCGGGCAGGACCTCGATCATGGTCGGTCCGCTGGACAAGGTCTTGTAGTCGCCGATCTGCGTATCGAAGTAGCTCACCGTGACCGGAGGCAGTTCGTAATTGCCTTCGTGCCGTGGTATGAGCAGGAACTGGTACTCACGCGATCCGCTCATGCCATTGCCGTTCACGGTGATGCGGTCGGTGACCTTCGGCTCGAACGTTTCAATGTCGTTGGGCAATGCAAGGGCTGGTGATCCCAGTAACTTCAGATTGGTGCGCCCACTGAACCGGACGGTCAGGTCCACCGATTCGTTCTCCTGAAGTCGGGTGCGTGACGCGGTCACTGTCATCTGTAATTCACCAACAGCGCCGCTGAAGTCCGCGGGTGCTCCAGGGGGGAGGTCCAGCACGGTGTATTCGACCGCGTTACTGCGCACTTCCACAGTACGGCCTGGGTTGAAGAACGAGCGATCGATGACACAGGTCTGCTCGAAGGGTTCGATGCGCAATTTGCCGCTGCGCTGGGGGAAAAGCACTTGTTTGCGGAGCACGGCCACGCGGTAGGGGAGCCCATTGATCGTCTGCATTTTCTCCTCCCAGTGGAGTTCGCCCAGGTCCACCTCCTCGGTCCATGCATTGCTGATCTTGGGAAGCTCCTTGGATACGGATTGCAGGTTGTTGTAGCGCGAGTAAAGCATGTACGTGGCCACCACTTGTTCGCCCACATAGCCCTTGCTCTTGCTCAGGCTGATGGTGGTGAAGAGGTTCGGGTCGCGTTGCTGGCCAAGCGTTGCATTGGGGTCGCTGGGTCGTGTTGCAGCGCCTTTCGTCACCTCGATGGAAATAGGGTCGGTCTGGATGTACCCACCACCCACCTTCACTTTGGCGGGACCTATGGTATAGCGACCTGGCTGTGCGGCGGTGAGCACCCAGGTGCGTGTGATGGTGCTGCTCATGCGCCCATTGAAGATGCTCATGTTACTGCTCTCGAACGGGCCTTGCACGATCACCAGCCCGCCAAGGTCCGGTGCACCGAATCGTTCCTGTGTGTTGGACAGGGCGATCGTCAGCTTCAGTTGCTCTCCTGCCGCAATGCTGTTCCTGTCCACGCTGGCCTTGAAGGTGATCTCCTGGGCCAGGGTCCGGTCCGATGTGCCGAGCACGAGACCGATGAGCAGAGTGAAATATGCCAGGGTTCTCATGTCACCAATCCTTGTCGATGGTAATACGCTGGGCAGGGCGTTGTCGCAGGCGCACCTTTTGTTGTACGTCCTTCTCGCCGCGTTGGAGCGCGTCCAGCAAACGTTTGGCATCGCGCGGGTCCATTTGTCCGGCACGCGCACGCTGCTGTCCTTCGGCGCCTTGCTGCTGTTGGTCGGCCTGTTGCTGCTGCTCACGCGAACGTTGGTCCTGCCCTTGTTGCTGCTGCCGCTGCTGTTCTTGCTGTTTGTCGTCGTTCCCTCCTTGTTGTTGCTGCTGTTGTTGCTGCTTCTGCTGTTGGTCCTCCTTCAGCAAGGCCTCTGCCAGCTTCGTAAGGCGGGGGTCGTTCGGGTGTTCGCGCAGGCCTTTGTCCAAGGTGCGCAGCGCGGTGATCTTGTCCTGTTGAACGAACTCCTGCGCCGCGCGATCGAACCATTCGCGGGCGGATGCGGTCTGTGCGCACACCGGTCCGGTGCACCAGCCAAGGGCCATCATGGCCAAGAAGGCGGTCAGGTGTTTCATGGGGTGCGCAAAATGGAGGTGATCAAGCCCAGTTTGTCCATGTAGTCCTTGCGCTGGCCAAGGGTCGGTTCCTGCTTCAATCCGTTCTGCAGCAGATCGAACGCTGCTTGGAATTCGTGTCGGTTCACCAGCTCGTCGGCCTGTGCCAGCAGAGCCTTGGCCTTTTCCGTGATGGCGGTCTGTTGGTCCTTGGCACTGTCTCCCTTGTTCTTTGCAGGGTCCGGCTTGGGGCGGGCGGCGATCTTGCGCAGTCCGATCATCAGGTTGTGGCGGGCGTCCTCCGATCCGGGCTCCAGGCGCAGCGCGTTCCTGTACGCTTCGGTCCCTTGTGCGAGTGCAGAGTCGATCAGGTGGTCGGTCCGCTTCACCAAGCGCTGCAACGAATCGCGCAGCACATATTGTCGAAGTCGGGTGGGCACGTCCTCGCCGTCCACGCGCAGTTCACTGAGCTCCTTGTTCATGAGCACGGCAAGACTGTCGGCCTGCATGGCCAGCAGGAGATAGGCATTGCCCATGTCGTAACGGGCGTTGGCTTTCCATCGTGCACTATCGAGCAATTGGTCCGCTTCGATCCCGAGTGCGATGGCACTGTCCAGATCACCTTGTCGGTATCTGGCATGCGCGCGGTTGAAGCTGATCGCACCATGGCCCGGGGCTGAAGAGTAGATGCTGTCCGCTTCGATCCAGCGGCCTTGCTGATACAGGGTGTTGCCCTCATGCAGGGCGCGGAGCACGGCATGGTGGTCCGCACGGCCACAGGCGGTGAGCAGGAGGACTGGTATGAGGTGGCGTGGTCTCATGCCGGTAGTTGAATGATGGGCCGGACATGCCTTCGGTCGCCGAACAACAGACCGATGGTCATG
>JBEICT010000077.1:0-12891 GCA_040383865.1 Flavobacteriales bacterium | reverse complement strand
TCGTTCGCACAAGGTCCTGCTTGTGAGTTCAACGTAATGAAGATCGGAGGTGCGGGAATGAGCGCGATCGTGCGCTGCAGTGTGCAGCCGTTGATGTCGGTAACGGTGATCGTATAGGTCCCTGCTCCAAGTCCTGTCAGGTCGGCTGTTGTTGCAGTGAACCCGTTGGGTCCGTTCCAAGTAATGGCGTAGGGTGCGGCGCCACCACCGAGCGTGGTCGTCAGCTCACCATCGTTCGCCGTGCAACTGGTGCCATAGCCGCCGATATCGCTGGGTGTTACCAGCGCTTGTAGCGTGTCCGGTTGGGTCAGTTCAATGGATCCCGTCGTGGTACATCCGCTGGCATCGGTGACGAGTACCGAATAGGCACCGGCGACCAGGCCGTTCGGTTGGGCAACGGCGGAGCTGTATCCGTTGGGCCCGTTCCATTCATAGATGTATCCCGGCGTGCCACCGGTCACGGAACTGCTGATAGCCCCGGTGCTGGCCCCGGCGCAGGCAATGTGGTCACCGCTGGCGACCGTATCGCACGCGAGTGTGATCGCGAACGGTGCTGGTGGGACCAAGGTGGTGGAGGTCTCAAGCGTGCACTCGTTGGCATCGGTGACCAACAGTGTGTAGGTGCCCGGTGGGAGGCCTTCGACCAGCGGTTCCGTGGATAAAGGACCATCCGGTCCGCTCCAGGCCAGTTGGTAACCGGGGGTGCCCCCACTGATGGTCGCTGAAATGGAGCCATCCGAGTTCCCCTCGCAGCTTACAGACCCTCCGTTCGGGAACGCGGATACGACCAGTGCCACGTCGATCGGTGGCGGTGCGTTCAGGAGGTATGAGCTTTGCTCTGTGCATCCATTCGCATCGGTCACCACGACCGAGTAATTGCCTGCCGGTACGTTTGAGAGATCTTCGGAAGAGCTTCCATTGCTCCAGCTGAAGACATAGGGTGCCGCACCGCCATCCACGGAAAGGTCGATGTTACCGTCCTCTGACAATTGGCAACTCGTATTGTAAGCGCCAATGGTGGTCGTGCTCGCTGTCAACTGAATGCTTGGTGGCGTGGAAAGCGTGATGCTTGCGACCGCGAGGCATCCATTGGCGTCGGAAACGGAGACCTGATAGGTGCCTGCGCTCAGACCGGAGAGGTCTTCATCAGTGGAGTTCAGTCCGAGCCCATCGGTCCAAAGAATGGAAAAGGGGGCCATACCGCCGCTGATGTCCAGGTCGATGGTGCCATTGGTGGCACCCGCGCAGGGCAGTGCCGTGCCGGAGGGCCAGGTCGAGGTCGTGATGGAAAGGAGGGGAGGCGTGGGGTCGGTGATGGTCACCGAAGTGCTCGTGGAGCATCCTTGCTGATCGGTCACGGTGATGCCGTAGGTCCCACTATTGAGGTCATTTACCGTCGGTGTATTGGCGTTGAAGCCGTCGGGACCGGTCCGTGCGAAGGTGAACGGTGCAGTGGCGCCAGAGGCTTCCACGCTGATCGAGGCCAGGCTGCCGGGATCGCATGAAGCGCCCGTGATCGTGGTCTGCAAGACGAGCGGTGCTGGGGCTGTGATGGTCACAGAGGTGTCGATGCCGCATCCGAACGCATCCACAACGCTCAATAGATAGGTGCCCGGATCCAATCCGGAGAGGTCCTGGATATTCGTGCTTTGACCCGATACGGGGTCGTACCATGTCTGGAAGTATGGTGCATTGCCTCCTGTAATGGTCAGGTCAACACTGCCGTTGTAGGTATTGTGGCAGCTGGCATTAGTGATCGCGAGTGATACTGCAAGAGGCGCGGTAGGCCCGAGTATGCCGAATGAAATGTATTTGGGTGTGTCGCAGCCATTGTTGTCGACGATCTCCGCTTGGTACAGGCCGGGTGAAAGGCCGGTGATCAGTGGCCCGGTGACCGGTGGGGTCGTGTTCCATGTGACGGTGAACGAATTACTGGCCCCGCTCAACGTGAGGTTGATGAACCCGTCGTTGGCGCCGAAGCAGCTCACGTGCGAGTAGTCCTCTACCAATGAAAGGATGGGGGCGTTGCTATTATCTATCGTCACCGTCGTACTCGCAGTGCAGCTATTGTTGTCGGTGACCACCACGGTGTAGGTGCCGATATCCAGGCCGGTCGCTGTCGCGTTGGTCTGCGGAGGTGTGGTGTTCCAAGTAAAATTGTATGGCGGCGTACCTCCTGTGGCGGTCGCGGTGGCACTGCCTGTGGCCGTGGTGTTGCAGAGCACATTGGTGAACGAGGCGATATTGGCCACCAAAGGTGCCGAGGGTCCGTTAATGACGATCGAGGCCGAAGCGGAGCCGCCCTGTGAGTCCTCGACGACAACAGTGTATGTGCCGGTGCCCGCACCGATCAACTGCGCGCCCACTTGTGCTGGAGAGGTGTTCCATGTGAACGTGTAGGGTGGCACGCCTCCGTTCACCAAGGCTTCAGCGCTTCCGCTCTGATCTCCATGGCATCCCACATGGATCACGTTCCCCACAATCACCTCAAGCGTTCCGCCTCCATCCGCCGGAACAAGGATGTTCGAGGTGCCGGAGAAGGCACTGAGCACCAGTGCACCGTGTAGGAAGAAAGACGTAAAAAACAAGCGACAGGTCGCCCTGGGTCTGGGGAAATTCTGGTCCTTTGGCATGGTGAACGGTCCTTCCAGCAGCGTTCACCATGCAGAGCGGCACGGCTACGTTCTGGAGGTCCGTTTTACTGGATATCCGCCAAAAAGGTTATCTCTGAATACTATTGCTCGCGGCCTTTCCGGTGAAGGAGCACGGCGTGAAGGGCTATACCGGCGGCCACGCTCACATTGAGCGAACCGATATGGCCGGCCATGGGGATGCGTACCAGTTCATCGGCCATGCGTAATACGGCGTCCGAGATCCCTTCGTCCTCAGCGCCCATGACCACAACAAGGGGGCCGGACAGGTCGGCCTGATCCAGTGAGGTCGTCGCTTTTTCGGTGCATGCGATGATCCGGGCACCATGCTCTCGTGCTCTGACAAGGCCATCGGTCAGCCTTGCCACCCGACAGACCGGATTGCGCAGCAAGGCTCCGGCCGAGCTCTTGACGGCATCGGGGCCAAGGCGGGCGGTACCGGTCTTGGGGACCAGCAAGGCATGCGCTCCGAAGCACTCAGCGCTGCGGGCAATGGCACCCATGTTCCGTACATCGGTCACGCCATCCAGTGCAACGATCAATGGCGTTAGCCCACGCTCGTAGGCCATGGTGATCACTTCGTCCAGGTCCTGTTCCTCCACCTGGCTCAGGAAGGCGACGACACCCTGGTGTTCCGCTCTCGTCAGTCGGTCCAGTTTCTCGGAGGGTACCGGCTGCCAGGGCACACCGCGCTCCACCGCCAGCTGCCTGATCTCGCGGATCCCTTCTCCACCGGCATCGCGTCGCACCAACAGGCGTTCCACGTTCTTGCCCGCCCGCAGGGCTTCGATCACCGGCCATACGCCGCAGACCAGGTCCTTATCCGCCATCTTGGTTCGTGCTGTGGTTACTGCGTGAAGGACTCAAAGGTGCGGCCTTTGTGTTTGGCATGGAGCATTGGCATGGATCTTTACGCCAGGTCAGTTCTGGTAGAGCCTGCCGTTGCGCCAGCTTTCCACATTGCGGTACCATGCTCCCTTGAGCATGGGGTCCCGTTCAAGTACCAGCTCGTTGTCGCTGTAAGGGTCTGCCCGCTTTACGAACGTGAAGGATGAGCTCATCAGGTTGTTCTCTTCCCCATAGACCCATGTTTCGCCATTCTCGGCCTTGTGGATCGAGGTCGGTGTGCCGAAAATGATCAGCACGAGCCCCCTGTCCGTTCGCCATCCTTCAACGGATGAGGTGAAATGCCTGTTCGCACTCTCCACTCGGCCGTAATAGGTCCGAATGGCCTCACGTGCTTTCTCCCGGTCACCGGTACAGTCCATCCAGAATTTCTCGATCGCCTTGCGCAGATCGTCCTGTTTGGTGATCCGCTCGTATTCCTGCATGCTGGTGATGTAACGTAACGGCTTCAGCATGTCCTGGGCGGATGCGGCGTAGGGATAGCAGTCGGAGAGCGTGAAGAGCGAATAGCCCCGGTCGTCCAATGTGTCGAGCTGGAAACGGAGCGTGCCGGTCCTCAGGTCTGTAAGGAGAAACGTCCCATCCGCATCCACAGTGACCCGGAAGGTGCTGTCCGGTGAACTGGACGCTTTCTTGGTGGTGTTGCTGAACACGGGAGCCGGAAGCGCGGCATCCGCAGGGACTCGGACCACATTGAGCGTGGCGTTGGCAAAGGCGTCGCAGCGCACTTTGACGGATGTTCCTGGTCTGAATTGATCGGTGAAGTAGGGGAGCCCATTGCGCGGATCAATGGGCATGAAGTACTGCCGGATGGCTGTTTCGCGTCGGTCCACGCGAATGAAGGTCGTGGCCTGGGTCTCCCGGTTCAGGTCGCGCACCGTCACGCGGAGCACAAAGGATCTGTGTTCATTCCTGCGGAGGTCGATGCTCCCGATCAGTTCCTTTTCAACACCCGGGTCATCGGACTTGTCCTGCACCAAGGTGCTGGCGCTGTCCAGCAGCACCTTGGAGCCCCATTCTGGGAAAGCTTCGTACGTGATGCGCAGTGCGGCCTTGTATGGCCCCCCGCCACCATCGCTCTTGTACAACAGGTCGCGGGTGGGGAGCTTGTAATAGAGCGTGGAGCGTTCTGGTGCGTGGTGGTATATCCTCGCCTCCAATCGCAATTGGTCGGCCCCCTTGCCATACATGTAGGCCACATTGTCCCTCGTCACACTGGTGGAGGATCCACAGGCGGACAGAAGCACCAGTAATGGCGCAATGACGTGAAGATGATCCCGGAACCTGGTCATGCTCTGCTGGCATCTTCGCCTTCGAAGGCGCGTTGAAGCAACTTGTCGTGGAGGCCCTTGTTGGTCTTTGCGCCCAGTTCCTTGAGCATTTCCACCTGGCGCACGAGATTGCCGGGTCCTTCGCTCAGTTTGCCGAGTGCTTTCTCGTAGCTGTCCTTGGCATCATTCACATGCTTGCCAATGCGCCCGAGGTCCTCGGTGAAGCCCACGAACTTCTCGTACAAGGCGCCCGCCCGTTCCGCGATGGCCAGATGGTTCTTCGCGATGCGTTCATGTTTCCAAATGCCGTGGATGGTGCGGAGCGTGGCCATGAGCGTACTGTGTGTCACCATCACCACCTGCCTATCGTAGGCCTCCTGGAAGATCTCCGGCCGTTCCTTCAACGCAAGCAGGAAGGCGGGTTCGATCGGCACGAACATGAGCACGAAATCCACGCTGCGTACACCGTAGATCTTGGTGTAGTCCTTTTCGGAGAGGCCCTTGGCATGTGACCGCAGGCTTTCCACATGAAGCTTCAGTGCACGATCCTTCTCTGCCTGGTCCGAGGTGGCGGTGAAGCGCTCGTAATGGACCAGTGAGACCTTGCTGTCAATGATCAGGTGCTTGTCGTCCGGCAGGAAGATGACCGCATCAGGACGCAAACGCGAACCATCGGCCTGCGTGCTGCTTTCCTGCATGCTGTATTCCTGCCCTCTGACCAGGCCGGAACTGTCCAGCAATTTCTCCAGGATCATTTCACCCCAAGCGCCCTGGGCCTGGGTGTCGCCCTTCAAGGCCTTGGTCAGGTCGTTGGCTTCCTGGCTGAGCCGCTGGTTCTGTTCCACCAATTTGCCGATCTCGATCTTCAGGTGGTGCCGTTCCTTTCCTTCGGTCTGGTAGGCCTCCTGTACCTGGCGCTGGAACTCGGTGATGCGTTCCTGCAGGGGCTTCAGTATGGTGCCGAGCTTTTCCTGTTGCTGGTCGTTCAGTTCCCGGCCGCGTTGGGTGAGCAACCTGTTGGCGATGTTCTCGAACTCCGTGGTCATTCTCGCCTGTAACTGTTCGAGTTCGGATCTCTGCTCCTGTAGTCGTGCTGCAAGTGCCCGCCCTCGTTCCTGCTCGGTGGCCAGTTCACTGTTCAGACGAACGATCCGGCCTGTGCGTTCCTCCAGGGCGTTCCCCGCTTCGGAAATGCGTCGATCCAGGTCCGCCTTTTCCCGCGCATGCTGCTCCCGAACCATGATGACCAGGTCGGTTTCCTTGTTGCGCGACCACAAGGCATAGGCGAAAGCGCCCAGAGCACCGCCGAGCGCAAGACCGATGAGGATGGAAAGGATGTCCATGTACCGCACGAAGTTAACGCTGGGCGCGCCCTTCAATTATCAAGGATCACCACCAGTGTCCCAACGGGTACCCGGTCATAAAGTGAGATGATGTCGTCGTTGCGCATCCGGATGCAACCCATGGAGCTTGGTGTGCCCACGGACCGCTCGTTGGCGGTACCGTGGATGTAGATCATGCGCTCCCTGCTGTCCACCGCACCACCCCGGTTCACACCTTCCTCCAGGCCTTCGAGCCAGAGGACCCGGGAGGTGATCCAGTCCTTGTCCACGCCGGCGAAGTCGGGGTCTGCGAAGGTGCCGGTGAATTCCCTGTCCCGCAATATCCCCAGTTCCGGCACATCGTCGCCGTGCTTGCTGCAGATCCGGTGCAGGCCCGTGGGTGTGCAATAGCTGTCCCGTTCGCAGCCCGGACCACGACTGGCAGTGGCCACGTCGAATGTGCCCACGAGCTTTCGGTCGCGAACGTGGTACATGGTCTGGTGTTGTACGGACACATACAGCAGGTCCGGGGAGAGGTCCTGCGCGGGATAGCGGGCCTCCATGTACTCGAGCAATAGGTCAATGAGGCCCTGGCCGGGCGGCGCATTTAACGCACACCAGATCGAAGTGCACATCACCAGGGTCAGCATGTCGCAATGCTAACCCTATTGCGCCCCCCTTTCAACTGGAACGCAAGGCGAATGATCGACCATGGATCGTTGGTCAATTCCTGCTTCCTCGGACGGTCCCTGGCCTCTGGCCGATCGGAAGGCCGATCAGAAAAGGCTGGTGAACCCGAAGTGGATCTTGCCTCCACGCAATAGCACGGGGTTGTCGAACTGCCTGCCAAGGGCATAGGTCAGACTGAACAGTCCGGCCTTGGTCTCGAAGGTGGTGCCTGCGCCAAAGCCCAAAGGGGCGTCCGTTACGAGCGTGGCCTGAGCGGCATCCTCCCACCAACCCTGGTCCACAAAGACGAAGAAGTTCGCATTCTCCTCATAGATGAACCTGTATTCGAGGGTGCCGATCGCATAAGAGCTGCAAAAGATCGAGGCCTCATCCACGCCCCGCAGCGTTTTGAGCCCTCCAATGCGATAGAGCTCATTGCGGTAGAGGTCGTTGTTCACCATCCACCCGCCTTGCGCGGCCAGCCGGATGGTGCTTCGGCGCTTGATGGGCAGGTGCAGCACGGCTTGACCGTCAAGTTCGTATTGGACCGTGGCCATAGTGGGTGTCTGTTCGGATTGTGTGGCAATGGCGGTGGAGGTGCGTTTGCGCCCCGCCGAACCCTCCATGGCGATGAAGTGACCGCTCCTTGGGTTGAAACGGTAATCGAACCGTTCGCGGGTCAGACCCAGGCCATAGCTCAGCAGGTCAACATCGGCCAGGCCGACAGGGGCGGTGGTCAGGTTGCCCAAGCGGTTCGATGATCGGCTGTTAACGAACAGGCTCAACTTGTCGCCGCGGCTCATCAGGTAGTCCAGCCCTGCCCGAGCAGCGACCTCGAGAAAGGTCGTATCGCGCCGGAACAGCTTCAATGACAGGTCAACACCGAAAGGTGAACTGAACACGTTCGGAAGTGCGAAACCCAGGCGTAGGTCCTGTGTCTGGTCCTGGAGCTTGCGCCAATTGAGGTTGATGGCCTCGCCTCGTTTCAACGCATTGCGCAAGCGAAGGTCCAGGTCGCCCGTAATGGTGACCTTGCCCGTGTTCGGGTCGGGCTGTACGCCGAGAATGCCGTTGATGGAACTGGCCTTCTTGGCATCGAGAAAGAGGTAGAGCTTCGTCTGGCCTTGACCGAACTGCACGTACGGTCGTTGTTTCTGGGTCACGAAGGGCAGTTCCCGGATGCGACGCTCCAAGGCGAGCACCATGGATTCATTGTAGAGGTCGCCCGGCCTGATCCCGATGTGGGACTGTAGGTATCGCATATTGGTCCGTGCAGTGCCCTTGACCACCACGCTGTCGATCGTGATCGCACGTCCCATGTCCAGCTTCACCGTCGCGTAGAGGCCATTGGCATCCTGCCGCAGGTCGTCCAGCCATGCCTTGGCGAACGGGTGCCCATTGTTCTCGCAGCGCACTACCAGGTCCTCGAGCAACCTGGTCACTTGTTCGGGACTGATCGGCCTGTTCGCATAGAGTTTTTCGCGAAAGCGCGCCTCACTGGCGATCTCCGGGGCTACACCGCTGCCGGAGAGCATGGCCCAGCGGTACCGTTGGCCCACGTGCAGCGGGCAGGTGGTGGTCAGGCTGTCCGTGACACAACTGTCGATGGATGCCTCCAGGTATCCGTTGCTGAAGAGGAAGTTCAGGAACTTGCGGGCCTCCCTTTCCCCTTCCCGGGCCGTGCCGATCGGTATGGGCCTTGTCCATTTTCCCGGAAGTGTGGTGTCGGGGACGAAGACCAGGTTGCGCCGTTGTGCTTCCACCGTTGCTGCCAGCGCGACCAGCACCATCACGAGCACATATCGGAGCAGCCCTGTCCTGGTCATGGAAGTGCCCACTCGATGGGTTTCAGGCCTTGTGCGACCAACAATTCGTTCGTTCTGCGGAAGTGACCGCAGCCGATGAAGCCCCGATAGGCCGAGAGAGGAGAAGGGTGAGGGGCCTTGAGCACGTGATGCCTGCTCGTGTCGATCAGCGGTTCCTTGTTCTGGGCATGACGCCCCCAAAGCAGGAAGACGAGCCCGGAACGCTGTTCGGACAGCCTGCGGATGGCCAGGTCGGTGAACGGCTCCCAGCCTTTGCCTTGGTGCGACCCTGCTTCATTGGCCCTTACCGTGAGGGTCGCGTTAAGAAGCAGAACGCCCTGGCGTGCCCATGGGCTGAGGTTGCCGCTGGTGGGCCGGGCAATACCCAGGTCGCGGACCAGTTCAGTGAACATGTTCTGCAGCGAGGGCGGTGGGGGCACTCCGTCCGGTACGGAGAAGCAAAGTCCATGCGCCTGACCGGGGCCATGGTAGGGGTCCTGCCCCAGCAGCACCACCTTGACCGATGGAAAAGGGGTCAGTTTGAACGCATTGAAGATGTCGCTCCCCTTGGGATAAACCGGGAATTGCGCCTTTTCGCGGACCAGGAAGTCGCGCAGAGCGGCGTTCACCGGCGAACGAAAGGCTTCCGCCAAGGGTTCGGACCAGCCTTCACCAATATCCGGACGTGGACGTTCGTTGATATGGAGGGCATCGCCGTTCATTTCAATTCACAGATGCTCTTCAATGGTTGTTGAAACTTTTTCCGGGGACGTCCGTTACAGGGGCTAACTTTGGGGTGTGTCCCTGACGATAGTCCGCCCCGGAACACAAAAGAACGAACGATGAAAAAGGTGCTCCTGATCCTTGCCGCAGTGGTGACCACGAGTGTGATGCTCAGTTCCTGTGGTAGTTCCCATTCCTGCCCTGCTTACGGCAAGGCTGCCAAGGTGCCTGCCGAACATCGCGCCTGAAGTAGTTCCTCTTCATTCATTGCTTCCTGAAAGCCCGGGCCGTGAGGTCCGGGCTTACCTGTTCATTAACGATCGGGCCATCCCTTCACCGGTAGGTAAAGGTCACCTCCTGCACCAGTTGCGGTGAAAGGCTTCGGGCCACCGGGCACCCATGGGCCGTGTCTTCCATAAGGCCGCGTTGGGCGGCGTTCAGCCGTGCATCCATGGTGAGATGGACCTCAACGCGTTGCACTCGCCGCGGGTCCGAGGCCATGTGCTTGATCACCCGGGCCTCGATACCGGCCAGGATGAACCCGTTGGCACGGGCTACGATATCCATGGTGGTGATCATGCACGTGGCCAGCGATGTGGCCAGCAGGTCGGTCGGTGAGAAGGCCGACCCCTTGCCCTTGTTGTCCACCGGTGCGTCGGTGGTGAACCGCTGACCGCTGCGAACATGCAGGCATTCGGTGCGGAGGTCGTCCAGTTGGGTCACATGTGCCGTATCCATGGTGGTGGGTGTACTGATCGCGGCAAGGTAACGTTGGCATACCGTAGCTTTGTGTGTCGCTCTGACCATGCGGTGGACTTTTTTACTCGTTACCCTGATGGCACCTGCCTTCCATGCGAAGGCACAGCAGACCATTTATGATGAAACGAGGGTCCTTTATCGGAGCCAATGGTCGGGAGGGCTCATCATCCACGGTGATGGCTGGGGACTGCAGGTGTACCGCGGTATCCACCGCACGGCCAGGGTGGTCCGTCTCTACGGACTGGAGATGGTGGGCATGAAGCACCCCAAGGAGGTCAAGAGCTTCAACCCCTACTACGATAACTCGAGGGGCTACTTCTACGGGAAGTTGAACGCATTGACCATCCTGCGTCCCACCATTGGGGGCAAGCATCTCATTACCGACAAGATCCGCCGGTCCGGTGTCGAAGTGAACTATGTCTGGGGCATTGGTCCGTCCATCGGCCTGGCCAAGCCGGTCTATCTCCAGATCGGCAAACCGGACGCCATTCCCTATCAGAACATCGTGACGGAACGCTACGACCCGGCCGTGCATGATGTGCAGAACATCTACGGCAGAGCATCCTGGTTCACCGGCGTGGGTGAGATCAGGCCGTACATCGGCGGTTTCGGCCGCTTTGGGTTCAACTTCGAACATTCGGGTCATGCCGACGGCATCAAGTCCATTGAGGTAGGATGCACCATGGATGCTTATCCCGCGGTGGTCCCCATCATGGCCGAGATGGAAGGGGTGACGAACAAACAATTCTTCTGGGAGTTCTACCTGGCCATTCAGTTCGGTAAGAAGTACATACAATGAGCGAGATGTTGACGGAGGTGAAGGAGCGCCAGCGAAAGCCTGACTGGCTGCGCGTGAAGCTGCCTACGGGTGAGAATTTCAGGAAGGTGGCCAGCATCGTTGGCGAGCATAAGCTGCATACCATCTGCCAGAGCGGCAACTGCCCCAACATGGGCGAGTGCTGGGGCGAGGGAACCGCCACCTTCATGATCCTGGGCAACGTGTGCACCCGCAGCTGCGGATTCTGCGCCGTGGCCACAGGCCGCCCCGAAGCGGTGGACCCCTTCGAGCCCGCCCGCGTGGCCCGCAGCGTGGAGCTCATGGGCGTGAAGCATTGCGTGATCACCAGCGTGGACCGCGACGACCTGAAGGACGGTGGCAGCGACATCTGGGCCAAGACCATCCGCGCGATCCGTCGCCGTTGCCCCGGTACCACCATGGAGACCCTTATTCCCGACTTTCAAGGGAAATGGGAGAACCTGCAGGTGGTGCTCGATGCCGCTCCCGAGATCCTTAGCCATAACCTGGAGACCGTACGCCGCCTTACCAAGGAGGTTCGCATTCAAGCCAAGTACGATCGAAGCCTCGAAGTGCTGATGCGTTCCAAGCGTGCCGGTCTGCGCACCAAGAGCGGTGTGATGCTGGGCCTCGGCGAGAGCGAACAGGAAGTGATGGAGACCATGGACGACCTCCTGAGCGTGGGAGTGGACATCCTCACCCTGGGTCAGTACCTGCAGCCCACCAAGGAGCACCTGGCCGTGCAGGAGTTCGTGCATCCCGACACCTTCGCCAAGTACAAGGCCATCGGCCTGGAGAAAGGGTTCCGGTATGTGGAGAGCGGCCCGCTGGTGCGGAGCAGCTACCACGCCGAGAAGCACCTTTTCTGATGACCGGTTGTCCGTTTTCAGGTTGCCTGATAATGGATGAACATCGACCTGATCACCCGACACCATGAAGATCGCCATCAACGGATTCGGACGCATTGGACGAGTGACCGCACGTCTGCTGCTGCAACGGAACGATGTGGAGCTTGTGGCCGTGAACGACCTCACGGATACCCGTACGTTGGCGCACCTGTTCAAGTACGATAGCGTGCATGGCGTGTTCGCGGGCGATGTGTCGCATGATGATGCACACCTGTACCTGGGCGGCAGGAAGATCAAGGCCTACGCGGCGAAGGACCCCGCTACATTGCCTTGGAAGGAGCTTGGGGTGGACATCGTCATCGAGTGTACAGGTCACTTCCTTACGCGCGAAACGGCCTCTGCGCATCTGAAGGCAGGAGCCAGGCGCGTGATCCTATCCGCGCCCGCCAAGGACGCCGACATCCCCAGCGTGGTGCTCGGCGTGAACGACCACATCCTGAAAGGCGACGAGCCCATCATCAGCAATGCCAGCTGCACCACCAACTGCGCTGCGCCCATGATCATGGGCATCCACGAACTGTGCCACATCGAGGATGGCTTCATCACCACCGTGCACAGCTTCACCGGTGACCAGCGCCTGCACGATGCGCCGCACAAGGACCTGCGCCGCGCACGTGCCGCCACGGTGAGCATGGTGCCCACCACCACCGGTGCGGCAAAGGCCATCACCCGCATCTTCCCCGAGCTCGATGGCCGTCTCGGCGGCGGCGGTATCCGCGTGCCCGTACCCGATGGTTCCATCACCGACATCACCTGCCGCGTGAAGGACCTGAAGAGCGCAGACGAGATCAACGCCTACTTCAAGTCACTCGCGGATGGTAGGCTGAATGGCATCCTGCGCCACACTGAGGACCCCATCGTGAGCGTGGACATCGTGGGCGATGCGCACAGCTGCATCTTCGACGCACAGCTCACCAGCGTGGTGGGCAACATGGTGAAGGTGATGGGCTGGTACGACAACGAATACGGCTACAGCAGCCGCCTGGTGGACCTGGTCGCGTACATGCGCCGGTTCGAGAAGTTGGCCTAGGCGGGCACTTTCGGAGCGGGCACGTCGCCGCTCAGCGGACCATCGCTCATG
>JBEICT010000076.1:0-13241 GCA_040383865.1 Flavobacteriales bacterium | reverse complement strand
GTAGGGTCTTTCGCCGCTCTTGCTTGCGCCGAACGGATACGCCAGTCCCAACCGGAAGCGGAAGCGGTTGCGGTAGCCGAAGCTAGTGTAGCGCATCTCCCAGCGGTAGCGATGTTCCAGCCGGAGGCGGCCCAGGGAGGCATCGAACGCCACCTGCGGCCAGATGCGCAGCTCGTCGTTGGCCTTGGGCGTCACGAAGTCGCCGCCGGGCAGGTAGGTCACATAGCGTCCCGCTCCCAGAGCAAGCCGCAAACCGTGCATCGCCTTGTAGGTGACCGCTCCCTTGTACTCGTAGTAGTGGAAGTTGTCGTAGAACTTCAGTGAACGCACCTGGCCTTCCACCAGACCGGAGAGACGGTCGTTCCACTTGTACTGCAGGTTCAGGATGTTCCAGCTACCAAGGCCTTCGTCCTGTGCGAACAAGATGATCGATGAACAGAACATGATCACCGACCAGACGATCCGGTTGAGGAACTTCGTTGGACACGTGGTCTGCTCCGATGCGGATCTCAACAACGGTCGCATTTGCGGGCCAAGTTAGATCGACGTGTTGGATGGTATTGTTCGTGGCCGATGTTCGATGCCGCGTCGCTAGGCCCGGATGATGCTTGGCGCCTCGGGTCCGCAGTTGCACACCAGGTCGATCACGCTCATGCGCGGCTGGAAGCCGTGGCGGTCGGCGAAGATCTGGGGATAGGCTGGGGCAGCGGAGATCTCCGTTGGCATTGGTTTCTTGGGGTGCAGCGTGGTGCGTAGGTCGATGGTTCGTACGTTGTCCGATGTCTCATGTCCTATGCCGCTCGAACTCATTGAGCGGCTTAGGACATTGGACAGCAAGCTTGGGACAACATACTCCTCGCTCACCACCACCTCCGTAGTTAACCCCAGCCACTTCAACCCCAGCCGCATCGTTGCCAGGTCGAGGTCCACCAGCCGGTCGTACTTCTTCAGCACCACCTCCTCGATCGCGTCGATGTAGTGAATGAACCACGGCGTGTTGCCGTAGGCGCTGCGGATGGCGTGGACGTGCTGCTGCGGCCAGGTTTCCACGTAGCTCAGGCCCACGGTGCGCATCGGCATCTTCTCGCCGCTCCGGCGTGCGATCTGCACGGTGAGGTCCTGTACACCGTTCGGTCCCACGATGCTGGTACGCGTGCGGTAGCTCTGCCGCTCGTAGTGCTCGCCGATGTCGACGATGACCTTCGGATGTTGGGCCAACATTCGGTAATGCTCGACGCTGCCGAAGTAGAAGGCGGAGAGGAGGGGCGTGTTCATACCATGCGGAGGCGCGAGCCCCAGAAACGTTCTTCCAACCAGATCTTGAACAGGGGGTCGATCCACTCGGTGTCCTGGCCCACGAAGTCGAGGATCTCCTTGGTCTCCAACGCATTGGTCACCCGCTTCACGTTGGCGCTGGAACCCAGGTCGAAGCGTTTGAGGTTCTCCTTGGTGGTGAAGCGTTCCACACCGTTGAGCAGGGCCCGGAGGTAGTTGAGCTGCGGCGTGGTGATGTCGTCCACCATGCGATGGTACATGGCGTCGTGCTGGTTCAGCAGGTCGTTCAGGGCGGTGTCCACGATCGCGCGCGTGCAGGTGCGTCCGTTGGTGCGCAGCCACGCCGCATGGCCGAGCATCTGCACGTAGTAGCTATGGTCCTGCATGCGGTCGGCCAGATGGTCGCAGGTCTCGTCGCTGATGGCCTTATTCACGCTGGCGAAACGGCCTTTGATGAAGGGCACCCAATCGTGCCGCTTGATCTTGTCCAGGAACAAGATGTCACCGAATCGGAAGAAGGGCATGCTCTGTTTGTTGAACAGGTCCGTCATCATGTGCCTTTTGCTCCCGTAGATGGCGTGGGACACAGCCTTCTGGTGCTGCCACGAGGCGCGCAACATCTTCTGGAAGCCGGCGGGATCGGGCAGCTGGGCGATGTTCTGGAACTCGTCGATGCACAGCACCAGGCGCACCCCCTTCGCCTGCGCCATGCGCTCGGGCAGGTCCAGCAGGTCGGGCATGCTGCGGCGTCCGTCGGGCAGGTCGAACTTCAGGCTGAACTCGCTTTGCGGGTCCACCCCGAAGGAGACCTGGGGCACCACCCCCCGGATGAACTCCTTCACATCGGCCATGCGCTGTGCCATGGTCTTCCCCAAGGCTTTGATCACCGCCTCGGTGGTGCGCTCCAGGAACTCCTGCTCGCTGCGCACATGGAAGAGGTCTAAGAAGGCGAAGCGAACATTCTTCTCGCGCTTCATGTCCAGCGCCACTTGTTGGATGAGCGAGGATTTGCCCCAGCGCCGCGGACCGATGATCACCGTATTGATGCCCGACTTGAAATTGGCCCGTAGGTGTTTGCGCGGCCATTCACGGTCCACGAAGCTGTCCCCTGAGACGAGCGTGCCGATGAGAAAGGGTGATCGTTCTTCGTCCATGTGCGATGATCTTTCTTGGGATGCAACAAATGTAACAACTTAGTTAGTAACAACTGTGTTACTAACAAACATGTTACATCGGTCAGGCATGTGCCAGTGGGCCTTTCAGCCCATGTCGGGGCATCTTCCCGGCCACTTACCTTCAACCCTCCAACCCCGGACCATGCGCCTTTCGCTCCTCATTCTCGTGTTCTCGATCCTGTCGGCCTGCTCCACGGCCCCGACCGAAGAGCAGGGAACAACGGCGCCCACGGAGCCGGTGGCCGGAACACCGGTCGAGTGGCCTGGCTACTACACCGGGACCATGCGTACGCCGAACCTGCCGGAGGTGGAGTTCGCTCTATGGGTGAGGAGCGACAGCACATTCGTTCGCCACGCCGGATTCGTTGGGCGCGACAGTATTCCGCAAGGGATCATTGGACATTGGCATGTGGTGAACGGCCGCATGGCCCTAAGGACCTCTGATGAGAAGCCCGATCTTTTCCGCCACACGGCAAAAGGGCTGTTGTTGGTGGACGAGATGGGAGAGGCTCTCACGGACGGTGTGCCCGTGCTCCTGGAAAAGATCGCGGACGAGATCAATGCCGAGATCCCCCGCATGAAGGTGAGCGGCACCTTCACCTACTACGCCGATGCCATGAGCTTCAGACCCTGTGGCTCACGCTTCAGCTGGCCCTGTGCCGGTGGCGAGCAGTGGACGAATGAGGGCGAAGTGCTCGGCAGCCTGAACACTGCCGAACTGGAACGCCATTACCTGCGCAGTGTGGAGCAGGGCGGCGATCCGTGGCTGATCGAGGTGGAGTGCAACCTGGCCATGGGACCTGCCATGGAGGGCGATGGTGCGGACGAGTATCTCTTCATTCACCGCGTGCTGGGTCCCATCGAGACCTGCCCCTGAACGCCCGGCGGGCCACAGTTGAGGCCTCGGCCCGCGCTTTGCCCAATAGGACAACAGGCTTACCGGTTAGCATCAGTAAAGAGCTCAGGCCGGAGATCTTTTCGAAGTGCTCGTCAACCGTGTGGAAGGGTTCCAATGCTCGGGCGATCCATGATGACCTTCCCCACCCTGAGGGAACGATCGGCCGCGCCGTCGCTCTGCGCGCAGGTGGCCAAGGCCAGCAAGCCCTTGACCGCCGTGGCGATCAGCGCTGGAAAGGACAGGCGTTTAAGCCCTTTGTCGGGTGTGTGGGTGGACACCGTTGAAGGTTTCGGCAAAGCTTCCCCGCTCAACGGGGTCGCTTCCTCCGTTACCTACCGTGTTCCACTACGGTGATCACCGTAATTGCAGCCGGGACGTGTGCTTTAGAGGCTGAATTGCACGCCCAGATCAAGGGTCAGGCTGTACACCCGGGCCGAAACGGGTGTGTCGATCAGCTTCAATGCACCGTACCTGAACGTGGGGCGCAGCGACCATTGCCAGCACCCCCCTGGGTGCATGGATACGCCGGTGCTGAAGTAGGGGATGAGGTTGAACGAAGCGTAGTCCTCAATAGGCTCGAAGCTTTCGCGTTCAGCCCTGCCATCTTCGTAAGTGCTTACCGTCAACCCTTGGGCTGCCAATAATAATGCTGGTGCTACGCCCAATGTCGTGGAAGACCGCCAACGCCCTTGGCCCAGCTCCATAACAACGCCGATGGGCACTTCCAGATAGTGGAACCGGTCTATGAACCGCCAACTGGAGGGGATGGCAACATCATCGGTGTTATAGACAAAGCCGCGACGTGGATCGATCGGATCGCCAAAGGTGAGGTCGCTCAGGTCCACTGAAACGGCGTAGCCGAACCGGGCGTAGGCCACACCGGCCTCCAGACTGAACCGGTCGGAAAGCCGGTAACCGGCATGAAAACCACCCCCAATGGCCACATCCCATTCTTCCCGCTCATTCCGGGTATCCATGATCCGATCGGCCAGGTCCGACCCATCGGTATTCAGCAGCGTCCGATAGGCCCCGCCGGACCAGGCGGATGCCCCGATGCTCCAACGCCCTTCAGGCACAGCGCTCTGGGCATGGATGGCTACCGGTAGGCAAAGACCGACCGCCGGAAGGAGGGTTCGGATGGGGTTGTTCATGATGGTCAGTTGATCTTCACTGAACGACGGAACGCGCTGGCTTCCAACCCCGAATCTACTTCCCGATACAGAACCGTCCAAAAATGCTGCCGAGCAGATCGTCGGTGGTGATGCGTCCTGTGATCTCGCCCAGGTGGTGTTGTGCGCGGCGCAGGTCGATGGCGAGCAGTTCGCCACTGATGCCCAGGTCGATGGCCTTCTTGGCCTCCAGCAACGAGGTGCGCGCTTTCTTCAGGGCGTCCACGTGGCGGGCGTTGGTCACCACAATGTCGCCGGGGCCTGACCGCATCTCCTGCACATGGTTGAGGAATGCCTGTTGCAGTGCGCTGAGCCCGGTGCCGCTGCGTGCTGAGATGGAAAGGGTCTCTTTGCTGACGCGCGTTCCGGGTACGTCGCACTTGTTCAGCACGGGCAGTATGCGTGGCCCTTCGCCGATCTTCTTGCGGAGCATGGCCGCCTCGGTACGCAGTGCGCCTTCGGCCACTACGGAGGCATCGCCCAGCAGCACCACGATGCTCGCCTCGGCGGCTTTCTTGAAGCTGCGCTCGATGCCCAGCTTCTCCACCGTGTCCTCTGTGCGCCGGATGCCCGCCGTGTCGATGAACCGGAACAGCACGCCGTCGATGGTCATGGTCTCTTCCACGGTATCGCGGGTGGTGCCGGGTATATCGCTCACAATGGCGCGGTCCTCCTTCAACAACGCGTTCAGCAGGGTGCTCTTTCCACTGTTCGGAGCGCCTACGATGGCCACGGGAATGCCTTGTTTGATGGCATTGCCGTAACGGAAGCTGTCGATCAGGTCGGTGCACAGGTCCACCAAGCGGTCCAGCAGGGCCTGCAGTTCAATACGTTGCGCGAACTGCACATCCTCTTCGCTGAAGTCGAGCTCCAGTTCGATCAGTGCGGCGAAGTCGATCAGTTGCTGGCGCAGCTCCTCGATGCGGGCACCGAAACCACCGCGCAGCTGTTGCAAAGCCAGCCGGTGCTGTGCCGCGCTCTGGCTGGCGATCAGGTCGGCCACGGCTTCGGCCTGGCTCAGGTCCATCTTCCGGTTCAGGAACGCGCGCTGGGTGAACTCGCCGGGCTGCGCCAACCGCGCACCGGCGTCCAGCAGGGCCTGCAACAGACGCTGTTGGATGTACACCGATCCGTGGACGCTCACTTCCACCACGTCCTCACCCGTGTAGCTGTTGGGCCCTTTGAATACCGTGAGCACCGCTTCATCCACCTGGCCGTCCAGGTCGATCACGGGCATGAAATAGGCCCGGCGTGCCAATGGTTCCATGGGGAGCGACGGGGCAATACGGCCTGCCACCTCCAGGGCCCGCGCCCCGCTGAGGCGCAGCACCGCAATGGCGCCCGCACCCGGTGGCGTGCTGATGGCGGCTATGGTGTCTTGTTCGTACATGCCGATGAACGGGCCGTTCGGTGGTCAGTTGGGCCGCAAAGATCCGGATCTTTGTACCCCGCTCGACATTACGCCCATGCCCAGTAACGCCAAAGAACACTACGACGCCCTGACCTATCCAAGAGTGCTCGTGGTCGGTGGTGGTTTCGCCGGGCTCGAAGTGGTGATGGGGCTGGCCGGCAAGCCCTACAAGGTGCTTCTGCTCGACAAGCAGAACCACCACTGCTTCCAACCCCTGTTGTACCAAGTGGCTACGGCCAGCCTGGGCGCCGATAGCATCGGCCATCCCTTCCGGCGCACCATCGGGCCCATGCCCAATGTGGCCTTCCGCATGGCCGAAGTGCAACACATTGTTCCGGGGGCCAAGCGCGTGGAGACCAATGTCGGCGACTTCGAGTACGACATCCTGGTCCTCGCGCTGGGCAGTACCACCAACTTCTTCGGCAACCGGGCCATGGCCGAACATGCCATGCAGCTCAAGAGCATCAGTCAGGCGCTGGACATCCGCAGCGATTTCCTGCAGGAGTTCGAGCGCGCCATGGTGATGAAGGAGGAATCCGACCTTCGCCGGTGCCTAAACTTCGTGATCGTGGGGGCGGGGCCCACCGGTGTGGAACTGTCCGGTGCTTTGGCCGAGATCCGCCGCACGGTGCTCAAGCACGAGTACCGCGAAATGGACAGTGACCTGATGCGCATCGTGCTGATCGACAGCAATGATCGGGTGCTCAAGAACTTCTCGGAGCGTTCCAGTGCATTGGCGCTGAAGTACCTGCAGGACCTGGGCGTGGAGGTCATGCTCGGTAAGCGGGTGACGGGTGGCGATGATGAACGCATCACCCTGAACGATGGCAGTACACTGGACACGAACACCGTGATCTGGGCTGCCGGTGTCAAGGGCCTGTTGATCCCGGGGCTGGAGGCCGCCGTGAACGAACGCGCCAGCCGTTACATGGTTGATCGCGCCAACGCCGTCGCAGGCTTCCCGGACATATATGTATTGGGCGACAATGCCCTGATGGTGGAAGAGGAGACCTGGCCGCATGGACATCCGCAGGTGGCCACCGTGGCCGTACAGCAAGGGCGGCACTTGGTGAAGAACCTCATGCGCCGCACGGAAGGGAAGGACCCGCTCCCCTTCACCTATCGCAATAAGGGCAGCATGGCCGTGATCGGGAGGCGACGCGCCGTGGTGGAGATCGGGGACCGGAGCTTCGGTGGGGTGGTCGCATGGTTGCTCTGGATGTTCGTGCACGTGGTGAAGTTGGTCAGCTTCCGCAATCGAATGATGGTGCTGTTCAACTGGGGCTGGAAGTACCTCAGCTGGAAGAACACCATCCGCCTCATCGTACGGCCTTATGTGCGCCGGGACTCCAGCATTTCAAGACCGTTCGTGGCGCAGGAGTAACATCCCGCCCGTCGCAGGCGTCTACCTTCGCACCCCTCCGCGATGGACCGCCGCCTGCTCATTCTCTTCATCACCATCTTCATCGACCTGATGGGCTTCGGCATTTTCGTGCCGGTGGTTCCCATCTATGCGCGGGAACTGAACGCCAGCGAGTCCTTGGTGGGGGATACCGGTGCGTTGTTCTCGTTGATGATGTTCATTTTCACGCCGTTCTGGGGCACGCTCAGCGACCGTTTCGGACGTCGTCCTGTGATCTTGATCGCGCTCGCCATCTCGGCGGTCAGTTATGTGATGTTCGCGCATGCCACCACGCTGGCCGTGTTGATCATCAGCCGGATGCTTACGGGCGTGGGCTCGGGCAACATCACAGCGGCCCAGGCCTACATCACGGATATCACACCGCCCGAGGGTCGGGCCAAGGCCTTGGGGCTCATCGGCGCGGCCTTCGGCCTGGGGTTCATCTTCGGGCCGCCGCTGGGCAGCTTCGTGTTCGACAAGCTCGGTGTGGAGTGGGTGGGCTACGTGGCCGCGATCCTGTGCGTGCTCAACATGTTGGCCGTGTGGGCCTTCCTGCCTGAGTCGCTCAAGGAGAAGGTCATGCACCGCAAGATCCGCATCAAGCCGGTGAGCAGTGCGATCAAGGCCCTGCGCCAACCACGCTTCCGCGACCTGTTCATCATCAGTTTCATCTACATCACGGCCTTCAGCATGATGCAGATGACCATTGCCATGTATTGGTACGATGACTATGGCCTGGACAAGACCCAGATCGGCAACATGTTCGCCATCGTGGGCCTGGGATCGGCCATTGTGCAGGGCACCATGGTGGGCTGGTTACAGCGCACCTTCGGCGAGAAGAACCTCATGATCTATGGCGCACTCATGGTGGCCATGGGTTTGGGGATGATCGCCTTCATTCCCGTTGATATGTTCCTGCCCTTGAGCATCCTGTCCATCGCCCTGCTCTCCTTGGGGAACGGAAGCCTGAGCCCGACCTTGCTGTCCCAGCTCAGCCGCAATGCCGAACAGAGTGAGCAGGGCGAGGTGCTCGGCATGAACCAGAGCTTCGGGTCACTGGCCCGCATCGCTGGTCCGGCCCTGGGAGGAAGATTGTATGAACTGGACCACGGCCTTCCCTACATGGTCTCGGGGCTCATCATGCTCGGAGGACTTTACTACGTATACGGTTACCTGAAGGCCGTGGCCGCGGCACGTATCGCCATCAAGCCGTAGCGGTTACTTTAGCGGCCCGAAATATTCGACAGCCACCACCATGAGCGTACTCGTCAACAAGAACAGCAAGGTCCTGGTACAAGGTTTTACCGGCAGCGAAGGCACCTTCCATGCCACCCAGATGATCGAGTACGGCACCAACGTGGTCGGCGGTGTCACCCCCGGCAAAGGCGGCCAGACGCACCTCGATCGTCCGGTGTTCGAGACGGTGAGCGATGCGGTGAAAGCCACCGGCGCTGACGTGAGCATCATCTTCGTGCCGCCCGCCTTTGCCGCGGATGCCATCATGGAGGCCGCAGAGGCCGGCATCAAGGTCATCGTGTGCATCACCGAGGGCATCCCGGTGAAGGACATGGTCTCGGCCCGCGAGTACCTGCGTGGCAAGGACTGCCGCCTGATCGGCCCCAACTGCCCCGGCGTGATCACCGCCGATGAATGCAAAGTGGGCATCATGCCCGGCTTCGTGTTCAAGAAGGGCAAGGTGGGCATCGTGTCCAAGTCGGGTACCCTCACCTACGAGGCGGCGGACCAGGTGGTGAAGGCCGGCATGGGCATAACCACGGCCATCGGCATCGGTGGCGACCCCATCATCGGCACTACCACCCTCGAGGCCGTGCAGCTCTTCGCGAACGACCCCGCCACCGAGGCCATCGTGATGATCGGCGAGATCGGTGGTGACCTGGAGATCCAGGCCGCCCGTTGGATCAAGGCCAACTGCAAGAAACCCGTGATCGGCTTCATCGCCGGTGAGACCGCCCCCAAAGGCCGCACCATGGGCCACGCCGGCGCCATCGTGAGCGGTGCCGACGAGAGCGCGGCCGCCAAGAAGGCCGTGATGCGTGAGTGCGGCATCCACGTGGTGGACAGCCCCGCAACGATCGGTGCGAAGGTGAAGGAGGTGCTGGGTTGAGGCGGACCTCAGTGCCGATTGGATCCGCAGAGGCGCAGCCACTATTCGCTCCCCCCATGGTCGCTCGACGGCCTCAAGGGCGTAGGCCTTTGTGTTTGGATGCGGTAACTGATACCGAGCAATAGGCTGCCTCGGAAGTTGACCGGTGGCGCTTCGGTAATTTCTCCACCTGTGCGATCATCGATCCAGGAGCCTGGATCCAGAGGGAACAAGCAAGTGACACCGAATAGAAGGCTAACCCTTTGGCCGTAACGGCTGATTACCGTGGCTGAGATGGAGTTCCGACCGAAGCTCACATCCGGACCTGCTGGCTGTCCATTTTCATCATCAATAGCGTAGCCGTATACGGAGTAAATCCAGCCGATGGTCGTCGCCAGTTCGAACTTCCGGGACTTGATCATTGCATAGCCCGCGGAACCACCCAACGTAGTGTAGGACGTTCTGGCACGTGAGGAATCGCTTCGTGTACTGCCGGTTGCGGTGATGTAGTGCATCTCCATCACAACTCCTGGACCACCCGAGCCATAGAGCATTAGGCCGCCGCGATAGGGTTGGTCGAGTGGGGCGGGAAGCCCTGCCTCCACGACCAATTTCTCGAATTCACGAGCATCTGTCAGGTCCATGCAGGAGACTAATGCCATATGGGTCATGGATGACGTATCACGCTGGGCTGAACATACCGTGTTCATGAAGGCCCAGGTACAAGTGAGCAGGTAGCATGCCGGGCGCATATGAATGGTGAACGCTAATTCAACTTGGATAGTCTTGCATCTTCAAGCCAATGGGCTTCGCTCATCGCCAAGCGTGCGCTTGTCGTGGTAGGCGATGACGTCGTCCACGGAATCACGCCCGATCACTTCCACCAGCCGACAGACCTTGAACCCGCGGTTACGCTCGTTGTAGGCCTGCACCCAGGCACCAAGGGTCGAACGCATTTGCTCGTCGTAAGGGACCACTAGCCGTATCGGCTTTTGCTGGATCCGATACGGTTTCGGGGTCAATCTGGCGCGATAGCAGTCCTGCCTGCGGCACATCATCGCGTAGAGCGGATCACTGTTCATGGCTTCGAACAGTTTGGTGACGGCCTTTTCCTTGGGTGCCATCGCTATTCCGGTGATGATCACCCGAAAGCCACTGTGCGTTTCGTAGATCCGGTAACCGACCCGTTGGTCCAATGCACTGACGGTCTTCCGGAGATGATCCAGCATGCGCGCTTTGACCGGGCGACCATCAGGCTTGAACAACTGGGCCCAAAAACCCTGAGCAGGCGGTTTGTCCACATCGATCATGATCAGCCGCGCACAATTGAGCACCTCCGCTCCATATCGGTTGCGGGTGACCACCGCATCACTGGAGAGCTCCGCCACGATCTCTTCCCGGATACAGACCTCGTATTCCGCTGCATGGCCGGTGGAGTGGTTGTCGATGCGGGCCTGCACCGCAGCGACCCGCTCCAGGGCGCGCTGGTGCGCTTCCTCCTCGGATCGGTCGGAGTGCCCGATGAAGGTGGACAGGTAGTCGGTCCGCTGCCCATCGATGACCAGGTCGTGCTGGACCTTGGCCCAGTAGCGCGGGATGTTCATGGTCTGGGAACTGAAGGGTTGTGGTTCATGAGCAAAGTGGTCACATGGCATCTCCGCGGAACAAGCCTTCTCGCTTGTCAAAGCCTCCTTAGGTGGAATCGCATTTCGCCCATCCGGTAAACGTACTCTTCCTCAGTGGCCAGCATCGGGTAGAGGAAAAGCTCCTCTTCGTCATACTGGAAATGGTAGGCGTCCTTGTCCCAGTCGTACTGGCCGGTGAACAGGAACACGATGTCACGATCATCCAGTCCCTCGGTGAAGTCGGTGAGCACAACGGCCTGATCAATGTCGGGAAGACCGGTCACCGTGCCGTTGGCGTAGAATCGCACGGTATCACCGGTCACTTGTTCCACGAACACCCCGGAGAACAGGGCGCCGAGCAGGAGTTCCTGTTCGTCTTCAACACGAACGAAGCGACGCAGGGGGCCTTGTCGGGCAGTGCGCAGCTCCAGACGGTCCGGGTCCACGGACCTGACGTGGACCATCTCTTCGGCGCTGTATTCGCCCGGCTGGCCAACGAAGCCCTGCCCTTGTTGGTCATAGGCCAGCATCAGCTCCGGACCTCCCTCGTGCGTGGTGATGTAGCTCCAGCGCAGGCTGTCTGCCCCAGCTTGCTCCACGTACATGACGTAGATGTCATCCGCCATCGTAAGGCAGGCGAATGCAGAGCGCTGTCGGGTCAGGCAGTCACGGTAGTCCTCAGGCATCCAAGTGCCCACGAGATCATTGATCAGTTGTGCCGGTGGTGTTGAGACGCGAACGGTGGTGCTGTCCGCAATGCCCCCATCGGTAGCAGGTGTTCCGGGGTTCCCGCAGCCAAAGAACAGGAATGTCACCAGGATGGCGATGGGTACGTTGATGCGTTGCATACACCAAAGAAAATGGTCCAGGTGGAAGTGTCGGAACGGGCGGTCGCAATGCGCCTTCTATCTTCGCCCACATGGCACTACTACAGGACAAAGCCGCCCTGGTCACCGGCGGATCGCGCGGCATCGGTCGCGGTATTGTTGAACGCTTCCTCGAAGAGGGCGCCGATGTCGCTTTCACTTATGTGAGCAGCCCCGACAAGGCGAATGCCGTGGCTACTGAGCTGGCGGCCAAGTACGGCCGCAAGGTGCTCGCCATACAGAGCGACGCCGGCAACTTCGAACAGGCCCAGAAAGCGGTGGACGAGGTGGTGAACGCCTGGGGCAAACTGGATGTGCTGGTGAACAATGCCGGCATCACCAAGGACCAGCTGCTCATGCGTATGAGCGAGGGCGACTTCGATGCGGTGATCAACACCAACCTGAAGAGCGTCTTCAACATGACCAAGGCGGTGATGCGCACCATGCTGAAGCAGCGCAGCGGCAGCATCATCAACATGAGCAGCGTGGTGGGCGTGAAGGGCAATGCCGGGCAGGCCAATTATGCGGCCAGCAAGGCGGGCATCATCGGCTTCACCAAGAGCGTGGCCCTGGAGCTGGGCAGTCGCAACATTCGCAGCAATGCCATCGCACCGGGCTTCATCGAGACCGAAATGACCGGTGCGCTGGACCAGAAAGTGGTGGAGCAATGGCGCGAGGGCATCCCCCTGAAGCGTGGCGGAACGCCCACCGATGTGGCCAACGCCTGCGTATTCCTGGGCAGCGACCTCAGCGCGTACATCACCGGGCAAACGCTGCACGTCTGCGGCGGCATGCTCACCTGATCGATAGTTGGTGACGTGTCATGAGCACTTGTGCACATGAACACATGAACAAATGAGCAAGTGTCCGCATGGGCACTTGCTCTGTTGCCGACCTTTGCACCCGTGAACCTCTCCACCGTCCATAGCCTATGGCTGGCACCCTTGTGCCTACTGGTCGGTTTAGCGCTGGCGTGGTGGCTTTACCGCCGGACCGCAACGAACGAAGGGTTCGGACGCCCCGTTTCCCTGTTGCTTGGCACCTTGCGGGCACTGGCCATCGCGCTGGTGGCCTTCTTCCTGCTGGAGCCCATGGTGCGCCTGCTGGTGCGCGAGGTCCGCAAGCCGGTGGTGGTGGTGGCACACGATGGCAGTGCCTCGTTGATGGCCGTGGGCGATACGGCCGCGCTGAAGAACACTTACCGGGCGGAGCTGGAGGGGCTCGTTGAACGACTAGGTGATCGCTACGAGGTAAGGACCTTCACCTATGGCCAGCGCGTGAACGAGGGCATCGACTTCACACAACAGGACGCCCTG
>JBEICT010000075.1:0-13275 GCA_040383865.1 Flavobacteriales bacterium | reverse complement strand
GCATGCACAGTTGGTCCTTGGTGAGGCTGTACAACACGTTTCCCGTGTAAACATCATTGAAGGCGGGCACGTGGTAGGGCGCGGTGGCTCCGGGTCCATTGTAGTTGCTGAAGTCGGAGATGCTGAGCTGCACGGTATTGTTGAAGAGGATATTGTCCTCTATGCGGTTACCCTGGCTCACCATGGTGTGGTCCACATGCACGCCGCTGCCCAGGCAGTTGGCCACCGTGTTGCTCTTCACCAGGGTGTTCTTGATGCTGATGTTGCCGAAGTAGATGCCGTGGCAGATCGGATGGTAGGCCTGGAAGTTGGGCGCGGTGCTTTCGATGTTCCCGCTGATGTCCGCCACGATGTTGTTCCGGATGATCAAGCCATCAGCGTTGTCTATGGCAGTGCCGCCACCATCGTTCAGGATGAGCAACGCCCTTCGCACCACGTTCCGTTCGATGAGCGCATTGCCGTCCGCCCCGATGCCGATGTATCCGATATCCTCCAGCACGTTGTCCGTGATCACCAGCCCGGCTCCCGTTGCACGGATGCCGAAGTAGCCCCAGTTGTTCTCGCCGAGACCGGGCTCCACGCAGATGTTGTTGAACGTGCTGTTGGTGATGCTGCTGTTGCTGTCCATCAAATGCACTGCCGTCCCGTACGTGCGTTGGATGTCAAGGTGATGGAAGTTCTGGTTGTTGCCCGTGCTCTTGATGGCTTGAAAGACCTCGGAGAAGGAGCAGTTGGAGGCTTCCAATTGGGTGGAGCCGCTCAGGCGCAGGGCGGCATCGAACTGGTGTTGCATGGCGATCTCCGTGATCTTGATGTGCTGACGTTGCCAGCTCACGAAGATGCCGTTGTCCACCACGCTGGCCTCCACCATTGCCTGGTTCGGGTTGGCGTTGGCGGGGCACCACAGGTAAAGTTGGCCCGCGGCACTGTCAAAGAACCATTCGCCGGGCATGTCCAGCTCGCTCAGTTTATTACGCAGGAAGTATCCCCAGTTCTGGCTGTACAGGTTGTTGCCTGTTCCCGAGTGTGTCAGCGTGTTCCCCGAGAAGGCCGTCACACGTGCGGTATCGTAGCTCCAGTTGGTGGTGCGGATCACTGCAGTGGCACCTGTCCAGTAGCCGCTGGCCTGGGTCAGTTCGCTGTCGGTGGTGCTGGTACTGGTGCCCTGGTCTACACGCAGCCATCCGGAGTTGGGGTAGCGGGCAATGGTCATCAGCTGGCCGTTCACATACACGTGTTTCACGGACTGGCTGATGGGTGCCCTCCAGATATTGCCGGAGTGGTTGGTCCAGTTCACAACGGCCACGCTGCCTTTGATGATGGGGCGGGCTCCAGTGCCGTAGGCTCCTACTTCGATCTTGGCTGCGGCCGTGCCGTTGGAGGAGATGGTGAGCTTGCCGCGGTAAGTGCCACCACGCTGGAAAAGCACTTTGTCCCCGGGCTGCAGCGATGAGCTGATCTGGTTCACCCGGGAGATGTTCTGCCAGGCCGTGGCCGCCGAGGTGCCGTTGTTGCTATCGCTACCTGTGGGCGATACATAGTAGATGGTCGCCATGGTGCTCGGGCCGACCAATAGGCTGGCGAGCAGGAGCAGGTGCGCGAGTATCGGATTCCGCATGGGTCCTTTGCTTTGGGGTCGTTCAACCCATCCAGGGGCGGTTGTGTTACCCGGAAGCGACGGAAAGTCGCTGGTTTTCGACGGATCCCGGAATATGTCGACGAATGGTCAACGCGTATCTGTTGATGGAGCCGGGCACATATGCGAGCTGTCGATAGCAGTGCCCGGTAGTTTTGCTCTTCATGCGCACGGACCGGTACCGTATCCTCGTGGTGGGTCAGACCCCGCCTCCGTTCGGGGGGCAGGCGGTCATGATCGAGAAGCTGCTTCAAGGAAGGTTCGAGAGGCTGCGCCTTTATCATGTGCGCATGGCCTTCTCGGAGGACATGGAAAGCGTGGGCAAGTTCGCCATGCGCAAAGTGTGGGTGTTGTTCACTACGGTACTCGGTATCTGGTGGGCCCGCTTTCGTTGGCGGACTCCGGTCCTTTATTACCCGCCGAGCGGACCGAACAGGGTTCCGGTGCTCCGTGATATCGTGCTGCTCTGTGCCACGCGCTGGTTGTTCCGAAAGGTGGTGTTCCATTTCCATGCAGGCGGGGTGTCCACTTTTGCGCCCGAGTTGCCTGGCGTGCTGCGTCCCTTCTTCCGCTATGCCTATGGTCGGCCTGCATTGGCCATTCGCACGGCCCCACAGAACCCCGATGATGGGTTGACGTTGGGAGCCGAACGGAACGTGGTGGTCCCGAACGGCATTGAGGATATGCGCGGCACGGTACCGGAGCGCACCGCTGGCCTTGGCGAGTCGTTGGTCGTCCTGTTCACTGGCGTGCTCATACCCAGCAAGGGGGTGCGTGTGCTGGTCCAGGCATTCCAGAAGGCGGTCGCAAAGGGCGTTGACGCGCGTCTGCAGCTCATGGGCAAATGGGGCGATGCGGTGTTCGAGGCCGAAGTGCGAGGCTTCGTTTCGGAACATGGCCTCGGATCACGGGTGGAGTTCCTCGGCGTGAAGCGCGATCTGGAGAAGTTCAACTTCTTCGCTGCCTGCGACATATTCTGTTTCCCCTCGTACTTCGAGGCGGAGAGCTTTGGATTGGTCCTTGTGGAGGCCATGCAGTTCGCCAAGCCGGTTGTATCCACGCAATGGCGGGGCATTCCGTCCGTGGTGACCGACGGCCTCAACGGGTTCCTGGTCCCCATCCAGGATCCCGAGGCCGTGGCCGACCGGTTGGTCCGATTGGCGTCAGACCCTGAATTGCGCAGGACCATGGGCAATGCCGGTCGACGCATCTTTCAGGAACGGTTTACGTTGGACGCATTTCACCGTGCCATGGAACGTGAACTGATGGCACTTTTTGAGCAGTGATATAGAGCCATGCGTATTCTCGTTACCGGCGGGTCCGGCTTCATCGGCACCAATCTCGTGGAGTTCTATCGGGAGCGTGGCGTTCCGTTGGTCAACATCGATTGGAACCCACCGCTCGATCCGGAACAGCGTCCTTTTTGGCGCGAGGTGGACATCATGGACCGCGCTGCTATGGAGCAGGCCTTCAAGGAGTTCGAGCCCACCCATGTGGTCCACCTGGCTGCCCGCACTGATACGGATGAGCTGGTGGATGTGGATGCCTACCGCCAGAACCACGAGGGTACCCGTATCCTGCTCGAGGTCGTGAAGCAGCATGCCGGTATCGAACGGATCATCGTGACCAGCACCCAATTCGTTTGCGAAGCGGGCTACCAACCCGCCCACGACCTCGATTTCAAGCCGTTCACCGTCTACGGCGAATCGAAGCGCAGGACCGAACTGGTGACGCGCGAGGCCGGGTTGAACTGTGCGTGGACCATCATCAGGCCTACCACCATTTGGGGGCCTTGGTCACTGCGTTACCGCGATGTCATGTTCAAAGTGATGCGCAAGGGGCTCTACTTCCATCCCGGAAAGGGCCGCGTGGTCCGTAGTTATGGTTACGTAGGAAACGTGGTCTGGCAGATCGATCGCATGCTGAGCGTCCCACGTGCCTTGGTTGACCGACAGGTGCTGTACGTGGGCGATCGCCCCTTCGACCTGAAGGAATGGGTGGAGGTGGTCTCACGCGAGCTCACTGGCAAGCCCGTGCGGTACATCCCAACGGCCCTGATCCGATTGATGGCCTGGGGGGGGCGATGTTCTCAAGGCCGTACATATCCCGTTCCCCATTACCAGTGGCCGCTTCCGGAGCATGACCAGCGATTATGTCACCCCCATGGACAAGACCATCCAAGTGGTGGGCGAGGCACCTTGGAGCATTCAGAACGGTGTGAAGGCGATGGTGCGTTGGTACGACAATGGCAGTGAGCGCATTGTCGCTCCAGTATTGAAGGACGTTCGGCAAAAGAAGGCGGCACACTGATGGATATACCGGTACATCTGCCCAAGCGCAGGGTGTTGACGGCGGACATCACGATCGGGTCGTTCGAGGAACAGGTCAATGCCATCGCCGACCTGGGTGCCGCGCGCAGGTCATCCTATGTGTGCTGTGTGAACGCCCACATGACGGTGGAAGCGCGCGACCCCGCCTTTGCCAGGGTGGTCAACGAGGCCGATCTGGCCACGGCGGACGGAATGCCCGTGGTCAAAGCGTTGCATTCGTTCCACCGCATGGATCAGGAGCGTGTGGCCGGGAACGACCTTCTACCGGCGCTGTTGGAGAAGGCCGCACGCGAAGGACTTCTGGTCTACTTGTATGGCGCTTCAGCACAAGTACAACAGCGCATGGTCGATCGTGCGGTCAGGGAGATACCGGGCATTCGTTTCGCCGGAACCTACGCGCCGCCTTACGGTCCGTTGGAAGCCTTGGACCTGGAGGTGGAGGCTGCACGTATCAATGAAACCGGGGCTCACGTTGTCATGGTCTCGTTGGGCTGCCCCAAACAAGAACGCTGGATGGCGGCCATGAAGGGCAGGGTGAACGCGGTGATGCTGGGACTCGGTGGGGCGTTCCTGCTCTATGCGGGTATGGATACCCGAGCCCCCAAGTGGATGCGCGATCTGTCGTTGGAGTGGCTCTACAGGCTGTGGCTTGAGCCCCGCCGGCTTTGGAGGCGCTACTTGGTCACCAACTCGGTCTTCATTTACCTCTTCCTAAGGGCGAAGCTTCGACGAACGTCCTAAGGTGATCCGGCTGGACCATCATGGGTCCGATGCGCGATGAGTTTTCGTAATGCGCTGAAGACCAGTGCTTCAGGGGGGTGTATGGTCGGCTGTTCTCAGCATGCCGGAGACCGAATGCCCTCGGGTCGGTATCGACGAATGGTTAATTAATTTCGACGAAATTGACATTTGGTCGACGAACACGGTACATTTGAGCTCCCCGGTCGGAAACGAGGGATTAACGCATGAGAACATGGAGAAGACCATTACCGCGAAGGATGGAGTGATCTTGGCAGGAGATGGGTCAGCCGAGCTTGGTGCGGAACTCAGTACATTGCTGCGCTCGGGCCGCTTATCCATACACAACGTGCAGACAGGGATCAACAGGGTGCTCACCTTGGAACCGTTGACCACGGTAAAGGACCTCATCATTGTTGGTGATGGTCCTGCTGCCGAGGAGATCTTCCAATATTGTGAGGACCAGACCGTGCGTGGATACCGGTTCTGCGGGCTATTCAATGATACGCCCGTGAATGGTGCCCTGGGTACTCGTCTCGCGGGCGATGTGGAGGCCGCCAAGGCCTATGCCATCCAGAACAGGATCGATATCGTGTACTGCGCCCTGCCCGGCACGCGTCGTCAGGAGATCACGGACCTGATGGAGTTCTGTGAGCGCAATACCATCCGCTTCCGCGTCATACCCAGCGCCGAGAGCTTCATCCCCGTGGTGAAGACGACGGACCTCGAGTTCCATGGTGCCGTGCCCGTTAGCAAGCTGCGTCGCGAGCCACTGGACCGCGCCATGAACCGCCGGTTGAAGCGGGTGTTCGACATCGTGTTCTCGCTCGGTGTCATCGTTTTCATCTTCAGTTGGTTGTTCCCCACGCTGGCCATCCTGGTGAAGCTCTCCAGCCGGGGCCCGGTGTTCTTCAAGCAGATGCGCTTGGGTAAGGACAACAAGGAATTCGTTTGCTGGAAGTTCCGCAGCATGCGCATGAACAAGGAGTCCGATGTGAAGCAGGCCACCAAGAACGACCCCCGCGTGACCGCTGTGGGGCGCTTCCTTCGCAAGAGCAATCTGGACGAGATGCCCCAGTTCCTTAATGTGCTTTTCGGGCACATGAGCGTGGTGGGGCCGCGCCCTCACCCCTTGCGCCTCAACGATCAGTACCGCGACATCATCGACAAGTACATGGTGCGTCACTTTGTTCGCCCGGGCATCACCGGTTGGGCGCAGGTGAACGGGTTCCGTGGCGAAACGCAGACCCCCGAACTGATGGAGCGCCGCGTTGAGCTTGACGTTTGGTACTTGGAGAACTGGTCGTTCTGGCTCGATCTGCGCATAGTGGTGAAGACCGTGACCAACATGTTCAGTAAGGACCCCAACGCCTACTGAACACGGACGGAAGTACTCAAAGGCCGGGACAGTCCCGGCCTTTTCTTTTCACGATTGCTTGTTGATGTGGAAAGAACCCTATATTTGCCGTCCCTTTCGGGAAAAGGAATACGAACGACATGGCCAATCATAAGTCCGCCCTGAAGCGCGTCCGCCAGACCGAGACCCGCAACGAGCGCAACCGTTACCAGCACAAGACCACCCGTAATGCGGTGCGCAAGCTGCGTACGACCAGCGATAAGAAGGAGGCCGAGAAGCTGCTTCCTGAGGTGACCTCCATGCTGGACAAGCTGGCGAAGACCAACGTCATCCACAAGAACAAGGCCGCCAACTTGAAGAGCTCCATCAAGAAGCATGTGAACGGCCTGAAGTAAGCCGCTCCGAACGCTATCTTGGACAGGTCCTCCGAACGGGGACCTGTTCTTTTTCCAACACATGGAGACAGCCGGCAACGCAGCGCGCAAACCAAGTATCGCCCAATGGGCCGAGGACGACCGTCCGCGGGAAAAGCTCTTGAGCAAAGGGGCGGCCGCACTGAGCGACGCAGAGCTCATCGCCATCCTGATCCGCAGTGGCAGCATCACCAACAATGCCATTGATGTGGCACGTGCGGTACTGAAGCACACGGAGAACGACCTGTACAAGCTGGGTCGTCTGGGTGTTTCGGACCTGCGCCGCATGAAAGTGAGCGGACTTGGGGAGACCAAGGCCATCACCATCGTGGCAGCGCTTGAACTGGGCAGGCGTCGGCGTGATGTGGAGCCACGCGAGCGGAGCACCGTTGCAACGAGCGCCACGGCCCACGAGCTGGTGCGCGATGTGCTGGAGGACCTCCCCTACGAGGAGTTCTGGTTGATCCTGCTCGATCGGGGCAACCGCCTGCTGCGCCGATGCAAGGTGAGCCAGGGCGGCATGCATGGGACCGTGGCGGATCCGAAGCTCATCTTCCGTGAGGCCCTGGATCATCGGGCCAGCAGCATCATCCTGTGCCACAACCATCCCAGCGGGCAGTTGCGCCCCAGCGAGGAGGATATCCGCCTGACGCGAAAATTGGTGGATGGCGGGCGACTGCTGGATATCGCCGTGCATGATCACCTGATCGTTGCAGGCACGGGTTATTTCAGCTTTGCGGACAACGGGATGCTTTGATCGAAGGCCGAATGCACCTGCTCACCATCATTGGGGCGCGTCCCCAGATCATCAAGGCAGCGGCCATGAGCCGGGCCATTGCATCCTTACCCGGCTCACCCATCCGTGAGACCATCCTGCACACCGGCCAGCACTACGATGCCAACATGTCGCAGGTGTTCTTTGATGAGCTGGGTATCCCACGTCCGGACATTGCCTTGGGCGTCGGCTCTGGAAGTCATGGGGTGCAGACCGCCCGCATGATCGAAGGGGTGGAGGCGGCGCTGCTGCAGCATAGGCCCGATGCGGTCCTGCTCTATGGTGACACCAACAGCACCTTGGCCGGGGCCGTGGCCGCAGCGAAGCTGCACATCCCCGTTGCCCATGTGGAGGCGGGTCTGAGGTCCTTCAACAAGGCCATGCCCGAGGAGGTCAATCGCATTATCTGCGATCACTGCAGCACCTGGCTGTTCTGTCCTACGCAGACCGCGATGGACAACCTCCGGCACGAAGGCTTCGACCTTTCAACGAACCATGTGCCGACAGCGGACAGGCCGCATGTGCTGCTGTCCGGTGATGTGATGTACGACAACAGCATGTACTTCGCTTCCGTCGCGGATGAGCGGAGCACCCTGCTGGCCGATCTCGGCGTGCGCAAGGGAAGCTACATATTGGCCACGGTCCATCGGGACAATACAACGGATGATCCTGAACGGCTCAATGCAGTGATCGGTGCCTTGCTGAGCGCCTACGAAGAGCATGGGTTGGAGGTCATCCTTCCCCTGCATCCACGCACACGGCAACGCATGAATGCGCTGCTGGCGTCTGATCTTTCGGGCCGTATCGAACGAGCGACCGGATTTCATGTGGTACCGCCGGCCGGTTTTCTGGACATGATCGCTTTGGAGCGCCATGCCCGGTTGGTGATGACCGAGTCCGGTGGAGTGCAGAAAGAGGCCTACTTCTTCGGAGTGCCCTGTGTCATTCTTCGTCCGGAAACGGAATGGGTGGAACTGGTCGCTCATGGCCAGGCCCGATTGGCGGATACGGATCCCAAGCGGATCGCTGAAGCCGTGCGTCATTTCCTTACGGAGGACCTGCCTGCCGTTCAGCCGCTCTTCGGTGATGGTCATGCTGCAGAGCGGATCTGTGCCGAGCTCTTGAACAGTTCCTCGCGCCGGTGATACGTTCATTGGCCCAATACACGCGGTTGTTCGCCACCGGACTGCTGGACCGGGATGTCCGGCAGCTGCTGCTGGCCCATGCCGGCAAGGTGGGTGCACATGAAGGTCCATTGGACGAGGCGGTCCCTCAGGCACTGGTCGAGGTGATGGATCATTTGGCCCGTGCGCAGGACAGTGGCAAGGACCGGGGCATGGGCAGTTACCACCTTGTACATGGCTGGGGAGCTTCCTATCCGGAGACCACGGGATACATCATCCCGACCATGCTCGCGGCAGCCGAGCGCACGGGAAGAGAGGACCTGCGTTCGCGCGCGCTGGAAGCAGCCGATTGGCTATTGGGTATACAGCGTAACGAAGGAGGCTGGCAGGGAGGGCGCGTGGGCGAGCAACGCCCAGCCGTGGTCTTCAATACCGCACAGGTGGTGCGCGGGATGATGGCGGCCGAGGATGCCACGGGCGACCTGCGGTATCGCAACGCGGCAGTCAAGGCGTGTGATTGGATCGGGGAAGTACAGGAACCCGATGGCTCTTGGGCCCGCCACAATTTCCTGGGCGAACGAAGGGTGTACGACACCTATGTGAGCGCACCATTGTTGCACATGGCCGACCGGACGGGCAATGAGGCCTACCGGCTGGCAGCCCTGCGGAATCTGGAATGGGTGCTTTCCAGACAGGCCCCGAACGGTTGGTTCGCCGATGCGGACAACACACGCAAGCACAACGATCGTCCCATCACCCACACCATGGCCTACACGATCGATGGATTGATCGAGTGCCATGCCCACACAGGTAACGAGAACTACTTGAAGGCTGCTGAACGACCGGCGCGTGCGCTGTTGGACCTTTTTACGCGCCATGGATCATTGAACGGTCGTTATGATGCGCAATGGC
This sequence comes from Flavobacteriales bacterium, assembly GCA_040383865.1. Taxonomy (GTDB): domain Bacteria; phylum Bacteroidota; class Bacteroidia; order Flavobacteriales_F; family PHOS-HE28; genus PHOS-HE28. The sequence goes on along the minus strand of JBEICT010000075.1, from coordinate 3,990 downwards.
GGGGCAGCGAAGCGGCCATCACCACGGGCTGTGCGCAGTGGGCGATCGTATGGGCACGAATGCACGCCCTTTCAGGCGATGTGTCCTGGAAGGAGGGGTGCATACGCATGGTCCGATGGCTGCTGGCCGTGCAGGGGCTTTCATCCAAGGGGCCATTGGACATGCACGGCGCGGTCACGGGTTCGTTCCCATTGTGGGGGCGGTATGAAAAGTTCGCCTGCCCGAACTGGGCGCAGAAGTACCTGGCCGATGCCCTACTTTGCACCGAGGGCCTGTTGCCCCGATATTGAACTGAATGGTGGTGGACCGCACGTTCGATCCGGTAGCTGAATTCCTCCGTTCCGTGCACGCGGTGCCCGAGCGTCCTGCACTGTCCATCGGCCCCGAGGAATGGTCCTATGCGGAACTTGACCGACTTTCCGCTCAAGTGGCAGCGTGGTGCAATGCGAATTGCCCTGATCAGTCCCGTATTGCCGTGCATGGAGCCAGGACGGTGTGGGCCTATGCCGCCATCCTCGGTATCCTGCGGTCAGGCCGCTCCTATGTGCCGCTGCATCCCGAACATCCCGTGCAGCGCTGGAGGACCATGTTGGATATGGCCGGTGTGCGTACAGTGTTGTGTGCCTCCGAACATGCCGCGGCGTTGGCTCCGCTTGCTCCGCTCAGCTTGGTCGATGAGCGTGCTTTCCAGGCTTATGTACCCAGCGCAGAGGTGCTTGGGAATGTCGAGGCCTACCTCATGTTCACGTCGGGAAGCACTGGTGTTCCCAAAGGTGTTCCGGTAGGGCGGTCTCAACTTGCCGCATACCTCGGGTACATGGGCCGCACGTTTCCGTTCACGATCACCGATCGGTTCTCACAGTTCTTCGCCTTGTCGTTCGATCTCAGTGTGCACGATCTGTTCGTTTGCTGGGGAGCGGGAGCCTGCCTGTGTGTGCCACCGGCCGACGCTGCGCTGCGCGCGGTGTCCTTTGTGCGTGAACAACGGATCACGGTCTGGTTCTCCGTTCCCTCGCAGGTCGCATTGATGCGACGCATGCGAAGTCTGACCTTGGGATGCATGCCGTCCCTGCGGCTGGCCTTCTTCTGCGGTGAAGCCCTCCCGACGGAAGTTGCACGCGCCTGGTGCCAGGCCGTGCCTTCGGCGGCCTCCTATAACTTGTATGGCCCCACCGAGACCACCATTGCCATCGCGGTCCAACCGCTGACACTGGAAGTGCTGCAGGGGCAGTATGAGGTTGTGCCGTTGGGCCGGGTATTCCCCGGGCATGATGCGCAAGTCCTTGACGGGTCGGCCCAACGCTCACAAGGTGTTGGGGAGTTGATGCTGGCCGGTCCCCAGGTGAACAATGGTTACTTGAACGACGAGGAGGCCACGAGGCGGTGCTTTCGTGTATCCTCTGCCGATGCGCTCCGATGGTACCTTACCGGCGACAGCGTTCGTATTGATGAGGAAGGGGTCCTGCATTTCAAGGGCAGAATGGATGATCAGGTGAAGCTGAACGGGCACCGGGTGGAACCCGGTGAGGTGGATGGGGTGCTGGAGCCGCTGTTGAATGGAGGGAATGCCGCCACAGTGGCCGTGGAGCAGGATGGCGCGTGGCGACTGGTTACTTTTATCGACGTGCCTGCGTATACCGAACCATTGGTCGCCGCGTTAAGGTCACGACTACCCGAGCACATGGTCCCAGCGCGCATCATACATGTCGAAGCGTTCCCCTATGGTCCGCATGGAAAGCTCGATCGAAAGGCCCTGATCACGTTAGCCAAGAATGGATAGGACGGAACTTCGTACGCTGTTGTGCGAACGGATCGCGCATCGTGCGAGCGCCCTCGGGCTCGCACCGGGCGATCTTGCCGATGACCTGGACCTGTTGCGTTCGGGTGTGCTTGACTCACTTTCCTACGTTGACCTGATCGGCGGTCTGATGGACGCAACGGGTAAGGAGGTGGACCTGGAACAAGCCTTGGAGCAGCGCAGGGCGAGCACGATCGGTGGCCTGTTGGACCTGTTCGCCTGAGCCATGGAACGCCCCTCCATACGTTACATCCGGTCGGTCGATGATGCCGCGTTGTTGCAAGTGCCGGCTCTTTTCGAAGCCATGCATCGCGCCATGGAAGCGCAGGGTATGCAATTGAGATTGGTGCCCGGTGGTGCTGCGAAGTGGGTGGAGCTGGCGGCCATGAACGCCGAGCGATTTGGTCGATTGGTGGTCGCTGAGCTCGAAGGCAAGGTGATCGGCTTCGCTCACGGTGCGGTGAAACTCGCACCCGAGCACCTTGGGGGCGCACGTCTGGGACACATCACGCATGTCTTCGTGGAGCCTGGTTCACGCGGACAGGGTCTTGGCAAGGAGATGGTGGCAGAGCTTCGATCGTGGTTCACGGCCAGGGAGGTCGCATCCATCGAGCTACAGGTGGTCGTTGGTAATGAGGAAGGCCTGCGGTTCTGGCGTTCCATGGGTTTTGCGGTGGAACTCCTTCAATTGCGAAAGGGGTGACCATGGACCTGAACGAGCTGCCCCATAAGTGCGGCGTAAGGCCTGGCATGGTCCTGCTGCTGATGGCCGACCTCACCCGTATGGCATGGCGCGCTCGTCGGGCAGGCCATGTGTTCAGTTCGGACCGGTTGCTCGATGCGTTCCGCAATGCTGTGGGGCCTCAGGGCACGGTACTGGTGCCCACGTACAATTTCGATCTCCGTTCGGGTGAAGCTTATGATGCGCTACGGACACCACCGATCACTGGCGCACTGGGTATTGCCGCACTGGCCCATCCGGCGTTCCGCCGCACCGCGCATCCGCTTCATTCCTTCGCTGTCGCTGGCTCGTTGGAGCAGGAATTCGTGCATGCCGATGATGTGAGCAGCTTTGGTCCACGATCCGTGTTCGCCATGCTCCACGAGCACCGTGCCGTGCAGGTCGCCCTGGACCTTTCGCTGAACGACTCCTTCACCTACGTGCACCACGTGGAGGAATTGGAACGTGTGCGCTATCGTCGATGGGAACGGATGGTGTTGCGTGTGAGCGATGGAGCGGGCCGATCGGTGGACAAGGAGTATCGGCGCTTTGCGAAGCGCGCCGGGCACAGCAACGTTCTACATGCATTGGAACCTTTGTTGCTCAAGGCCGGCGAGATGCAGCAGGTGGACGCTGACGGCACATCCGCACTGGTCATCGACCTGGCCCGGGCACATGCAGTGGTCGCCGAGGACATCCGGCACAACCATGCCCGCAGTATCCATCACTTCAGCATGGAGCGATGGCTGCGGGACACGCTGAGGTCATTCATTCGTTCACACGAGCCCTCGCGCTCGGCCAAGCCCCTGGTGCTTCATGCTGCTCATCAGGGTCGATGACCCCTCGCCGCGTGCGCACTACGCGCTCAAGCACCTGTTGGGGCGCATGACGGGATGGTCCGTCGCGTTCGCAGCTTCCGAGGAGGAGTTCAGGAGCAGTACCCTTCCCCGGTTGCGCTATGGTGCACGCGCCGATGCGTCCGACCCATCGCTGGTGCTGCATGCCTCGGGGGCATTGGCACGCACAGGCCGGTTAGTTGATGAACCTTCGGTGGGCATGGAGGCCGGCATGCCCGTCCTCTATCCTTCATCGGCCGGTGATGACCCCGTGGCCGGCACGTTCTACCTGCTGTCACTTTGTGAAGAGGTTGGCGGTGCGCAGCGCGATGCCCACGGTCGGTTTCCCTCGGAAGCTCATTTCGCGGTGCTTCATGGGTTCGAGCAACTGCCTGTGGTCGATCACTGGATGTGGCGACTGGTCGGGGCACTACGCACGCGCTTTCCCGAACTGCCGGAGCCGACAAGGACCTACCGCCATGTCATGACGGTTGATGTGGACAATGGGACCATGGTGCTCGGAAGGCCGCGTTGGAAGCAGGCGGGAGCCCTTGTCCGTGATCTTTGCAAAGGCGATATCCATGAGGTCCGAATGCGCATGCAAGTGCTTTCGGGCCCACTGGCCGATCCGTTCG
>JBEICT010000074.1:0-13323 GCA_040383865.1 Flavobacteriales bacterium | reverse complement strand
TTCCTCGCGCGCATCCCGAAGCAGGAAGGTGACGAGATCATCTTCTGCAGCACCGCCAAGGAACCCAGCACCGAACAGATCGATGGCCTGCGTGACGACATCCTCGCTCGTCGTGGCCTGCCTGCCGGGCTCGTTGGCATCGGCGGTGGCAACGTGATGGACGTGGCGAAGGCGCTCTCGCTGATGCTCACCAACGAGGGTAGCAGCGTGCAATACCAAGGCCTGAACCTGATCAAGAAGCCGGGCATCTACCACTGCGGCGTGCCCACCATCAGCGGCACCGGCGCGGAGGTGAGCATGACCGCCGTGCTCACCGGTCCTGTGAAGAAGCTCGGCCTCAAGTGCGACTGGACCGTGTTCGACCAGATCGTGCTCGACCCGGACCTCATAGCCACCGTGCCCACCGACCAGTGGTTCTACACCGGCATGGATACGTACATCCACAGTGTGGAGGCCATCACCGGCACCAAGAAGAACACCTTCGCCGAGGCGTACAGCGAGAAGAGCCTGGAGATGTGCCGCGAGGTCTACCTCCGTATGGACCGCAGCGACCCCAAGAGCGACGAGTTCCTGATGGTGGCCAGCTACATGGGCGGCCTCAGCCTCACCTACAGCGAGGTGGGCGTGTGCCACGCACTGAGCTATGGCCTGGGCAAGGTGCTGGAGATCCACCACTGCCTGGCCAACTGCATTGCCTTCGACAAGTTGGAGGACGTGTATGGGGACTACGTGCAGGAGTTCAAGGGCATGGTGAAGCACAACAAGGTCAACATCCCCCAAGGGCTCGCGAAGGACTGGAGCGAGGAGACCATCAGCGCCATGGCCGAGGTGGCCTACAACCTGCCGCACATGTGGGACCACGCCTTCGGCCCCGATTGGCAGCAGGTGCTGGACCGCGAGCGGATCAAGGGGTGGTATCGGAGGATGTGAGTGTTTGGCTTATTCGCGGGATCGGGCGTTATCGTCATTTAGGCCGATCGTGAGAGGCACGGCTCCATCCTCCAGGCCGTTCGTATCATCCAGGTGCACATGGCTTCCGCTGGGAACACCTTCCTGTGCTAGAAAGAGGAGAACGTTTGCAAGGGATCGAAGACCGGCTGCATTGGCTTGGATGCTCAATTCGCCATATTCAAGATCCGTCTTGATCATGAAGCCCGGTTCCCAGACATGCTGGACACCCTTCTGTGGATCATAGTCGGGCAGGTCGATCGTGATCTTCATGCAGCTAAGGTCGCTCAGGGCTGCGAAACCCCTAAGACAGGGTCATCTCAAGAACGCCCCATCCACTACGATCAGCTTCACCGGCCCGTTCGTTCGCGACCGATGCGAGCTAAGCCCATCGCTCACATGGCAGGCCATTTCTGGCTTGACCCGTTCAACGTACGGATCTCGCCTTCACCTACCGCCACACCATTTCCACCGGCGGTGATTGCAGGCGCTTGAACACCCAGTAGCCAAAGGCCAGGCAAATGGCCCCGCCGACCAGCAGCGTGCCGGTGGTGCCCAATACCTCGGCCACAGCGATGAGGATCAACTTGAACCAGGCGCGGCGACCGGTCGGGGATACATCGGCACCTGCGGCCATTTCCTGAGCAAGGAAGAAGGTCATGGCCGTTAGCGCCAAGCTCACCAGTAGTCCGATGCCTGGGGATTTGATCGCCTGTAGCTTATCCGACGCCCGCTCATGCTTCGTCATGTTCCGGGTGCCAGCGATGGCTTCGGCCACCAGCTGTGCATCCTTCGCATCGTCGAACTCCACGGTGAAGTGCTGCTCCTTTCCCTTGTCGCCGATCCAACTGAGCTTCAGGTCGTCATCCGCAGGGATCAGGCTCAATTGCGTGATGCTGGCCACGGGGATCTTCTTCAGACTTTCCAGCAGGCCTTTCTTTTCGGCCGACTCAAGGAAGCTCAGCGCTGTGTCGTGGCCCTTGGAACTGACCAGCACCTGGCCGTTCGCGATCAAGAGGCGTTTCCACTTTTCGCTGGTGAGGCGATAGACGAGGTTCTCCATGCGCGGGGTTGATCAGACCGGAAAAATAAGGTGAGGGCAGATCATTCATGGGCCACCTCGAGTTTCACGATCCGTGGCGGATCATCGGTCCCATCGGCAAACAGATAGGTGGCGCGGACCTGCATGCCGTTGCGCAGTTCAACGAGTTCGCTTTTCCCGTTGTGGAAGCCGGCCATGCCCAGCTCGCGGTAGAAGCCGAACCAGATGCTGTCGCCCACATGGAAGCGCTCGTAAGTGTTGTATTCGTACTTGTCGCGCCGGGCGGTGCGCACGCGATCGGTGCCCCAGTTCCGGATGGGGCCTTCCACCACCAGCGCATCGCCATTGCTGATATCGTTCAGCAACCGCCAACGGTCCCAGCTCATCAGCCCGATGCCGATCACCGCCACCAGCACACCGAAAGTGATGAGGACCTTCGGCGTGGTGATACCCGTAGGTTCTGGCGGGTCCACACGCTTGCGGTCCTTGGTGCGCTGGACAAGGCGAATGCCAATGCCCAATGCAACGAATGCTCCGGCGATGTATGCCACCTCGCTATCGAACGGTGGCTGTTCAGCGAGGTCGTAGACGCTGCGATAGGACATTGTCCTTAGCCCTTGACCGGATCGAACGAAGCCACCTTCGCGGCGATTTGTTTGGCCGCTTTCTCAAGAAGTTGTGCCCTTGGCGCCCCTTTGCCGATCTCCTGCTTGTTCACGCGAACGATCTCCGATGCATGGATGCGACCGGTCTCGGTGTCGATCAATTGCATCTGCACCTCGCACTGTTTGAAGAGCACATCATCGAACCGAAGGAGCTTGGCCGTAAGTACATAGCGGGCTCCCAGCAGTCTGCCTGCCTCGGCACCGTAACGGTCATCGTATGCGCCGCTCATCTGGCGTCGTTGTTCGGCGAGTATCTCGTCGGTATTGTCGCGGTCCACCAGGACCAGGAAAGGGTCGTGCAGGTCCAGGATGGCCGATTTGATGCTGGCGGCCAATTGCGCTTCCACCGCGCCGTTCACGAACACCAGTCCGATGTCGTTCGCATAGATGGCTCCGTTGTAAATGGGTACATAACCAAGTGTGTATGCTGCTTTCTCGCGCACCATGGATAGTTGTGCCCACGCATCCTTGTAGGACGCGTCGCGGTCGGTGACCCATTTGTACCGCTGGTAGGCATCGCGCCAAAGGCCCAGTTCCACGGCCCGCTGTCCTTCGCGGTAGCGGGGCTCCAGTTGTGCGATCTTCACGAGGTAGGCCGTTTCCTTGCGGTCGGGCATCAGTTTCAGGCTCTTCTCGGCAAGTTCCTCCGCCTCTGCAAAACGATCTGCGCGAAAGGCGGCATCGGCGGCTGTGAAGAGCTTGTCCGCTTCCAACTGCTGCGCTTCGCGACGACGCATCTCCAGCATTGGGTCCACTTGCAGGTCCAGTCCCTTGCGGTCCATCCGGGCCTTGTAGTTCAGTGCTTCAGCACGTGCTTGTTCGCCACGTGCCAGGTCGTTCGCCATATAGAAGGCCGATGCCTCCTGCTGCATGCGATCGAACAGGGCCTGCGCCGTGCGCTTCATACCCACATGGGCCTCCACGTTCCGGGGTTTTCGATCGTACAGTTCGGCGTACCCATTGTAAGCCTCCTGCATCATGCCTGCGCGTTCGTAGGTGGACGCACGCTCCAACTGTTTGCGACCACTGGCACAGGCCGTGGCCAGTATGAGGATGAGCAAGGCGGCGTATTGGCGCATGGCTTGGCAAAATTACCCAGCAAGTACCGTTCCGGGTTGAACGCTGTGTAGAACGGGCAACTAAAAAGCCCTGTCCGCGTGGCTGCGGACAGGGCTTTGATGAGGTATGACGCAGGACCTTATTTCCGAAGCGCGTCGCGGATCTCCATCAGGAGCTTCTCTTCGTTGGTGGGGCCGGGAGGGGGAGCGGGGGCTGCTTCCTCTTTCTTTTTCGTGGCATTGATGGCCTTGACCATGAGGAAGATCACAAAGGCGATGATCAGGAAGTCCAGTACGTTGCCCAGGAATGCCCCGAGCTTTACACCAGGACCCACTTCGATCGTTTTCCAATCACCACCCGGAATAAGCGGATTGATCAACGGCATGATCACATCGTTGACCATGCTGCCAATGATCTTTCCGAACGCACCACCAATGATGACACCGACCGCCAGGTCGAGCACGTTCCCTTTCATTGCGAACTCCTTGAATTCCTTCATCATGCCCATGGTCGAATGGTGTTAGGTTGTTGTGTCAAAGAAAGCGAAAGTGGTGCATCCGTTCCTATTGTGCATCCAGGATGTTCCACGACCGCACCTTCACGTTCCGCATGGCTTGCGTCCCCGGGATCCGAACAAGCATCTGGGGTTCGCTATTGTCCGCCAGGTTCCCTCGAAAGCGTAGGATGACATAAAGCAAGGGTCTGTCCGGTTCTCGCGGTTGCAGTATCACTTCACCGACCACCGGTAGCGTATCCTGGCCGCTCAACGACCCAATGATCTGGATGGGCAGTGCGTGCACGTTTGCCACGGCCAGGTCGAGGCCATCCACCCTTGTTGTCTTGGCATACGCAAGCGCGAGGTCTCTTGGATGCAGCATCCGTTGGATGATATCGCGGTGATGTTGGATCAGTGTCCGGTCCAGATGAGCACTTGGGTGCTCTGCCACCACGATACGCTCCTGTTCCTCGATCTTCGGCATCCATGCGTTGATGTTCCGTTCGAGCCACCCTGGGCCGCTCAAGCTGTCCAGGCATGCGATATAGGCCCTGAACATGGCGGGGTCCGCCAGGATCTTGGACACGATATCGGGTGAATTGTTGTTCCAGGACCGCTCGCGCAGACAAAGAAGGTCTGGAATGGGAACGAACGCTTCACCACGTAAGGGAAGAACGTGCAACAGGCCGGATACACTGTCCACCATGAACCGCAGGTTGGGCCACCGCATGGCCTCCTGTGCGCCCAGCAGATCGGCCAGCGCGAGCAATCGTGCAGTGCTTTGAACGTCGAAGATCTCGGATGCCATGCGCTCCCCGGAACGGAAGTTTTCGAGGGCATCCACTGCCTTTGCCGCCCGCTTGCTGAAGGGGCTTGCTGTTCTTAGAAGTTCGGGTCGTCCCAACATGATGGGTGCCGCCATCCAATCCGATTGGGGCAGGGGAGGTAGCATGCGATCCGTTCCACGGATATCCTTTATGGCGTTGATGGCCAGTTCATCGTCGAACCGCAATACCGGCCCGTTCCCCATGCCCCACGAGTTGATGCGGGTGCTTTCAAGGTCGCCACGTAGGAGGTATAATGCGGGATGGCCAGTACCCAAGGCCATTTCCACCAAGGCCGCACCGGATGTTGGGTGCCCTGATCCGTTCAGGATGTGGTCAAGACACCATTCCTTCAGGCCACTGCCATCGATCATCGGAACGGCCTCGAACGTCCTCATGCCGAACAGGGTATCGCCTGGAAGCAGCCTGATGTGGTAGGACCACTCATCCGAACTGCTGGTCGGTCCCTCCAGAAGTCCGATAACACCCGGCATGCGGTGGTCGCCAAGGGTGAGGTCCACGGCGAAGCGGGCGGTCAGCTCAATATCGGTCCAGCCTTCCTCTGTTGCCCGGCGCTTGAGCTGGTCGAGGCTGTCCAGTTCCATCGCGTCCATCTCAATGGCGATCAGGGGTACTGCGGGTGGCCTGCCTCTGAAGGCGTTCAGCACCGGACGAGAGATCCGTTTCAGGCCGGGGTCCAATACATCGCGCACGAACCCGGACCGTTCCAACAGGACACCGAGCGAGAACACCAGGAAGATCAACATCAGCGCGATCACGGCCTGGCTGGCGCGCAGCAATCGTGGGAGCGAGCGCTCCAGGAATACACGCAAGCGCTTCACGGGCGGGCGGGTTTCGATGATCGCAGGTCGATCACGGAATGCTTCGGTCCATTGGTCGTGCGCCCGCTCAAAGAGACGCTCCAAACCTTTGGTGACGATCGGAAGTAAGTGATCCGTTGAGGGAAGTCGTGCGCGGTATCCTCAAAGCACATCGAATCCTTGTCGACATGGGTCAGCTTGAACGCCATGGTCCGGCCATCGTTCTGTGATGGTATCCGTGCGGTATAGATCCAGTCGTCCGCTTGCTTATGGAGCCCGAGGTGTTCGATCAGAACGGTGTCCTTCCCAGAGAGCACAAAGCCGGTGCCTGTCATCGAGTCGTTCCCGGCCAGGGCCCATTCCTCATGGAACTGGTGTGCTGGATCCTCTTTCGGAGCGGTCCACATACCGGCCAAATGGTCCAAGTGCTGTTGGATGAGCTGGTCGCGCTCCGGATCACGGACCTTGGCGTTCTCCTCGGCCTGGCCACAGCTCAGGGCGAGCATCCAAGGCAGGGCACCGTGGAACCACTTCATGGCCTGAAATTACGCCGGACACAACTTGGCAATGGAGGCGCGCACGCTATCGGGTATCCGCATCTTGGTGGATGCGGTGTAGTCGAACATCACCTGTATGCTGGTCCCTTTGGCCACCAGGTCCCCCGTGCTGTCGGTGATGCGATAGGCCATGGTGAAACTGGTGTTGCCCACGTGGGTGCACGTGGTAGCCACCCTAAGTGTGGCGGGCCAATGCACGGGCCGCAGGAAATCGCATGTGGTGCTCGCCAGGATCACGCCGATGCCTTGGTCGGCATGGGAGCGCAGGATGCCGAGCTGGTCCAGGAAGTACATGCGCACGCTCTCAAAGTAGCGCAGATAGGCCACGTTGTTCAGGTGGCCGAAGGCGTCCTGCTCGCCCCAGGCAATGGGAATGTCCAATTGAACCGGGAAGTGGGCCGGCTGATCGCTCAACGCAGTTCCTTCAGCAATTCACGAAGCTGGCCTTTCAGGCGTTCCACGTCACGGGCCAGTCGCTCGATCTTCTTCTCCATCTCCTTGCGCATGGCCTCGCCACTGGAGCTTTTGAAGTTGAACATGCCCATGTTGCGTTCCATCTGCCGCATCTCGTTCTCGACCTCCTCGATCTTGCGCTTGATGAACCGGCTTTCCCGCTCAATGCGGTCCTTGCCATCCGGACTGCTCTTCAGGCTGTCCATGTGGTCCTGGAACTGCATGCGCCGCCTTTCCTCGCCTTCCATTTTCAGGAGACCATACTGCTTGTCGAGCGCAGCGCGGTACCGTTCGCCCATTGCATCATACAACTTCGGCGATACCCGGCCGGAGCTCATCCACCGTTGGGAGAAGGTCTTCAGCGCATCGATGTCCTTGTTGCGGTCGCCGCAAAGCTGGTAGCCCTCGATCTCGGCCAGCAACGCCTCTTTCTCCTGGGCATGCACTGCCTGCTCGGCATCCATCTTTTCAAAAGTGGCCTTGCGGTTCTGGAAGAAGGTGTCGCACGCTTCGCGGAAACGCGTCCACAATCGGTTCTCATCGCGTGGCCCGGCACTTCCGGCCTCTTTCCAGCGCTGTTGAAGCACCTTCAGCTTGTCGGCGGTCTGTCTCCAATCGGTGCTGTCCTTCAATTTCAGCGCTTCCTCCAAGAGGGACTGCTTCTTATCGCGGGCCTCCTTGAACTGGTCCTTCAGCTTGTCGAAGTAGGCTTTCTTGCTGTCAAAAAAAGCGTTGCACGCATTGCGGAACTCCTTCCACACGCGCTCATTGTCCTTCTTGGTGGCGAAGCCGATGGTTTTCCAGGCATTCTGTAGCTCGAGCACCTGGTCGGTGAGGGTCTTCCATTCCTTTGCGGATGGGGTGCCGATATTGGCGGCAAGCGTGGTCGCCTTTTCCACCAAGGCCTGCTTGGCCTGCAGGTTCACCTCATGTTCGGCGCGACGGGCCTTGTAGTGCTCGTGGATCTTGTCGTAAACGACCCGCGTGGAGTTCCAGAACCCATCTCGTATGGCTTCCCATTCCTCCTTCAGCACCGGACCGACCTGGTTCCATTTCTCCTGGTACTCGCGTACCTGTTGTTCCAGTTCCCGGATGTTGTCCTTCTGGCCAAGGCTCTGCAGGTCACTGATGAGCGCCTGTTTCAAGGCCGTGTTCTTGCGCAGGTCGTGGTCGCGGAGCTCCTTGTAGATCCGGATGTGATAGAAGAACTCATCGAGCAGGTGCGAGTAGTCGCTCTGTAATTCGCGGTATGCCTGCTGAGGCACGTTCCCGATGGTCTTCCACTTCTCCTGAAGGTCCTTGAATCGTTGGAAGGCCGTGCCGATGTTCTCCTCGCTCGTGACCAGGGAGCGTAGCTCCTCCATCACCGCCTTCTTGGCGGCCAGGTTGTCGGCCTCTTCCTTGGCCTTCTTCCTGCGGATGTCGTTCACCCGCTGGTTGAAGGAGTCGAGCAATTGCTTGAAGCGCTTGTCCTCCTCATCGAGGAGCGGAGCGGATTCAATGGCCATGGGGGCCTGCTCGGCAGCTACTGCAGCCTCGGCCCCTTCGGCCATGGGTTCCATGGCAACGGCGGGCTGTTCCTGTTGCGCAGCGGCCACCAAGGCCTCGTACGCTTCCTTCACACCTTCGACCGCCTCCGAGGCCTGTTCGATGTCCTCCTGTGCGGTAAGTTCCTCGAGCCGATGGATCAGCTCTGCTTTCGTTGCCATGCGCAATAGTCCAAGCACTGCCATGGTGCAGTGCACTTGCCAAAGATAGGGGGATGCCCCTGTACGCTTGTAAAGGGAATGTTATACCGCCAACCCGAGCATGCACACGTCGTCCATTTGCTCGCGGCCGCCTTTCCACTCCAAGAAGGCCTTTTCAAACACCAAGGCCTGCTGGTCCATGGCCAAATGTCCATGTGTCCCGATAAGTTCCTGCAGACGGCTGGCCATGAACCGGCGCCCATCGGCACCGCCGAACTGGTCCACATAGCCATCGCTGAACAGGTAGATGCGGTCGCCGGGGGAGTAGGCGATGCGGTGCACGGTGTACTTACGTTCCAGTTCGTGGTGAGCCCCGCCCACGGGTTTGCGGTCGCCATTGATCACGCTGAGCTGGCCTTGATGCAGCCAATAGAGCGGTCGCATGGCACCTGCAAAAAGGATCTCCCGCGACTCCCGGTCCACGCGACACAGGGCAATGTCCAGACCATCGCCACCGCCACGCTGCTGGCCTTTTTGATGCAGACAGGTGATCAGGCGCGTGTTAAGTAGGCCCAGCATTTGGGCGGGGTCCAGATCGGGCGAAGTGGCCGCTATCTCGTTCAGCAGGGAGCACGCTATGGCCCCGATCATGGCTCCTGGTAGTCCGTGGCCGGTACAATCCGCCGCCGCTACGAGGCTGACCTTTGGGTCCAGGCGCTGCGCCCAGTGGAAATCGCCGCTCAAGGTGTCCTTCGGACGATCAAGAACGAAGCTCGCGTCGAACAGCTCGTTGTACACCTCGGGCCGGGGGACCAGTGCTCGTTGGATCTTGCCGGCATACGCAATGCTGTCGGTCACATCGGAATGCCGCACTTGGAGCTCGGAATGGGCCTGTGCATCACGCGCCACCCATCTGCCTACCGAGCGTTTCAGGAAAAGGCCTGCCACCAGGAAGAGGGCGAATGCGATCCCGATGTTCCGCCACAAGGCGATCGTGGCCTTGGCATGGGCCTCACTTGCAGGAAGAGCGGCGAGCACCATGCCCATCGTACGCCCTTCATCGTTGACAATGGGTTCGATGGCGAGCAATCGGGCATTGCGTTCGGCGTTGCGGGCCGACCGGCCGTAGTGAGAGCGGATGAAGGCCCCGTCGTTCGCGAGGATATGGCGAAAGCTGGGGCTCGCTTCGGCAGTTACGATCACCTGAAGCTCCTGCTTGAGACTGTCGTAAACAAGGATCTTGATCGGTATCCCGGCCCCGGTCCGTTCCTGTGTGCGTCGCAGCAGCTCATGCAGCACGTAGTAACGAGCGTCCTGTGTGTTCTTGAAGATCATACCCCGGCCGTCGTACTGCCTGAGCAGTTGCTCCAAGTGGTCGGCATTGACCTGCGCTGCGAGCGTTGATGTGGTGAGGCTGAGGCGTTCCATGGCCTCCCGGCGTTGATCACGACGTTCGTTGATGTGAACGGCCACGAGGATGCCCGTGCACAACAGCAACAGCGTGGCGTACACGGCCAACAGCACGTTGCGGGTAATGCGATGATCGGAGGCCTTCAAAACGAGGAACGTCCGCGCGTTGATCGCGGCGGGCGTTCCTACGGACAATTGGCGTTCAAGGTTCGCGGATGGCCGCCTCGCCGATCAGGCCAGGAAGGGGTACTTGTGGTCCGTGGGGGGGACGAAATTCTCCTTGATGGTACGAGCGTTCACCCAGCGGAGCAGGTTGAGGTAGCTGCCGGCCTTGTCGTTGGTGCCACTGCCGCGGGCGCCACCGAAAGGTTGTTGACCCACCACGGCCCCGGTGGGTTTATCATTGATGTAGAAGTTGCCGGCCGCGTTGCGCAATGCATCAGTGGCCTCCACAATGGCCTTGCGGTCCTGGCTGAACACCGCGCCGGTGAGGGCATAAGGACTGGTGCTGTCCAACAGTTTCAGGGTCTTGGCCCACTCGTTCTCGGGGTACACGTAAATGGTGAGCACCGGGCCGAAGATCTCCTCGCACATGGTGGTGCTCTTCGGGTCCTTGGTCACGGCAATGGTGGGCGCAATGAAGTAGCCCTCCTTCTTGTCGTAGGTGCCACCGGCGATCACTTGAACGTTCTTTTTGTCCTTTTTGAGGCCATCGATGTAGGCCGCGATCTTGTCAAAGGCCTTCTCATCGATCACGGCGTTCACGAAATTGCGCATGTCGCGCGGGTCGCCCATGCGGAAACTGTTCACATCAGCGAGGAGTTCCTTCTTCACGGTAGGCCATAGGTTCGAGGGGATGTAGGCCCTGCTGGCGGCGCTGCACTTTTGCCCTTGGAACTCAAAGGCGCCACGGCTCAATGCTGTGGCCACTTGGACTGGATCGGCACTGGGATGTGCGATCACGAAGTCCTTGCCCCCGGTCTCGCCGACGATGCGGGGATAGCTCTTGTACTTGTGGATGTTGGCACCAATGGTGGCCCAGATGGTTTGGAACACGCTGGTGCTGCCCGTGAAGTGGATGCCCGCGAAGTCAGGGTGCGCGAAGATCACTTCCCCGGCATCCCTGCCGCTCACATGGATGAGGTTGATCACGCCATCCGGCAGCCCCGCTGCGCGGAAGATGTCCATGATCACCTGGGCACTGTAGATCTGGCTGTCGGCGCATTTCCACACGGCCACGTTGCCCATCAGGGCAGGGGCGCTGGGCAGATTGCCGGCAATGCTGGTGAAGTTGAAGGGCGTGAGCGCGAACACAAAGCCTTCCAGTGGACGGTATTCCACGCGGTTCCAGGTCTGCGCGGGGCTGTACGGCTGGTCGCGGTAGATCTGCTGCATGAAGTGCACGTTGAACCGGAGGAAATCCGCGAACTCGCAGGCCGCATCGATCTCGGCCTGGAAGGCGTTCTTGCTCTGCGCCAACATGCTGGCCGCATTGATCGTGGCCCGATAGGGGCCGGCGATCAGGTCGGCGGCCTTCAGGAAAATAGCGGCACGGTCCTCCCAACGCATGTTCTCCCAGTCCTTCTTCGCTTTCAGGGCGGCGTTGATGGCGGCCTTGACATGGACCTGGGTGCCATGGTGGCTATAGCCGATGATGCGCTTCAACTCGTGCGGTGGCCGCACTGGGCGACGGTCATTGGTCGACACGGCCTTCCCCGCGATCCACATGGGCAGTTCGCGCTTCTGCTTGGCCATGCGATCATACTCGGCGAGCAGAAGCTCGCGCTCCTTGGTGCCGGGCGCATGGCTCAGCACGGGTTCATTGATGGGGGCAGGGCTGTGGAAGATGGCGTCTGTCATCGCGTTCGGCGTTGGTGGTCGCGAAGATATCCCAGGTAAGTATGCGCGTCGGTGACCAGCGTCGCCAATGGATGGGCCATGTACAACGAAGCAGGGGCCGATGGCAAGGTCCGTGCTTCGCGCGTTCGATGCTCAGCCCTTGGGGCTTCGCAGATTGTCAAAGCGATAGATGGGGTCGAGCTCCGTTCCGGCTTCCATATCACAGACCGTGCGGATAAGGCCATCGCTCAGTCGATATACCCAGCCGTGCAGGTGAGGTCCTCCCCGATCGGTCCAGGCCTGCTGGATGATGCTTGTTTTGGCAAGATCGAACACCTGTTCCTGCACATTCAGCTCAACCATGCGGTCGAAGCGCTCCTGCTCCGTGGACAGGGCGTCCACTTCCTTTTGGTGGATCCGGTAAACATCCTTGATGTTCCTGAGCCATTTGTTGATGATGCCGAGCGATTGGTGGCTCATGGCCGCTTGTACACCTCCACAGCCGTAATGCCCGCACACGATCACGTGCTTCACCTTCAGGTATTCCACAGCGTATTGTAGCACGCTCAGCAGGTTGAGGTCGGTGTGGACCACCATGTTGGCGATGTTGCGGTGCACGAAGATCTCGCCTGGATTGGTGCCCGTGATCTCATTCGCGGGTACACGGCTGTCGCTGCAGCCGATCCAGAGGAATTCAGGTCGTTGCACTTTTTCGAGGCGATGGAAGAACTCCGGGTCGCGTTTTACGGTGTCCTCGGCCCAGGCCTTGTTGTTGGTCAGAAGTCGTTGGTAGGATTCCATATTGGTGGTTTTTGGTCCAGTTCGGCCTATTGAGTGATGGCGTCCTTCGTAGGCCTGATATTCCGTTGGTTCAAAGAAGCGCCGCGCCAAGCCCTATCGAACCCGATGAGCTCGGTGCGTATGCCGCGTTGGTGGGCAACAGCGAGGTGGTCGTCGATGATCTCCAGCACGTCCGGGTCAAGGTCCATGGACCGTGATGCATCGATCACTACACGTGCATTATCGGGCAATTCATGAAGTGTTCGCTTGATACCGGCCTTGTTCAGGAAGGTCACGTCCTCGCTCAGTTCCATGTAAATGGGCATGCCTGGTTTGTAGCGCTTAGGGTCGAAATGGAAGGGGACTTTGTAGTTCTTCCAAAGAATGTGCAGCAATGCAATGCACAGGCCGAGCGCCACCCCGTTCAGTAGGTCGTTCGTTACCGCCATGAAGCCGACGGTGACAATAAAGGGGATGAACTGCATGGGGCCCGATCGCCACATGCGGATGAACAACGAGGGCTTGGCCAGCTTGTATCCTACAAGCAGGAGCACTGCCGCCAGGCTCGCGAATGGTATGGTGCTCAACAGGCCTCCTATGCTGATCACGGCGACCAGGATGAGCACTCCGTGCAGGATGGTCGAAAGCCTGGTGCGCCCCCCGGATTGAATGTTCGCTGAACTGCGCACCACCACTTGGGTAAGGGGAAGGCCACCAAGCAGCCCGCTCACCATATTGCCG
>JBEICT010000073.1:0-13333 GCA_040383865.1 Flavobacteriales bacterium | reverse complement strand
GGAACACTTCGACTTTGATCAGAACGCGATCCAATGGGCGTTCACCTGACCTTTACTGGTGAACTCCAATGCCGGTAAGGGGAATTTGATGCTCCCCAGGACGAACAGCACCGTTCGCAACGCGCGAGACCTCACCTTGATCCGGGCCAGATCAATGTCCGGCGACAAGTAGAACTGTCGATAGCGTGTACTGACCGTTCCGGCTGGCTCACCCTCGGGCGGAAATGCCGTCACCATACCCTCCGCGCCATATCCTACCGATATGCTCAACCAGGGTGGCGCACCAAGTCGCGGCATGAAGCGGTCAAGGTTCGCGCTCAGCCAGATGGTCTGCCCATTGTAATCCTTGAGGAATCGTTCCATGGTGCTGCTTCCGAGCAGGTCCGGAGCCTGTGCTGCGTAGGGGGTCAGATGCGCCGAGAACTTGGCCACGATGCGCTGTTCGCCCCAAAGGGCGTCCTGTCCGATGAACAGCCCGGAGCCCATCACATTGGCGGCCATATCGCTCCAGGAGAAGCCCCAACCTGCCGATGTACCGTCCAAAAGCTCCACTCCGGTCAGGAAGACCAGCCCCAAACTACCACCCACCCAGCGCGATGCGCTCCGGGAGGCACCGCAATGCTGCATCAGCGCGTGCCCCCAGGACCCCAAGGTATACGCGCTGAACAAGTGCCCTGCCTTGTCCATCTGCAGCCATTCCCCACGATCATCGAAGGAGTGCATCGGGCTTCGTTCAAAATCAGCATACCACGCCTGGTCCAGGACCAATAAGGTGCCCACAACAGAGGCCCCGACCAGCAGCCCGGTGTTGCGCAGGCAACGTGCATCAGGGTCCTGCGTCAACGTATCCACAAGCATGGCTTGGGCGTTGACCCTCCCGGGCATGCAATGCGCTACTACAATGGACAGCACAAGGAGATACCTCTCGAAAGTGGCTACCATGGACGTCCGTTCCTGTTTACCCATAATACCCGGCAAAAGCACCTGTGAACCAACGCCGTATGACCTGAAACACTAGCGCAGGCCGGTCCAATTTCGTAACTTGTACCCGATATTCCCATCAATACGCTTCGGTATGTTGCGCAAGTTCGCTTTCTGCTTGTTGGCAGGAACGGGATCCACACTCCCTTCCCTATGCCAACAAATGGACCTTGGACTTGGGCGAGAGGCCTGGGACTATTTGGAAGCACAGCAGTGGCGCTTCGGTCCTACTGGCCAGGGTAACGATCATTTGGTCGTGAATGATGTTCATGGGTTCAGTGCTATCATCTCTGATAAGGGCTTCTCGATCTCGTCCACGAATTCATCCAACGACGGCTGGTCCTTGGCATTGGAGTTGAACAGCCTTTCCAGGGTAAATGGAAGTTCGCGTTCATGGCAGGGACGTGAAGCTTGTTCTCAAGACGCGGACCTGTGGTTCCTAGGCGAAGGATGGGACGTTCAATACGAGCATGGTCCGGCCGGCCTACGGCAGAACTTCATCGTCCGCGAACGACTGGATGGCGAAGGTCCTTTGGCCATTTCACTGGCCGTTTCGACCGGTTTCAGCCCAACGATCATTGCGCCGGGAACAGTAGGCTTCGTGGACCCTTGGGGCCGTACAGTCCTGCACTACTCTGACCTGAAAGTGTGGGATGCCTGTGGCCAAGTGCTCTCTGCCTGCATGCTGCTCGCTCCCGATCTTCCGAGCGGTTTCCGGATCGAGGTGGAAGATGCCGGAGCGACCTATCCGCTCACGGTGGATCCGATCGCAGGGTCCCCGAACGTTGTTTTGACCGGAACCATTACGTCAGGTTGGTTCGGTGCCGCAGTGAGCACTGCCGGTGATCTGAACGGCGATGGATACAGCGATGTGGTAGTGGGCGCAAGCCAGGCGAGCAACGGCCAGACCAATGAAGGCCTGTGCTATGTGTATTACGGCAGTCCCACGGGCATCGGTACCACGCCCAATGTCGTGCTCGAACCGAACCTCACCGGGATCCAGTTCGGTATTTCAGTGGCCAATGCCGGGGATGTGAACGGGGATGGGTTCGGGGACCTGATCATCGGCGCCAGCACGTATTCCTCCGGTGAAGCGAATGAAGGCGGCGCTTTCGTCTACCTCGGTTCGGCAACGGGTGTCACGAACACCCCTCACGTGATCCTTCAGCCCAATTCCGCGAACAATTACATGGGCTACAGCGTGGCCTGTGCCGGCGATATCAACAACGATGGTTTCAGCGATGTGATATGCGGCGCTTGGCTGGCACCATTCCCTGGAACGAACGCGGGTGCAGCGTACATATTCCTGGGCAACGCAACCGGTATCAACACCACAGCGACACACCGCCTTTCCAGGGACCAGGGCGCTGCCCAGTTCGGCTCATCCGTCAGTGGTGCCGGAGATGTGAATGGTGATGGGTTCAGCGATATCATCGTTGGCGCCTATCGATATGATTACCTGACAGCCAACGGAACCGACAACGGAGTGGCGTACATCTATCATGGCGCAGCAGGCGGTCTTGCAGGTGGCGGACTGAATCCGGCACCCACAACAACACTGAGCTCGTTGGGTATCAGCTCGTTCTTCGGCTGGGCCGTTTCCCATGCAGGTGATGTGAACGGCGACGGATACAGCGATGTCGTTGTCGGCGACTGGCGGGACAACATCGGTGGGCAGAACCAGGAAGGCACCGCTTTTGTGTTTCACGGATCGGCGGCAGGTGTGAACACCACCCCTGTGACCACCCTTCAGAGCAATATTGCCAGCGCCTGGTTCGGGCGAAGTGTTTCCACTGCAGGAGATGTCAATGGCGACGGATACGCGGACATCATCGTCGGTGCCGTCACATTCGCCAGTGGACAGGCCCAGGAAGGTGCGGCGTATTTGTACCTGGGCTCGCCAGCGGGCATTCCTAGTGCGGCCTTCGCCTTGTACGAGTACAATGTGGCCGGAGCCAACATGGGAGAGAGCGTGCGCACCATGGGGGACGTGAACGGTGACGGATACAGCGACTTTATCGTGGGCTTGCGCCTCATTGCCGGCACAGGCGGTGCGCTCGGGTACCATGGTGGCACCTACAACCTTGCCAATACAGCATCCCTCACTCGTTATGCTGGCCAGGCAAGTGCCCGCATGGGAACGTCAGTGGCGAACGCTGGCGACCTGAACGGGGACGGGTATTCCGACATGGCCGTTGGAGCACCCGATGCCACTAACGGGCAGGCAGGTGAGGGCTTGGTATACGTGCATTATGGTGGCACGAACGGACTATCCGTGGCACCCTCACTTACCCTTGAGGCCAACATTGCAGGTGCTCGATACGGAGCATCGGTGGCCAGCGCGGGTGATATCAATGGTGACGGCTATGCCGACCTGGTGGTCGGAGCGCCGGCTTCAGGTGGGACCGGTGCCGCATACGTTTACCTGGGGTCAGCGGGTGGACTGGCCACAGCACCAGCGTTGACCTGGGTCGGTACAGCAGGCTCCGAATTCGGCGCGAGCGTGGCCACCGCTGGTGATACCAATGCCGACGGCTTCTCCGAAGTGCTCGTGGGCGCTCCGGTCGCAGCATTGGTCCGCGTTTATCAGGGCGACCCCAATACGCTGCCGTTCACGGTCACCCTTACCCTCACCGGTGCCGCTGGCTCTCGCTTCGGCGCTGCCGTTGCCACCGCCGGTGATGTGAACGGTGATGGTCGCTCGGACGTTGTCATTGGGGCTCCACTTTTCACGAATGGGCAGGCCAACGAAGGTGCCGCGTTCATCTACCACGGTGCGCCCGGACAACTGAACCCAGCCGTCCAGGCCCAATTGGAGCGCAACCAGGCCAACGCTCGTATGGGCATCAGTGTGGCCGGTGCAGGGGACATGAACGGGGACGGGTTCTTCGAAGTGGCCATTGGCGCCGATAACTGGACCAATGGACAGGCCAGCGAAGGTGCGGTGTTCCTGTATCGCGGATCGGCGAGCGGTCTCGTGGTCGCAGCTCCCGTAGGGATCGAATACAACCTGGCAGGTGCCCGTATGGGTCGGTCCGTCGCAGAAGCCGGTGACGTGAACGGCGACGGATATGCGGATCTGTTGATCGGAGCACCGGAAACCACGAACGGCCAGTCCCTTGAGGGACGAGTGATCATGTACCTCGGCGTTCCAACCCTGATCGGGGCCAATCAACCGATCGAATCCAACGTGGCGAACATGCTTTTCGGTACGAGCGTCGCGGGAGGCGGCGATGTGGACGGCGACGGCTATTCGGACATCATTGTCGGTGCACCGGGGGCGTCACCCTCCTTTGCGAACGAAGGTGCCGTGTTCAGCCACCATGGTAACCTGGACCGTGGTCTGAACCGACTGAGCCGACAGTACCAAGCGGACCTGGCCTTGCCGCTTTCCACGAATTCGGTCGATTTCGACGATTACAACCACTTCGGGATCGGGCACCGGGCGCGCAGTCCCATTCAACGCACCATGGTCAAACTGCGCTGGCAGGTGGTTCATGAGGGACAACCGTTCACAGGGAACCCGATAACCAACAGCGTGGCCATGACCGGCGTGAGTGCTGCCTGGACCATGCTGCCCTTGGCAGGCACGGAGATCAAGGAATTGATCCTGAAGGCCCCGGGATTCCTGCGCTATAAATGGCGCGTCCGGGTGGAATACCGCATGAACAAGCTCATTGATGGTCAGCGGTTCAGCAGGTGGTTCTATGGCTACGCATCAGGCATCGGGGATATTGGCATCCTCCCTGTCGAACTGCTGGCGTTCGATGGCTCGGCGATGGAGACCGGCAACTTGCTCACTTGGACCACCGCAACGGAATCCGGGTCCGCCGCCTTTGCCGTGGAACGCGATCTGGGTGACGGCCGCTTCGTTGAGATCGGGACCGTGCCCGCCAGCGGGAACTCCCCGATACCGGTGCAATACCAGTTCCTGGACCCGCTCGTGCGCAACGGTACCGCGTATTACCGGCTCCGGATGATCGACCAGGATGGAGGTCAGGGAACCTCGCCCACCATCGTGATCAAACGCACATCCAGCGAACTGGGCCTTTGGCCGAATCCTGTGGTGGATGTCATCAATTGGTCCACCGGATCGGAAAATATGCATGTGGCCAGGATACTGGACCCATACGGACGGTTGGTACTGGAGGTGGATGCATCCAATGGTCAGGTCAGCGGACCGCGCATTGCTCAACTGGCCTCAGGCACCTACACCATCATGTTCATGGACCCTGACGGCCACCTTCTCGGTTCGGCCAGGTTCATCAAGTAGGTCCCCTCAGGCCCCGATCTGCTTACGACAAGCCTCCAGTATCCGCTTCGCGTTCGTGAGCGAGTCCGACTCGGCATAGCAACGCAACACCGGCTCGGTGCCACTGGCCCTGATCATCAGCCATTGGTCGTTGTCGAAGTGGAACTTGTATCCATCAATGGTCTCCACACGGCGCACTTCCAGATCACCGAAGGCCGTGTATCGTCCTTCGTTGCAGTTCCGCAGTACATCCTGCTTCAGCGTCTCGCTGATATGCAGGTCGTTCCGGTCGTAGGCGAACGGACCGACAATAGCGTACACCTCCTGGATAAGCTCGTCCAGGGTCTTGCCGCTCTTGGCCATGAACTCCCAAATGGTGAGGCCCATCCAAATACCGTCGCGCTCCGGAATATGGCCCTTGATGGCAATGCCACCACTTTCCTCACCACCCAGCAGCACGTCCTCCGTGATCATGATCCCACAGATCCACTTGAAACCGATCTTGGTGACCTGGTAGTCGAGCCCGTAGTGCTCGCACATCTTCTTCACCTTCGGAGTGGCACTGAAGGCCACCACCACCTTGCCCGTGAACTTCTTATACTTCACGAGATAGTGGATCAGCAAGAGGATGATGTGGTGCGAATCAATGAACTCGCCCTTGCCATTGTACAAGCCGATCCGGTCCGCATCTCCATCCGTGGCCAATCCACAATCAATGCCTCCTTTCTTGATCAAGGCACTGAACTCCTGCAGGTTCTTGTGGATGGGCTCGGGGGCCTGTCCATGGAATGACGGGTTGTACTCGCAATGGAGCATGTTCGCATCAGGCAGAATGCGGCGTACCACGTTCTGACCTGCACCGTACATGGCATCGTAACCCCAACGCATGCCGCATTCGCGGATCGCCTTCATGTCGAAGTTGTTCTCCACATGCTCCACGTACATGGTCTCCAGGTCCAAGAAGCGGAGCATGCCGTTCGCTTCGGCCGCCTTCAGATCGATGGCACCAAGGTCCACTCCATGAGTATCAGGGATCATGTCCTCGACCTCCTGAACATGCTCCGGGACCAATGGTCCTCCATGAATGCCTTTGAGCTTATACCCGTTGTAGCTTGGAGGGTTATGGCTGGCTGTCAGGATAACGCCCATGCCGGCCTGCAGTCTCTGGGCTCCTAGCGATACCATGGGCGTGCTTACGAAACCCTTGGCCAAGTGCACCCGAATGCCTTCCCCGATGAACACCTTGGCCGCGGTCTCCGCGAACAACTCACCTGCGAAACGGCAATCGTGACCCAGCACGATGGATGGTTCGTTCGGAAAATTGCGCTTCACCCAAGCTGCAACGGCTACGCTCACACGGGCAACATTGTCCACGGTGAACTCTTGGGCGATGATGGCGCGCCAGCCATCGGTTCCGAACTTGATCTTCGTCATCGGGGTCTCTGGTTGAAATTGAACGGTCGGCGAAAATAGTGGCCTTCTACGAAGGCGGCCCGAAGGGGTTCAAGCATCAACGACGAATTCCCCGCTCGTTCAGGGCCTTTTGGTATCGCCTGGCGTAGACCAGGTGCTGCTCGTAGGTCTTCGAGAAATCAGAATATCCGCTGAGATCGGCCCGTGCACAGAAATAAAGATGGTCATGCGGGGGAGCATCCAGCACGGCGTCGATGAACCGCGGCTCGGGCATGGTTATGGGACCTGGAGGAAGACCGGTATGCTTGTACGTGTTATAGTCCGAATCCACCTCCTTGTCTGCGTTGAGGACACGCTGGATATCGCGCAAACCAAGAGCGAACTTCAACGTGGGATCGGCCTGAAGGGGCATACCGATGCGCAACCGGTTCAGATAAACCCCTGCGATACGCGGTGCATCGAGCATTTGCAGGGTCTCCGACTGGACGATGGAAGCCAGCGTGACCACTTCCGTGGGGTTCAGTCCATGCTCTCGCGCCTTTCGGACCCGATCCGCGTTCCAGAAGGTTTCTCGCTCGCGCCGCATCCGCTTTATGAACTGCTCCGGTGTGGTGGTCCACCAGAACTCGTACGTATCGGGTATGAAAAGTGCGATGATCGTCTCCGGGGCCAGCCCCACCTCTCGCTGCAGGTCAGGGTCCATGAAGGCCTGTAGGAACGCCAGGGAGTCGGGTTCAAGCACCTGGCCCAACTTGCCTGCCAGTTCCTGTACGTAAGCAATGTTCGCAAAGGTGACACGCACCGGTTCCTGTTCTCCGGCACGCAGCCGGTTCACCAATGCGTTCAAGCTCATTCCCTTCTCGATGCGGTAACGTCCTGGTCGCACCCGGTTGGTGTAGTTCTTCCGCTCGCTCAACCAGCGGAAACCGGATGCATGTTCAATGGCACCGATCGCCTCCAGACTATCGATCACTTCATGAATGTCGGCACCCGAACGGATGTAAAGCACCCTGCTCGGCTCCTCAAAGGCAGTGGCGGGTCCTGAGACAGATCGCCACATCCACCAACTGAACATGGCCACCAGTGCCAGGACCGCCATCATGGCCGCACTCCAGGTCCGCTTTACACCGGCCATTTTCAACCCGTGATGGTTCCTGTGTAGACCTCTTGAACAGGCCCTTTCAATCGCACCTGGTCGTAGCTTCCGTCGTCGGTGCGAACAGCCTCCACGGTCAACACTCCTCCCCTCGCAACAACCCGCACCGGGGCCTTCGCCACACCCCGTTCGATCGCGCTCAACGCAGCAGCTACCACTCCACTGCCACAGCTCAGGGTTTCGGCCTCCACACCTCGCTCATAGGTGCGCATGCGGATGCCGTCCATCCATGGTTGTACGTAATTCACATTGCTTCCCCCATTTCCATGGCGTTCAGCATACCGTCGTACCGGGCCTTCGACACCAATGTCAACGAGCTCCACATCGGGCACCCACACCAGTTCATGCGGTGATCCGGAGTGAACAGCATCCACCTGTGGGCCGTCCACTCCACGCAGAACGCGGGGCAACCGGGGCAACGTGATGATCACCTCGTTGCGCTCCCATGAACCCTCATGCAATCCATCAATGGCCGTGAAACGACCTTCCGATGCCCGCCCGTTCAACAGGCTCCAGAATGCGAACGCACAGCGGCTGCCGTTCCCACAGAAACTACGGCTGCCATCGGGATTGAAGAACTCCATGTGAAACTCGGTCCCCGGCCGGCCGGGTGGCTGCACCAGGATGAGCCCGTCGGAACCGATGCCGAAATGGCGATCGCACCAACGGCGCACAAGTTGCAGGTCATTGACCGGGAATACGCGTTCCCGATCATCCAATAGAATGAAGTCATTGCCGCTACCGTGCCACTTGGAGAAGGAGTACACCATGAATGCTCCGACAAATATCGGTGTCCAAGGTGGCATGGAACGATCAACACATTTTAACGTGACGATCCGATACCACAGGGCTGACAGAACGTTAGGAACATGGAACAGGCATGAACTTTGATCACCAGAAGACAGGAAAACCCATGAACATGCAACGTACGTTCAGCTACTTCGCCATGGGCCTCGCCGGGGCGCTGTTCGCCTTGGCAGGGCATGAACTATGGAATAAGAAAGACGTGGCCCTCGGGGGCAACGCGGCCACTGAACAGACCGCACCAGTGCGCTATGTGAGCTTGCCGGGTCCATCCGGCGGCACCACGGTGGCTGTCGACTTCATCGCACCAGCCGAGGCTTCAGTGAATGCCGTGGTACACGTGACCACGGAGACCTCTGTAACCGTGCGGGACCCCTTCGCTGATTTCTTCTGGGGGTACCGTTCACCCGGCACCCAGCAATTGAGGCAAGGTGCCGGCTCCGGAGTGATCATCGCAGAGGACGGATATATCGTGACCAACAACCACGTGGTGGAAGGTGCTGACAAGATCCAGGTCCACCTGAACGACCGCCGTGTGTTCGAGGGCAAGATCATCGGTCGCGACCCCAGCACGGACCTTGCGTTATTGAAGATCGAGGGCACCGACCTTGCCACACTGGCCTTTGGCAATTCGGATGATGTGAAAGTGGGCGAATGGGTGCTGGCGGTGGGCAATCCCATGAACCTGACCAGCACGGTCACGGCAGGTATTGTCAGCGCCAAAGGCCGCAACATCAACCTCCTGCAATACGATCCGGCCCGGGACATCTTCCCCATCGAGTCCTTCATTCAGACCGATGCGGCCGTGAACCCCGGAAACAGCGGCGGAGCACTGGTCAACGCCAAGGGTGAATTGATCGGCATCAACACCGCCATTGCCAGCACCACCGGCCAGTATGCCGGGTACAGTTTCGCCATACCGGCCACCATTGTCCGCAAGGTCACCAGCGACCTCATGGAGTATGGCAGTGTTCAACGTGCCTACATCGGCGTGAGCATACGGGATGTGGACACCAAACTGGCCGAGGAATTAAAGATGCCGCTTCCCCGGGGTGTCTTCGTGAACGGATTGACCGATGGCGGAGCAGCCCAAAAAGCAGGCATCAAGGATGGTGACGTGATCATCAAAGTGGGGAACATCGACGTGAACAACGTGCCCCAACTACAGGAACAAGTGGGCAAGTTCAGGCCGGGTGACAAGGTGCCCGTGACCGTGCTGCGTGATGGCCGTGAGAACGTAGTGGACGTGACCTTGCGCGGACGTGAAGGAACCACCGTGGCCGCCAAGACCACCCGGACCACGACCCTGGCATCATTGGGTGCTGAATTCCGCAGCGCAAGTGCCGATGAACTGAAGGCCTTGAAGCTCGATCATGGCGTGAAGGTCACCACCGTGAACGGGGGCAAGTTCCGCTCCACTGGGATCAAGGAAGGCTTCATCATCACCCGGATCGATCAAGACCCGGTGCGCACACCGGACGAACTGGAACAGCTCTTGACCTCGAAACGCGGCGGCGTGCTTGTTGAAGGCGTCTACCCCAACGGGCAGCGGGCCTACTATGGGCTTGGGCTCTGAACCCGTTGACTTCCAATGCGTTCCTACAACAACATGGACAATGGCCACTTGCACCCTTGTCCAGTAGGCCGGTGGGGTCGTACCTTTGCAGACCGGTGTCGTCCGTCTGGACCAGACCGCGGTCATTCCCTCCTTTCGATCACCCCTTAAGACCCTATCACCGTGGCATCAAGGATGCGTCAGCTCAAGATCACCAAGTCGATCACCAACAGGGAAAGCCAGTCGCTGGACAAATACCTGCAAGAGATCGGCAAGGAGGGTCTGATCACCGCCGACCAGGAAGTTGAACTGGCCCGTCGGATCAAGGAAGGAGACGGCCGAGCGCTTGAAAAGTTGGTGAAAGCCAACCTGCGCTTCGTGGTCTCCGTGGCCAAGCAATACCAGAACCAAGGACTGAGCCTTCCCGACCTGATCAATGAGGGCAACCTTGGTCTGATCAAGGCGGCGCAGCGCTTCGATGAAACGCGTGGTTTCAAGTTCATCAGCTATGCCGTGTGGTGGATCCGTCAGAGCATCCTTCAGGCGCTGGCCGAGCAGAGCCGCATTGTGCGACTTCCGCTGAACCAGGTCGGTTCACTGAACAAGATCAACAAGGCCTTCGCCAAACTGGAACAGGAATTCGAGCGTCCGCCCAGCGCTGACGAACTGGCCACTTTGCTGGACCTGCCTGCCGAAAAGGTGGCGGATACCATGAAAGTGAGCGGTCGCCACATCAGCATGGATGCCCCTTTTGTGGAAGGCGAGAGCAACAGCCTGCTGGACGTGCTGCCGAACAACGACAGCGCTCCTGCGGACCGATTGCTGTTGAACGAATCGCTGGCGAAGGAGATCGAGCGCGCCTTGAGCACGCTCACCGAACGCGAGCGCGATGTGGTGAAGCTGTTCTTCGGGATCGGCATCAACCATGGGCTCACCTTGGAGGAGATCGGCGCCAAGTTCGATCTGACCCGTGAGCGTGTTCGCCAGATAAAGGAAAAGGCGATCCGTCGATTGCGACACACGAGCCGAAGCAAACTGCTGAAGGCCTACCTCGGATGAAAACACCACGTGCCCCGCTCTTTCGCGGGGCGCGCTGTTCTTACCCATTCACACTGAACACCATTTCAAGACCCAACATGCAGACCATCGAAGCACGGACCGGTTATGAGACCGGCCTGAAGGAATATGTGGACCGTGAACGCGCCGCTGTGGACCTGATCAACTCGGTCGGCCAGCTCATGTACGGCAAGAGCGTGGAATTGGTCTTTTTCCGCAACCACCTGCTCGACATCAGCATCTCGGAGGTCATCAATCTTTTCAACTACGCCGAGAACGTGGTGGAGAAGCCGATCGATGTGTTCACCACGGCCGACGTGGCCCGTGCACTGCTCGATCTGGACCTTGCTCCGAGCAAGATCGACATTGGCAAGTTGACCTGGGAATACATCCAGGCAGGTAAGAAGGACCTCAAGGCCTTCCTGGGCAGCCACCTGAGCGGTTTCATCGGGCAGGACAAGCTTTCGATCGCTCCTCAGGACGTGGTGCTTTACGGATTCGGGCGTATTGGACGCATCGCCGCTCGCGAGCTGGTAAAACAGGCAGGCAAAGGCCAGCAACTTCGTCTTCGCGCCATCGTGACCCGCACACTGACCGATGCCGAGATCGTCAAACGCGCCGCCCTGCTGCGCAATGATAGCGTGCACGGCACCTTCAAAGGCACGGTGATCGAGGATGTACCGAACAAGGCCATCTGGGTGAACGGCCAGCTCATCCAACTGATCGCCGCGGCAAACCCGGAGGATGTGGACTACACCACCTACGGCATCAACAACGCCCTCGTGATCGATAACACCGGCGCCTTCACCAAGCGCGCCGACCTGGAACGTCATCTGAAGGCGAAGGGGGTGTCCAAAGTGTTGTTGACCGCTCCAGGCAAGGAGATCCCGAACGTGGTCTATGGTATCAACCACAAGGACCTCGACATCGAGAACGAGAAGATCTTCAGCGCTGCCAGCTGCACGACGAACGCCATCTGCCCGATCCTGAAAGTGGTGGAGGATGAACTCGGCATCGAAAAGGGTCACATTGAGACCGTGCACGCGTACACCAACGACCAGAACCTGCTGGACAACTACCACAAGGGTCCCCGTCGTGGTCGCAGTGCGGCCATCAACATGGTGATCACGAGCACGGGTGCCGGCACAGCCGTGGCCAAGGCCATTCCCAGCCTGAAGGACAAGCTCACGGCCAATGCGGTCCGTGTGCCCACCCCGAACGGTTCACTGGCCATCATGAACCTGACGCTGAAGAAACCAGTTGCGGACCTTGCCGCCATGAACGCGCTGATCCGTAAGGCCGCCCTGAACGGCGAGCTGGTGAACCAGATCCACTACCAGGTGGACCCTGAGCTCGTGAGCAGCGACATCATTGGCGACACCTGCTGCAGTGTGTTCGACAGCAATGCCACGATCGTGGCTCCGGATGGCAAGAGCGTGGTGTTGTACACTTGGTACGATAATGAGTTCGGTTACACCAAGCAGGTGATCCGACTGGCCAAACATGTGGCGAAAGTGCGCCGCCTGATCTACTACTGAGCCTGGACCATAAGCTTGAAAAGGGGCCGCCTCAACATGGGCGGCCTTTTTCGTGCGTGGAGGTACAGGACGACCCGCGTTTTGGACATACGCTTCACAGGTCATTGGCCGTATGCAAGATGGAGACGGCGAGACTGACCGCTGCCCACCCATGGACCATCGCTCTGCCTATAACAGCTGCTCCCATGGGTACCAGGAACTGTAAGCGCTGCGGTCGCTGACGGGCCTGAAGATCGCTACCACTCATTCACCCTGGGAACCTGCCCGAAAGCCGCAAGTCAGGAACAGCTGACCTGACCGACCTGTCCGACCATTGCCCTGTGAGCGACCGTGCCTTTGCGGACAGGATATCGACATGGCCGGAAAGCAAGCGGGGCCGTCCAATGGACGGCCCCGCCAAGCATTCAGCGTATCAGGATCATTTGCTGATCACCAATCGCTCGGTGTAGCGCTTGCTACCGGCAGTGATGTTCACCATGTACAGGCCGCTGGCCATCTCGTTCAGTTCCAACACCTGGTATACCATGCCATCGTTCACAGCGATGGTACGGCTGCTTACCACGGCACCGGTCAGATCG
>JBEICT010000072.1:0-13363 GCA_040383865.1 Flavobacteriales bacterium | reverse complement strand
TGGCGGTTCGCGCTGCTGCTGGCCATTGCATTGGTGGTGACCATCACATGGGGTCGGCGTTCGCGCCGCAGTCCGGGTTGCATGGAGCCGGTGGAGGCGCTGCTCTGGTCCCTCGCAGTGACCTGCCTGTTGGCCGTGCTGGGCGGCGTGAGCACGCGCACCATGGAGAGCGACCGGTTCCTCTACATGCCCTCGGTGTTCCTGGCGCTGTTGGTCGCTTTCGCGGTGTTGCAGTTCAGGAACATGGGGGTGCGCTATGTGGTGTTCGCTGCGGTGCTGATGGTCTCGGTGCACTTCCTCTGGCAGGGACAACGGTCTTGGCAGGAGGCCTCCCGCTTGTCCGCGCAGGTCATCGCTGATCTACCTGCACCGCCACCCAACGCCAGGTTGCTCGTACATGATCTGCCGGACCACGTGAACGGTGCGTTCGTGTTCCGCAATGGCTTCGCCGAGGCCTTGCTGCTGGCAGGCCGCGATACGGCAGGTCTGGTCCTTGTACACGGACCTCAGGCTGCGGAATGTGGCCCCGGAGACCTGGTCTGGTCGCCGAAGGATGCTGCGCGCTAACGAGGGTCATGCTCCGTCGCCCTGCGGGCGCCGTAGCTTGGTATCATGAAGCACGCATTGAGCTTGATGTTCACATGCATCGCCGTGATGCTGTCCGCGCAGCCGGTGATCGGTGAACGGGCCGTGGCCACGGCCGGCACGGTGTATGGTTATCACGATGTGCCGTGGGTGACGATGCCGTTACCGGGCGGTGAGAACGCGAAATGGGACCTGAGCGGCCTGCCGAACGGCTCGCTGGTGGCGTATCGATGGACCACCACTGACATAGCGCCGGGTGCGGGTGCATTCCCGGCCGAAGCGCTGGTGCTGCAAGTACCCGGTGAGCCCACCGCCTATTACCAGCGCGGAGATACGGCCTTGTTCTGGTTGGGCACCTACACGGCGAACGCCTTGGTGCGTTTCGACCCGCCGCTGGCCGTTCTGGACCTGCCCTGCGGACTTTTTTCGGCCTGGCAGGACACCGGCTTGGCAGTGGTCACCGGTTCAGGCCGGATCGACCTTCGCGTGACCACGATCTCCGCTCGGGCCGATGCCTGGGGTACGCTGGTGATGCCGTACGGGGTGGTGAAGGACGTGCTGCGCGTAAGGCATGAACTACGCGTAACCCCGCGCAATGACCCCAACGAGTTGCTGCTCAGTGAAGTACGCCTGGCATGGTATTCCGACCGCACGCCGATGCCCTTGCTGGTCGTTACTGAGCGCACCGGATGGGAACCGGCGCACACCCTGCGTTGGTTGGACGGCTCCTGGCAGGACGACCCGGGAAGCATCTTCCGTCCGATCGCGCTCCGGGCCTTTCCCGACCCCTGCGATGATGTGACCACCATCGACCTGCCGGCATCCAAGGCCGACCGTACGGTGTTGCAGCTGGTGGATGGCAGCGGCCAGGTGCGCAAGCAATGGGCCGTGGAGTTCAACTCACCGCAGACCCGCCGATTGACCCTGGAGATGAACGATGTGCCGAGCGGCCACTACACGCTGACCTGGATCGGTACCGACGGCACATTGGGCAATGCGCGGTTGCAGAAGCGCTGAACTGCTCAGGGGGTCGACCCCGGCACCAGGCCATTCCCCGCGATGGTGTGTCGTGTTGCGTGAACACTGGACAAGGTCCATCCTTGTGGGCATGAGACGATGCTGTGGTCCATTCCTTGGTCCAGGTTGCATCAGGCCATCCTTGCCGGATACGATCGGCACACGATCCGCTAGGTCGATGGTCATGAGGCGCATCCTGTACCTGTTCGTAGCCATGGCCCCGGCCAATGGCCTGTGGGCCCAGGTGTCGCAGCCACCGGTGATCCACCACGGCCACGCCTACCCGGTTGTGCTCATCGGCGATCAATGGTGGTTCGCGGAGAACCTGCGTACGGAGCAGTATCGCAACGGCGATACCATCCCGTTGCTTCCCCAGTCCCAGGAATGGCGCTGCGCACGGTCCGGTGCGCAAGCGGTGTATCGCAGCGACCCTGCGATGCTCGCCGCGTACGGTCGCCTCTACAACTGGTATGCGGTCACCGATGCGCGCAGCCTCTGTCCGGAAGGCTGGCATGTGCCCACCGCTGCGGAATGGGACACGCTCGCTGCGGCGCTGGGCGGCCACAGCCTGGCCGGTGGTGCACTGAAGGGTACGCTGTTCTGGAAGGGACCGAACACCGGCGGCACGAACAGCAGCGGGTTCAGCGGCCGCCCCGGTGGTGCCCGCTCCAACTACGGCGAATACCTGTTCGAAGGGGCCTATGGGTATTACTGGAGCTCCACCCCGGATGGAGCGGACAAGGCGGTGTTCCGCTTCCTGGGCACCTACAATGCCGACCTGTATGGGAACAGCAGCGAACCGCAGGACGGGTTCTCGTGCCGGTGTGTGAGGGATGGATGATCCTTAGGCGATCGCTCAGGCCATCCCGTGTATGCGCCTCAGTTCATGCACGTCCAGCAGGTCCT
The DNA here is from genome assembly GCA_040383865.1 of Flavobacteriales bacterium. GTDB lineage: Bacteria > Bacteroidota > Bacteroidia > Flavobacteriales_F > PHOS-HE28 > PHOS-HE28. The sequence goes on along the minus strand of JBEICT010000072.1, from coordinate 10,855 downwards.
TCGGTCGTGCGCTCTTCACTTTGCTGTTGATCAGGTCGTGGAGACCCAGCACACGATAACGGGCCACCGGAACGCCATTGATCTCACCGAACACGCAGCGTTCCCAAGCTTCATCGAATGCACAGCCGGGGTTGAACCGGGTGATCAGTTCGATCTCCTGCTCAGGGGAGATCTTGATCGTGATGTTCTGCTCCGCGTCCAGGACCTTGCCGGGCAGTTCCTCTACTCCATAACCGAGGGCGTTCAGCACCGCGAGCAGCTTGTCGAAATTCGTCCTGGAAGGCTCGATCCATAGGTCTACGTCGGCCGAATGGCGCTTGTAGCCATGGTGGTTCACGGCCGCCCCACCGACCAGGATGGTCCGAAGGCCGAGCTCCTGGGCCTTGGCCAGGAATGCGTTCACTTCAGCCTCGAACCGCATGCTCAACCTTCCGGATGATGAAGTTGCCCCTTGCCTCTCCACGCTCGTGTTCTTCCGGCGGGTTCAGCTCGATGTCGCGCAGGTAGCTCTTCAAGCGCTCCCACGGCGTCAAGGCCAGGAACTCCCGCCCGCGCCGGGCGTTGCTCTGCTCCTTGGTCTCGAAGCGGATCTCCGACTTACGTGAGGTCGACATGGACCCCGAAGGTACGACGCACGATGGCCGATCTCAGGCGCCGAAGGACTTCAGCTTCGTGGAGGCTTTCTCCCCCAGCATCTCCTTCACCGCCTCCACCACCGCGATGTCATCGATCCCGCATTCGCGGTAGAGCTCCGCCTGCGTGCCATGCTCGATGAACTTGTCCGGGATCGCCAGGCGCTTCACGTGCGCGGCGTAGCCGTGGTCGCCCATGAACTCCAGCACTGCGCTGCCCATGCCGCCATGCAGGCCATGGTCCTCCACGGTGATCACGTGCTTGAACTTGCTGAACACTTCGTGCAGCAGCAGCTCGTCGATCGGCTTCACGAATCGCAAGTCGTAGTGCGCCACGCTGTAGCCTTCTGCCTCCAGTGCGTCGATGCCCTTGGCGGCCAGGTTGCCGATGTGGCCGATGCTCAGCACTGCGATGTCCGTGCCTGAGCGCAGCTTGCGGCCCGTGCCCACCTTGATCGCCTTGAAGGGGGTCTTCCACTCGGTCATCACCCCCTCGCCGCGCGGGTAGCGGATGCTGAAGGGGCCCTGGTCCGGCAGCTGGGCCGTGTACATCAGGTCACGCAGCTCCTCCTCGTTCATCGGCGCGCTCACCACCATGTTGGGGATGCAGCGGAAGTAGGCGAGGTCGAAGTTGCCGTGGTGCGTGGGGCCGTCGGCACCGGCCAGGCCGCCGCGGTCCAGGCAGAACACCACGTTCAGGTTCTGCAGCGCCACATCGTGCACCACCTGGTCGTAGGCGCGCTGCATGAAGGAGCTGTAGATGTTGCAGAAGGGCACCATGCCCTGCGTGGCCATGCCGGCGCTGAAGGTGACGGCGTGCTGCTCGGCGATGCCCACGTCAAAGGCGCGGTCGGGCATGGCCTTCATCATGATGTTGAGCGAGCAACCCGAGGGCATGGCGGGCGTAACGCCCACGATCTTCGGGTTCTTCTCGGCCAGTTCCACGATGCTGTGGCCGAATACGTCCTGGTACTTCGGTGGCTGCGGGCTCTTGGGCACCACCTTGATGATCTCGCCGGTCTCCTTGTTGAAGAGGCCCGGAGCGTGCCATACCGTGGGGCTGCCTGCTTCAGCAGGTCCGTAGCCCTTACCCTTCTTGGTGATCGTGTGCAGGATCTTCGGACCGGGGATGTCGCGCAGGTCCTTCAGCACCTTCACCAGGTGGTCCACATCATGGCCGTCCACCGGGCCGAAGTAGCGGAAGTTGAGGCTCTCGAAGAGGTTGCTCTGCTTGAGCAGCGCGCCCTTCACGGCGTTCTCCACCTTCTGCACGATGGCCTGCGCGTTGGGGCCGAACTTGCTCACCTTGCCCAGCAGGTTCCACACCTCGTCCTTCACCTTGTTGTAGGTGTGGCTGGTGGCGATGTCGGTCAGGTATTCCTTGAGCGCGCCCACGTTCGGGTCGATGCTCATGCAGTTGTCGTTGAGCACCACCAGCATGTCCGTGCCGGCGCCGCCCGCATGGTTCAGCGCTTCGAAGGCCTGGCCGGCGGTCATGGCACCATCGCCGATGATGGCCACGCACTGGCGGTCCTGCTCACCTTTCAGCCTGCTGGCCACGGCCATGCCCAGCGCACCGCCGATGCTGGTGCTGCTGTGGCCCACCCCGAAGGTGTCGTAGGTGCTCTCGCTGCGCTTGGGGAAGCCGCTGAGGCCCTTGTAGATGCGGTTGGTGTGGAACACCTCGCGGCGGCCGGTGAGGATCTTGTGCCCGTAGGCCTGGTGCCCCACGTCCCACACCAGCTGGTCGTAGGGCGTGTTGAACACGTAGTGCAGGGCCACGGTCAGTTCCACCACGCCGAGGCTGGCGCCGAAGTGGCCACCCTTCACGCTCACCACGTCGATGATGAAGTCGCGCAGCTCGGTGCAGACCTGCTGCAGTTGCTCCTCGGGCAGGGCACGCAGGTCGGCCGGAAGCGTGATGCGCTCCAGGAGCGGGTAGGAGGGCGTGGGCTGGCTCATGGACGTTCGGTCTGGTGACAGGGGGAAGAACAAATGTAACGGGGGAAAGGTTCAGGGGCCGTGTGGATCAGAAGATCGGGCAATGAGATGGACCGAGTGTCGGCCTGCGATGCACGAGGGGCGCATCGGGATCGCGACATGACCGGAGAACGATAAGGAGGGCGCCTATGGTCTGATCGACCGATCATCTGGTCTTCGCGATAGGTGCGGTCATCACGCACAGGGCGAAGTGAGGGGCGTGCCGGCGACTGGAGCCTTTACCGTTGGGAGAACGCAGGTGGCAGGCGCCGTCGCGTGCTGCGCTTTAGCGTCCTTGGCTCAGCGGGTGCCGCACCGGCTCCGGGGTCTGCTCCTGCGTCGCAGCCTCCTCGCTCGGGCGGCACCATCGCTTCTCCTGCGGTCGGCTGCCGCTACGCCCGCTCACGCAGGGTCACGTACCCCAGCGAAAGCCTCATCGGTCGGTCGCGTTGATGCGGGCCAGCAGCGTGTGCTTCATCTCTTCCACCTCCCGTCGCAGGAAGCCGTGCACGTTGATCATCCCCTCGCCCGTGGTGTGGATGTGGATGCTGGAATAGCCCACCGCCGGGCAGCTGATGTTCACCGACGCGATGCGTGTGTAGGGAATGGAGGTCTCCTTCCCGCTGAACAGCGAGGGCTGGCGCAGGGTCACGCCCATGTCGTCGATCACCAACTGCGCAGGGAAGAGCCGGTTCCCGGCCGTGAGGCGGGAGGCGGTGTAGCGTTTCATGCATCAAGGATACGGAACCGCAGGCTGGCAGGTCGTCCACCGTCCTGTTCCGGGGCGGCCCACAAGGCATGTGGTCGCGACGGCCTTTCGTTTACATTTGGAGGGCTACGAACGGCTTTTCCGACCGATGAACACCCCTTTCCGCCTGCTACCGCTGGTCGCGCTGGTCCTCCCCCTGTTCGCAGGGGCGCAGAACCTGGTGGTGAACCCCAGCTTCGAGACCGTGACCTCCTGCCCGCTGGGCCCGAGCGAACTGGACAAGGCCGCCCCCTGGCGCGATCCGTTCCTGAACCTGGTGGGCGACACCTGCTCCACCTCCGATCTCTATAATGCGTGCAGCCCTTTTGGCGCATTCGGGGTCGGGGTGCCCAACAACATCCTGGGCAGCCAGCCGGCGCGCACCGGTGATGGGTATGCCGGCATCATCGTATACGAAGGCTTTGCCCTGCTGGGCTGCCAGACCCTCTTCGGCAGCGGGTGGCGCGAATACCTCCACGGCAGCCTCACCCAGCCCATGGTGGCCGGTCAGACCTACTGTGTGGAGTTCCATGTGAGCCTTGCGGACAATGTGAAGTTCTCCTCGCCCAACATCGGGGTGCACTTCTCCTCTGTCCCGCTCAACGTGAGCTGCGCCACCATCGGCGGTTCTTCGGTGCTGCCGGTGACGCCCCAATTGGAATACAGCGGACCGGAGGTGACCGATACCGAAGAATGGCAGCGCCTGCAGTGGAACTACACCGCCACCGGCGGCGAGCAGTACATCACCATCGGCAATTTCCGGGCTGACGCCACCACCACGTACAACTGCGCGAACGAGGCCGCCCTCAACCCCTACGCGTACTACTTCGTGGATGATGTGAGCGTGGTGCCGCAGCCCTGCTGCAACGCCGAGTTCGCCCCCGTGGCCCCGCTGTGCACCACCGATGCGCCGGTGCTGCTGCAGCCCGCCACGCCCGGCGGCACTTGGAGCGGCCCCGGCATCAGTGCCCCCAACGCCGGCGCCTTCGACCCGGCACTCGCGGGCCCCGGCCTGCACAGCGTGGTGCACACCCTGCCCTGCGGCAGCGACACGGTGGTCATCGCCGTGAGCAACTGCGCCCCCATGGAGGTGTGCATCGGTGTGGATGGCAGCTGGAACGTGAACAACGGGCTGGCGCCGTACACCTGGCAGCAGCAGACCACCACGCAGGATTGCAGCGCCTGCCTCTTCGCCTGCTTCCTCCCTCCGGGCTGCGCGGTGAACGTCACCACCTGGACCACCTTCGCCACCGGCGCCAGCATCCTCCCGCCCGCGACTTTGCCGGTGCGGGTGGTGGATGCTGCGGGCAGCACCCTGGAGATCGCCTCTCCCGCCGGCCTGGCGCCTTGCCCGAACTGCCCGGACATCATCGTGACCTTGGTGCAAAGCACCAACGTGGCCTGTCATGGAGCCAGCACCGGCAGCGCCACGGTACAGGCTACCGGTGGCGCCGGCCCCTACACGTTCACCTGGTCGCCCGGCGCCCTGCAAGGACCGCAGCAGAGCGGTCTGGTCGCGGGCAATTACACGGTGACAGCCACCGATGCCGAGGGTTGCACGGGCAGCTTCCAGGTACTGATCACGCAGCCTCCGCCCCTGTCGGCCACCATCACTGGCACCACGCCCACCACCTGCGGCGGCGCCGATGGCACGGCCACCGTGCAGGCCTCCGGGGGTACCGCGCCCTACACGCAGTTGTGGTCGCCTGCGGGGGGCACGGCCCTCACCGCAACCGGCCTTGCGGAAGGCAGCTACCAGGTCACCATAACGGATGCCAACGGCTGCACGGCCTCGGCCAGCACCACCATCCAGCCGGTGCCCACCCAGGCGGAGATCAGCGGACCTGATGCGCTATGCACCGGCGCCCCCGTTGTGCTCACCGCCAGTGGCGGCAGCACATACCTGTGGAGCACCGGGGCCACCACGCCCAGCATCACGGTCTCGGCTGGAGGCACCTACACCGTGGAAGTGAGCGGTTGTGGTACGGACAATGCCTCGATCACCGTTGTGGAGACCACCGTGGTGGCCGACATCGGTGGCGATCCACTTGTGGGCGATCCGCCCCTGGAGGTGCTGTTCACCAACACGTCCACGCCTCCGGATGCCGCGTTCCAATGGGACCTGGGCGATGGCACCGCCTTTACCGGTGCGACCACGGATCATGTCTATACCGACCCCGGCATCTACACCGTGGTGATGACCGCAACGGCCAACGGCTGCAGCGATAGCGATACCCTGCTGGTGGTGGTGAACAGCCCCGTGGTGGTGAGCGACATCTTCGTGCCCAACGTGTTCAGCCCCAATGGTGATGGCCAGAACGACTCCTGGGGCGTGAGGTCGGTGGGCCTTTCCAGCCTCGATGCGCAGATCTTCAACCGATGGGGGCAACAGGTGGCCCAGTTGCGTGCACCAGACCAGTCCTGGGACGGGCGCACCGAGGCCGGCGAGCTGACACCCAGCGGAACGTACTACTACGTGTTGGAGGCGCAGGGGGGGGATGGCCGGAGCTACCGGTTCACGGGATCGCTGACGCTGCTGCGGTAGGGGGGACTGTCGCTCAGGTGGTGCGCTCGAACCGCTCCCTGTACGCCCTTTCCAGTTCCTCTTGGTGCTCCGGTGCTGCGATGCCGATCAGGGCCCTGGCCCGCTGTTGCAGATTCTTGCCGTAGAGATAGGCCACGCCATGCTCGGTCACCACGTAGTGCACGTGGGCTCGGGTGGTCACCACGCCGGCTCCCTCCTTGAGGAAGGGCACGATCTTGCTCTGGCCCTTGTTGGTGGTGGAGCACAGGGCGATGATCGGCTTGCCCCCTTCGCTCAGGGCGGCACCACGTATGAAGTCCATCTGCCCGCCCACGCCGCTGAACTGGTAGGTGCCGATGCTGTCGGCGCACACCTGGCCGGTAAGGTCCACCTCGATGGCGCTGTTCACGGCCACCACCTTGGGGTTCTCGCGGATCACCTTCGTATCGTTCACGTACTGGGCATCGAGGAATGCGAAGAAGGGGTTGTCATCCACCAGGTCGTAGAGACGCCGGGTGCCGAAGGCGAAGGCCGTGGCGATCTTGCCCCGCTGTTTCTTCTTGAACTTGTTGGTGATGACGCCGCGCTCCACCAGGTCGATGATGCCGTTGGAGCACATCTCGGTATGCACCCCGAGGTCCTTGTGACCGCCCAGCCCGCGCAGGATGGCATCCGGGATCGCACCGATGCCCATCTGCAGGGTGGCGCCATCCTCCACCATCTCGCTGATGTAGCGGGCAATGCGCTCCTCGGCGGGTCCGATGGCGCCCGCATAGTCCACCTCGGGCAGGGCATCATCCACCTGTACCATGGCCGCAAGGCGGGAGACGTGCACCTGCCCGTCGCCCAGTGTACGCGGCATGTTGGGGTTCACCTGGGCGATCACCGTCCGGGCGTTGCGCACCGCCGAGCGGGCCACATCAACGGATACGCCCAACGAACAAAAACCATGGCGGTCCGGCGGGGAGACATGCACCAGGGCCACATCCACCGGAAGGACGCCCTGCTCGAAGAGGCGGGGGATCTCGCTCAGGAACACCGGGATGTAATCGCCCCGAGGACCATCAACGGTGGAGCGCATGTTTGCCGACACGAAGAGGGCGTTGAGGAAGAAGGCGCGCTGCACCTCGGGCCGTTCGAAGCCGAGTTCGCCGAAGGTGCTGATGCTCACCAGTTCCACATCGTGCAGTTCCGTGTGGCGGTCCAGCAGGGCGCGCACCAGTCGTACCGGAGTGGCGGCACTACCATGGATGAAGACCCGATCCCTGGAATTCACCAAGCGCACCGCCTCCTCTGCTGACATCCAAGCCACGTTCTTCATGGTGGCAAAGGTGGGAAAGGGCGCACGGTGCGAACTGACGGCCCTCAGCACGGCGTGGCCTTCAAGGAATGTCTATCCTGTTTCCGTGGATTTATATTCCATGGTATATATTTATACCCGAAGCTCACACAACAGACCCATGGACAGAAAAGACTTCCTCCGCAAAAGCCTTCTGGGAACCAGCGTCCTGGTAAGTGGCGCAGCTGCTGCCAGTGTGCTCCGGAACGACATCGACGAACTGAAGCCCCTGGATCCCGTAGGCTTCGACCACCTCCCGCCAACACCTCCCGAACGCATGGAAAACATGGTACTGCACCGCGCCAGCGAGCGCGGCACCGCCGATCACGGCTGGCTCAAGGCCAACTTCAGTTTCAGCTTTGCCAACCACTACGATCCCACCCGGATGCACTTCGGTGTACTGCGTGTGATGAACGATGACATCATAGCGGCCGGCAAGGGTTTCGGCACCCACCCGCACGATAACATGGAGATCATCACCATCCCGTTGAAGGGGGCCCTGCAGCACAAGGACAGCATGGGCAACACCAGCATCATCAACGCGGGCGATGTGCAGGTGATGAGCGCGGGCACGGGCATCCTGCACAGCGAGTTCAACCCGAACGCGGACAAGGACGCGAACACCCTGCAGATCTGGCTCTTCCCGCGCCAGCGGCAAGTGACCCCACGCTATCAGCAGATGACCTTGGACCCGCAGGAGCGCGTGAACATGTTCCAGCAGGTGCTTTCGCCGAACCCCGATGACGCCGGTGTATGGATCCACCAGGATGCCTGGTTCCATATCGGCAACTTCGATGCGGGCCGCAGCGCATCCTACACCGTGAAGCGCAAAGGCAACGGCGTCTACGCCTTCATCATCAGCGGCAGCGCCACCATCAACGGCCAGCAGCTGGGCAAGCGCGATGCCTTGGGCGTGTGGGACACCGCCGCACTGGACATCCAGGTGGGCCCCGACGGCGCGGAGATCCTGCTGCAGGATGTGCCGATGGAATTGTCATGAAGGGAAAGGGTGCAAGGGTGAGAGCGTGCTAAGGCGAATGCCCCCTGACGCTCTGGAACCCTGGCACTCTCTCACCCTTTCCCTCTCGCACACTTAAACTCAACCAACATGGGAACAGCAACCGCAACAACCACCAAGTGGGCCATTGACCCCAGCCACAGCGAGATCCAGTTCAAGGTGAAGCACCTGATGATCACCACTGTGACCGGTACCTTCAAGGATTTCAGCGCGGAGGTGGAACTGGAAGGCGATGACCTGAACAACGCCCAGGTGAGCTTCTGGGCCAACACGGCCAGCATCTTCACCAACGACGAGAAGCGCGATGGACACCTGCGCAGCGGCGACTTCTTCGACAGCGAGAAGTTCCCGAAGCTCCGCTTCAAGAGCACGCGTATCGAGGGCAGTGGCAACGACTGGAAGGTGACGGGCGACCTCACCATCAAGGACGTGACCAAGCCGGTGACCCTGGATGTGGAATGGAGCGGACAGGCGAAGGACCCTTGGGGCAACACCAAGGCCGGCCTGAACCTGAGCGGCAAGATCGACCGCAAGGAGTTCGGCCTCACCTGGAACGCTGCCTTGGAAGCGGGCGGAGTGCTCGTAAGTGACGAGGTGCGCATCCTGGCCGAAGTGCAACTGGCCAAGCAAGGGTAAGCGCAGGGTGCCCCCCCACCGAACAACAAGGCCTGCCCCGCAAGGGGCGGGTCTTTTGCTTTTTCAGGTCGGTCCGTGGCGAAGGAGTTGATCGCTCCGGCAATTACTTTCGTCGGACATCAACCCTCTCCCTGACCATGAACGAAGTCGAAACCCAATTAACTCAGGCCGAAAGCTGGGCCCTGCGATTCAAGGAACAATTGATCGACTTTGCCCCGAAGCTGGTCGTCGCCCTGCTGGTCCTGTGGATCGGTTCGCTGCTGATCAAAGGCTTGGCACGTCTGCTCGGCAAGGTGCTCTTGGCGCGGGGCGTGGAACCCACCCTGCAGCGCTTCCTGCACAGCCTGGTCACGGTGTCGTTGCGGGTGCTTCTGCTGATCACCTTCATCGGCATGCTCGGTGTGCAGACCACGAGCTTCATCGCCATCATCGGCGCTGCGGGTCTGGCCATCGGCCTCGCTCTGCAGGGCACGTTGGCCAACTTCGCCGGCGGCACGCTCATCCTGCTCTTCAAACCTTACAAGGTGGGCGACCTCATCGAGACGCAGGGCGTGCTGGGCAACGTCAAGGAGATCCAGATCTTCACCACGGTGCTGATCACCCCCGACAACAAGACGGCGATCCTGCCGAACGGCCCCATCGCCAACGGTAATATCGTGAACTACACCAAGGAGGGTCTGATCCGCGTGGACCTCACGTTCGGCCTCAACTATGCCGCCTCCTTGCCCAAAGCACGCGAGGTGCTCGTAGGTGTGATGAGCGCACATCCGAAGGTGCTGAAGGATCCCGCCCCGAGCGTGAACATCGTGCAGCTCAACCTGGAGGGCGTTCAACTGGCCGTGCGACCGTACGCCGCGCCGGAGGATTACTGGACCGTCTATTTCGAGGTCTATGAGCAGGGGCTGTGGGCCCTGCAAGCCGCTGGGGTGGCCGGTCCGCAGCCGAGCATGCGGGTGATCACCGAAGCGAAGGCTTGATCGGTCCAAGTATCATGGGAATTGCCGGTCGCGAATAATGAGGGCTTTCCTTGTGTCTTTCATTTCGTGATGGTGATCATTCAGCCAACCGGAAAGGCTCTGCAACTTTCGGCATGCACGAACTGCGCACAGAAGAGGTCCTGGCCTTGCGCCGCACACTTGCGCGTACACAAGGGGAGGAGCGAACTGCTCTGTTGCGGGCGGTCCTTGGTCGCCCCATCCGCTCACCCAAGGCACTGCGCGAGTGGCATGACCTGCTGTTGTTCCTGTTGGCCCATTCGGCCGATCTGGAGGAACATGCACTGGCCACAGGGGAACTGGAGCGTGTCGTCGCACTTGTCAAAGCCCTGGTCGATGGCAGTGAGCGCACGCGCTATGGGCTGATCAACAGCGGACTGGAACATGCACCGCTGCAGAGCACGTTCACGCTCCACCTCACACGTTGGATGCTGGAGCGCTGGGGCGACCGTGTGGAGATCTTCTCCGTTGAGGCCCCGCTGGACGAGTTCCGGGAACTGTTAAGGCTATTGCTTTCGCCAGCTGAATGGGAAACGGTCGATCAGTCGTATGCGGATGTGCAGGAACTGCTCACCTACGCCTATGGTCCTTCACGCGTACTTCAGCTTCAGCGTATGGTGGACGCGATGTCCGCACTGCGCTGCGATGCAAACACTCGCGAACATCTCTGGGCGCGCATGCAGGTGTACGTGAAGGTGGAAGACGCCAAGGGCTGCGGCATGTCCCTGGCCCGTGCGCCGATCGATGCACCGTTCTGCCTGCCGAAAGGTCTGCAACGCGGTGTCGACCTGCTGGCCGTGGTGAATGAGCCGGTACCCTTGCCGTTGCGGCTTTCCGAAAGGCAACAAATGGTCCTGACCGATACCGCGCGCACCGTTCTGGCCACCTTGCACCGTGAGACCGACCCCGTGACGCACGCCGGTTCAGTGGAGCTCTTCGACATGGGTCGTGGGCTGCGCATCGCGCTCTTCCACATGGACGTG
>JBEICT010000071.1:0-13584 GCA_040383865.1 Flavobacteriales bacterium | reverse complement strand
TCCACCTCGTCGTTCACGCGCAACTGATCGAAGGTCACGTCCTGCAGGTCGTCATAACGGAAAAAGAGGTTGTTGTCCGGGTACCGGATGAAGCCGTAACCGTTCATCAGGCTCATGACCGTGCTGCGATGGCGGTCCTCATCGACCAGGGTCACCGGTGCTCGTTCCGCTCCCTCCACCTCCTGGTCGCGCGTGTTGTCGCGCACCACGAACATGTCGCGCACCACCTCGTCATCATCCTTCAACCCCTCATCGATGAGGTCGTGCATGGGTAGCGGGTAGCTCACCTCGTTCCACAGATCGGTGCTGGTCTTGGTGGTCTGAACATCACCGGTCTCCTGATCGGTGAACTCGAAATCCCAGCCCAGCAACATGGTCTTGCAGTCCAATGCATGCAGCTTGCTGACCAATGGCACGTGGTCGCCATCACTGGCCACCAGCACCACCACGTCGTAGCGCTTCAGCATGCAAAGCTCATAGGTCTCCAGGGCCATCAGCACATCGATCCCCTTCTCCCGTTTGCGGCCCATCAGATCCTTCACAGGCAGGTAATGCGTCTGCACGTTGTTGTACATCAGCACATCGTCGAACACACGGTCGTAGTACAGCTGGTTCGGCTTTTCGTTGGCATCGCGCGCGCTGAAGCGTCCCCGGAAGAAATGCGCATCGATGATGTGGCAGAGGTTCGGCCGGGTGCCTTCGCGCTCCGCCACCATGTGCCGAATGAAATCATGCAGCCCCCCGATGTGCAGACGACGTCGGTGTGAATGAACGTAGTTGTAGTAATTGCTTACGTGGGTGAAATAGCCGCCATCATAGAATACGCCTACTTTCACAGCGAGGGACCCGGTATTGTGTGTTGTCATTTGGTATCGTTCTTGGTATAGGGCCACAAAAGTAACTCCATCGCGCATCGATGGGCCGTGCCCTAACTTTCGCACCGTGACCATCCGCACACGTCATCTGCTCTTGCTGCTGCCGGCCTTGCTGTTCAGCGCATGGGCGTATGCCCCACAGTCGGCCACGGCGATCACCTACGACCGGTCCATCAGCCTACCATTGAACAGCGTGCAGCTCTTCGACAAAGCGAGCGATGCCTGGACCTGGACCTTCGGGCGCGAACCAGGGGCGAAGTTGCTTCGCAGCGACCGCAGCGACGGCCTGGTCGAGGGAACCGCACGGTTCAACTTCCGCTCGGAAATGCTGACCGGGCGAGAGGAAAGCATGGGTGTGGTGCAGTACAGGGTGGTGATCCGCACCAACGCCGGGGAATGCCGCGTGGTGGTGAGCGAATTGACCCACACGGGCAACCGGAACACCACCCAAGGGGGTATTCATATGGGCCTGCTGAAGCGTGGCGAGGGCGCCGTGGAGCATGTACGGGGCATGAGCCGCGCCAACGCCAAGCGCTTGCACGACGAGCTGACCGCACAGGCCGAAAGCCGTATTTCAGCGCTGCTGAGGGCCTTCGAGGGACGTATGCGCGCCGGAAGCACCCCATAACGCGTTTGCAACCCGATCCGGGTTACTGCGTAGAACGGCCGTATCCATGCGTCCATTCCTACGTTCCTCCATCCGCAAGTGGCCCTTTCTGGCGGCCCTGCTTGCTTTCGGCTTCATCGCTTACGGTGTCGTGCTGATCTCGCAGGCCCGGTTCCTCCAACAACGGATCGCACACGAACTGCGCCTGCTGGATGAGCTGGCCAAGCTGAACGACGACATCCATGAACTGGGGTTGATCCACCGGGTGGACGTCAGCGCGCGCCAGTATCGCTGGCCTGATCAGTATGACCGCGTGCTGGACCGCGTGGAACGGCTCCACTCCCGCTACACCAACGTGGCTGGCATGTCCGACCTGCCATCAGCCTTGGGCAGAACGCTCCAACTGGCCGACTCCCTCCACCAACAGGCCATGGCACAGCAGGGACCCTGGAGCGATGGCCGGAACACCGAGGCCGTGTTCCAGATCATGGTGCAGCGCTCGCAAAAGGTGGTGGACCGGATCTCCCGTGGGATCCAGGAGCGCGGCCTTCTGCTGTATACAGGCACCCTATCGGACCGATGGAACGAGGCGCAAGTACTGCTCATTACCGCCTGCCTCATGGCCGTATTGATCGCCTGGTTGGCGGGCATGAGCAACCGACTCCTGCACGAGAGCCGCCTGCGCACCGAACAGTTGCACGTGGCAAAGACCAACCTGGAGCGCACCAACCGCGAGCTGCGCGAGACCATGCTGAGCAAAGAGGAAAAGGAGGTGATGATCAAGGAGATCCACCACCGGGTGAAGAACAACCTGCAGATCGTGAAGAGCCTGATCCGCTTCCAGATGGACCAGGTGAACGACCCGCGAACAATCGAACTGTTCAATGAATGCGTGAACCGCGTGAGCGCCATGGCCCTGGTGCATGAGCAGACCTACCTGAGCAAGGACCTGGCGAACATCGATGTGAACAACTACCTGGCCCACCTGACCAGGGACCTGTGTTACGCCTACACCATCGATATCAAGCTCGACCTCGACATCCGCATCAACGTCCCCACCCTCAGCGTGGACACCCTGATCCCGCTGGGCCTGTTGATCAACGAGGTGATCTCCAACTCGCTGAAATACGCCTTCAAGGGCCGCAAGCAGGGCACCATCCTCGTGCATCTCGACGGCACCGAACAAGGAGGCCTGTTCCTCCGCATCGGCGATGATGGCGTGGGCCTGCCTGACCAAGGGCGTTGGGAACGTCCGCAGAGCCTGGGCATGGAGCTGATCCACACCCTGGCCGGCCAATTGGACGCCCACATTGCACTGGTCCCTGGCACCGGCACCGTGTACGAGTTGAGCTCCATCGTGGCCGAACAGCGCCGACGCGCCTGACCGACCCCCCCGAAACCGTCCGTCACAGCAGCACAATGTTGGCGCTGGTCAGCGCGGAGTAGCTTCGCGCCGCATCCCACCCTCACGGGATGTTCAACACCATGCGCCAACCGCTGTTCCTTGCCCTCCCCTTGCTCGTGCTTTCCGCCTGCGGCGAAGGGGAACCAACACCCACTGTAGAGAAGATGACCTACCCTGAGACCCGCCGTGACAGCACGGCCGGCGACAGCCTGCACGGCACCTTCGTGGCCGACCCCTTCCGCTGGCTGGAGAACGACACCAGTGCCGAGACCAAGGCCTGGGTGGAAGGCCAGAACGCGGTGGCCAATGCCTACCTGGCCAAGATCCCCTTCCGGGACGGGTTGGCCAAACGTTACGAGGAGCTGTACAACTTCCCGAAGGTGGGCGCGCCCTACAAGGTGGGCGACCACTACTTCATCAGCAAGAACAGCGGCCTGCAGAACCAGTTCGTGATCAATGTGCGCAAAGGGCTTGACGGCGCCGACGAGGTGTTCATTGACCCAAATGCCATTGATACCGCAGGCACCACCACCTTCGGGCTGCTGGGCGCCAGCAACGACGACAAGTACATGGCCGTGGGCGTACAAAAGGCCGGCAGCGACTGGCAGGAGATCACGATTTACGATCTCAGTACCATGAAGCAGCTGCCCGACGTGCTCAAGTGGGCCAAGTTCAGCGGCGCGGCCTGGTACAAGGACGGCTTCTTCTACAGCCGCTACCCCGAACCGAAGAAAGGCACGGAGCTCAGTGCCGCCAGCAAGTTCCAGAAGGTGTACTACCACAAGCTGGGCGACCCGCAGGAAAAGGACATGCTGGTGTGGGAGAACACCGCCAATGGTGACCTCTACGTGGGCGCCGGGGTCACCGAGGGCGAGGAGTTCGCCACGCTGTACGTGAGCACCGGGACCGACGGTTTCGAGATGTACTTCCACGACCTGCGCAAGGGAGGCATACCCAGCCCCTCGACCAAATGGACCCCGCTCCAGCAAGGCTTCGATCAGAAGACCAGCATCATCGAGTTCGTGCCCGCCACCGGCAAGTTCCTGGTTATGACCACGGTGGACGCTCCCAACTACCGCTTGGTGGAAGTGGATCCCACCAAGCCCGGCAGGGAGAACTGGAAGGACATCATTCCCCAGAAAAAGGAACTGCTGCAGAGCGTGTCCACGGGAGGCGGCAACCTGTTCGCCGAGTACCTGAAGGATGCCACCAGCCGCTTCTACCGCTACAAGCTGGATGGCACGGGTGAACAGGAGATCCAACTGCCCGACCTGGGCAGCGCCGGAGGTTTCGGCGGCAAGCGCAACGACACCTTCAGCTTCTACAGCTTCACCAGCTTCACCGACCCCGGCACCATTTACAAGTACGACTACGCCACCGGGGCCAGCGAGGTGTTCTACCGTCCCGAGCTGAAGTTCGATCCCTCACAGTTCGTCACGGAACAAGTGTTCTATCCCAGCAAGGACGGCACCAAGGTGCCCATGTTCATTGCGCACCGCAAGGATGTGAAGCCGAACGGACAGAACCCCACCCTGCTCTATGCCTACGGCGGGTTCAACGTGAGCCTGACCCCCAGCTTCAGCACCAGCCGCATGCTGCTGCTGGAACAGGGCGGTGTGTTCGCACTGGCCAACCTGCGCGGTGGCGGAGAGTATGGCGAGGACTGGCACAAGGCCGGCATGAAGGAAAAGAAGCAGAACGTGTTCGACGACTTCATTTCGGCAGCGGAATACCTGATCAAGGAGAAGTGGACCGACACCCCGCACCTGGGCATCAATGGCGGCAGTAATGGCGGCCTGTTGGTGGGTGCCGTGATGACACAGCGTCCCGACCTGTTCGGCGTGTGCTTCCCCGAAGTGGGCGTGCTGGACATGCTGCGCTACCAGAAGTTCACCGCCGGTTTCGGCTGGGTGCCCGAGTACGGTAATGCGGAGAACAGCCCCGAGGAGTTCGCCTACCTGAAAGCGTATTCGCCGCTGCACAACATCAAGCCAGCGAAATACCCGGCCACGATGGTGATGACCGCCGACCACGACGACCGCGTGGTGCCTGCGCACAGCTTCAAGTTCATCAGCACGCTGCAGCCCGCCCAGCAAGGCGATGCTCCCGTTCTGATCCGCGTGCAGACCCAGGCCGGGCACGGCGCAGGCATGCCCACGAGCATGATCATCCAGCAGCAGGCCGACAAGTGGGCGTTCTTCTTCCACAGTGTGGGAGTGACCCCGACGTTCGGCAAATAGTCCGGGCCACTTGGTCCTGAACGAAGCCTCGGCCAACCGGTCGGGGCTTCGTTCCTTTGGCCTGCATGATGCCCGCCTTCACCCTCCGCCCCTTTCACCCGGATGATCTCACCGCCTTGGTGACGCGCGCCAATGACCCCACAGTGGCCGCTCACCTCACGGACTCCTTCCCGCATCCGTACACGGAGGCGCATGGGCGGGAGTTCATCGCACAAGCCCACCAAAGCCCTCCCCTGCGCCGATGCATCGATATCAATGGCGAATGTGTGGGTGCCATCGGCCTGCACCAGAAGGTGGACCTCTGGCGCAACAACATGGAGCTCGGCTATTGGCTGGCGGCAGCGCACCGCGGCAAGGGCATCATGACCGAGGCCATCCGGCAGATGGTGCAGCTGGGCTTTGCGGAATTCCCGGAGATCACACGCATCTACGCCATCCCGTTCGGCAGCAACGTGGCCTCGCAAAAAGCACTGGAGAAGGCCGGCTTCATTCTCGAGGCCAAGCTGATCGGCACGCTGGTGAAGAACGGCAAGGTGGAGGACGAGTGGATATACGCGGTACGCCGCTGAGGGCTTCAGCGCAGCGGTTCCAAGGCCTTGCGCAGGTTCTGGAAGATCATCGGCACCTCGTCCATGCGCAGGGTGCCCACGGAAATGCGGCACCACGGATCGTTGCGGTCGGCGCCGAAGGCATAGAACGGCACCAGGCCCACGTTGGCCGTTCGGATGAGGAACATCGCTACTTCCTCGGCATCACCCAGCACAGTGCCGTCCTTCAAGGTGCGGCCTTGCAGATCGATCTTCACCGTGAGGTACATCGCACCTTCGGCCGGTATCGCGTCCACCGGGAATCCGTCCGCCTTCATTGCTTGGAAGCCGGCATACAGCGCGTCCACACGTTCGCTGATCTGTGCAAGGTGACCCGCGATAATGCCATCCACCACTGCATCCTGCTTCAAGAGGCGCGCCGTGGCGATCTGCTCCGGCTTGGGTGCCCAGGCCCCGATGTGGCCCAGCAGCGAGTGCATCTTCTGCATGATGCGTTCCGGCCCGAAGGCCCAGCCCACACGCACACCGGTGGCCGCGAAAGCCTTGGACACGCCATCGATGAAGATGGTGTACGGGCGCATCTCCGGCCGCAGCGAAACGGGATCCACGTGCGAGGTATCGCCGAGGGTGAGCGCAGAATAGATCTGGTCGTAGAGCAGGTACAGCGGCTTGCGGCCCGCCCGCCGGGCGTTCTCCTCCAGCACCAGGTCGCAGATGGCCGAGAGCTGTTCGGCGGTGAACGAAGTGCCGGTGGGATTGAGCGGGGAGCACACGGCCAGCAGCGAGGCGTCGGCGAGGAACGGACGCAGGTCATCGGCGGTGGGCAGGAAGCGGTTGGCGGCAGAAGTGGGCACGGCCACTTGCCGCCCGTTGGTGAGGAAGGTGTAATGGTTGTTGTTCCAACTGGGAATGGGGAACACCACCTTGTCCTGCGCATCCACGATGGTGCGGAAGGCCGCGTAGATCAACGGCCGTCCACCACTGGCGATGAGCACTTCGTTCTTGTCGTACGCCAGGCCCTGCTTGCGACCGATGAAGCGCGCCACCTCGGTGCGCAGCACCTCCATGCCGTTGGCCTGCGGGTAGTTGGTGTGCCCTTCGCGGTACGCGGCGATGATCTCGTTCACATACGCCTCCGGCAGCGGGAACACCTTGGGGTCAAAGTCACCGATGGTGAGGTTGGCGATCTTCTCTCCCGCCGCGATGCGCGCGTTGAGCTGCCCTCCGATCTTGATGATCTCGGAACCGATGAGGTTCTCTGCAAGGTGGGAGAGTGGCTTGGCGTTGGCGGTAATAGTGGTGGACATCTGGCTGCGCTTCTTGTGACAAAGGTGGAGCGCGAGCGGTGAACTTGAAACCGCGTCGCAAAAAGACCGCACCCGATCATGCCACTCAAACGCTCGGATCTTGCCACGATGCAATCAGTTGCGCGGTGCGCTCATCCAGCTCGGCGAACAGCGCCTCTTCCAGACCGGCGGTGTCACCCCGCTCGAACACGCGCGTGAACCGGCCGTGCTGCAACAGGTGGATGCGATCACAGAGCGCGACCAAGGGCCCGAGGACATGCGATGTCACGATCACGGTGCGCCCCCGTTCCGCGAGCCTCCGGATGATGGCCTCCAGCACCCGCACCGAGGCCAGGTCCAGCCCGTTCAGGGGCTCGTCCAGCAGCAGCACCTCGCGGCTCAGGGCCAGCGCCCCGAGCAGCGCCAGCTTGCGCCGCATGCCCGTGGAGTAGGTGGTGATGAGCGCATCCAGCGGCACCTCCAGCAGTTCGTTCAGCACCTGCACATCCTTCGAGCCGCGACCGCTCATGAACAGCTCCAGGTACTCGCGCCCCGTGATGCCCGGGTGGAAGTAGTTCTCCGCCTCCTGGAACGCGGTGTTACGATGGCCCATGTCCTCCCCGTTACACAGCACCCGCGCTTCCTTGTTCCTACCGAACCCGTAGAGCGCGTTCAGCAAGGTGCTCTTGCCGGCGCCGTTGAGGCCCACGATGCCCTGCACACCGGGAGTCATCTCGTAATGCGGGATGTCCAGCACGGTCCTGTCGCCATAGGTGCATCGGAGGTCAGCGATGGTGAGCATGGAAGTAGGTGTTGAGGTTGGCGCGGGCCTTGGGCAGCTCAGTGAGCAACATGATCACCGGCACCAGCGAAAGACCGGGCAGGATGGCGAAGAGCGCGGCGATGGACACGTTGGCACCGTTGGCGGACAGGCGCTCATCGGGCAGGTAGTGGGCGTACTTCAGCACCACGGCATAGGCCACCAGCGTGAGCAGGCCCAGCCCGAAGCCCGCATGCACCCACCACCAGTCCGGCTGGAACACGGTGGCCGCGACAAGCACCGGCAGGAGGCTCACGGCCATGAACCGCACCGCGCCCCACACCTTGATGCGCAGGAGTGAACGGGCATCCGCGGCCGTGGCCAGCAGCATGGCGCGCGGCTCGCAGTGCTCCTGGGCGGCGGCGGCCATCAGGGCGACGATGCCCACCAGGAAGAGCGGCAGCACTGGCAGCCAGCAAAAGCCCAGCGCGGCCAGCCACAGCAGCAGCCCCACCGGATGGGTCTGCTGCACGAAGCCTTTCCACTCGAAGAGGTGCGCGGGGATCCAGCGGCGCAGCCACGCGCCCCGCACGCCCCCGCCCTGCACCACCGGCACCCACGGCAGCAGTAACACCGCTGTGGCGGCCATCAGCCATGACCAGCTGCCAGCAAGTCCCAAGGCCACCAGCACCGGAAGCACCAGCACGCCATACTCCACCGCCAAGGCGATCCTCCACCGGGGTACGTGACGCACCAGGAAGTGCAGGTCCGGACGACGCTGATGCAGGCCCCACACGGTGAGCAGCGCGCCACCGGCGAGGTAGGGTGCGTACGTGGCGTTTTGCGCCAGCGCCCGGTACATCAGCCACACCGCCGCGCACACCGCAACGGCCAGCAGCACCAGCCCATAGGGCGGGAACGCCCGGCGCAGCTGCAACCAACGCAGGCGGAGCAACACGGTCCGGGAGGCTCTGGCCGACATCAGGCGCAAGGTGCGATTTCATTGCGGACCTTCAGCGAAGTACTACGCGACCGGGCGGTCCTAGGGTCGTTCGGCTCGTTTCCCGGCAGTGGGCTTGCGAGGCATGTTGCCGCGGTAGGTCTGTCGCCACTCCCAATAAGCTTTGTCCTCGCGTTGAGCGTTCTTCCCCATGATCCGGCCGAGCAGCGACTGCTCCGCTTCGAGCAAATTCACAACGTCGTCCGTCTCCAAGGCCGCCTTGATCACCCGCAGCTTCATGGCCAGCAATAGCTCGGTCTCCGGTCTTCGGTCCAAGCCTTTCACCCTGGCCTCTTTCGCCTGCTTCCTGATGATGGCCGTGAACTCCTTCAACGTGTAGGAGCGGCCCGCTTCGATCTCGAACTTGGACGTGCGTTTGGTCGATGGCATGATCTCCGGATCGTCGGCTTTATGGGCGATCCTTGGAAAACAAGATATCGAACGGAGACGAGGAGAAACCCGCTACGTGGTGCTTCGCATCACCCAGCCTCGTTCCCTCCGACTGGCGTGATAGACCGCATACACCATCATCCACTAACCGACCCATTCGTAGTAGATCCGGTACGGAAAGCGTGCGACCTTGACCGAACAGAACAAGGGACCATAGGGCTGTATGCAGCGCCCCGGCTTGGAGAGCGCGAAGCGCAAGGCCTCCTCCACCTGTTCACGGAACATGCCGCCCCAACGAGGTCGGTGCGCTTCAATGTACTGTTCGGCCTCGCGCAGTTCGTGCTCGGCCAAGGGATGAAAGCGAACGTTCATCCCTCACCCCGCTGCGCGGCACGGTCCGCATCCAGCACGTCCTGCACCTCCTGCCAGGTCCTCCCCTTCACCGCTCCGCGTTCCATCTCGCCACGTCGTTTCTCCAACTCTGCGATCACCGCCGCATCCACGTCCTCGTCCTCCTTTTCAAGACCACCAGAATGCTCTCCACCAACGCTCGCACTTCATCCGCCGTGTAAAGCCGGTCCTCCAGCTTCAGGTAGGACGCAGCGCCTTCGCGCACCACGCTGAGGTGCTCACTGGGCAGCTTGTATGTGGGTGGCCCGTCAAGCGAGCGCTTCAATGCCAGCAGGCGCGGCTCATCCTCCAACAGGGCGATGCGTTCCAGCAGTTCCAGTTTGAGGGTCTTGAGATCCATGGCGGGCGTTGTTGTCCAAAGCTACGCTCACGTGCCGTAGTAGCGTTTTAAGGGGCGTTGGTGCATGTGGCGGATGCGATGAATGACCAACACGTCCTCAACTACAGCATAGATGACGAAGTACTCGAAGCGCACCACCATCGCAAAGCGGTATGGCGGTCTTCGCAATTGATGGCCCAACGGATATTGACGAATGAAGGTCAACTCCGCGTCAAAGGCATCCTCGAAACGCTCCTCGGAACCATCGCGCCTATCTCGGAACCAAGCCATCGCGTTCCGCATGTCCGTGCGTGCCTGCTCCCGAAAGACCACCTGCATCATTCCTCCCGATCCTTGCGGAGTTGGTCCTTCACCTCATCCCACGAGTAGTTCCTCCCCTCGCCGCGCAGGTAGGCCGCGTGATCGGCATCCAGCGCATCCCACTCCTCTTGTGAGAGCGCCTCTGCTGGGTCTACCTGTTCGTGGTGCCGCAACACCTCCTCCACCAAGGCCCGCACCTCCGCCGCCGTGTACATCCGCTCCTCCAGCTTCAGGTAAGGGGCATCGCCTTCGCGCACCACGCTAAGGTGATCACCAGGCACCGCGTAGGTGGGCGGACCGTCAAGCAGGCGCTTCAAGGCGAGCAGTCGGGATTCGTCATCCAGCAAGGCGATGCGCTCCAACAGTTCCAGTTTGAGGGTCTTGAGGTCCATGGAGCTTGGGGCTTCCTTCAAAAGTAGGGGGGTAAATGCCAAATACAATAGACGGGAATGGATGCTGATGGCCGCTGCCGATGACGGCCGCGGCCATACGGAGGCTCCGTTCGATCATTGCCCAGCCTATTCACCGCCACCTCAACGCACCGGCACCCCGCCCACCTCGCGCCCCTCCTTGTCCAACAGGCGTACGGACGGTTCGTCGTTCTCATCCACGCCGATCACGATCCGCGGATTTCCTGCCCGGTCGTAGATGGTAAGACCGGCTTTTTCCATCGATACGCTCAGATCCACACGTTGCACCATCATCGCTTGGAAGCGCTCGATCTCCTCGGGGTCGTCCTGGTTCAGCTTCTTCACATCCACCTTGCCCCGCGGTGGGTCCATGATGACGAAACCAGCACCCTGCCCGTTCTCATCGTAGTAGGTGGAGAAACCGATCGCCTCCAACGGCGTGTTGCGGTAATCCAGTGCGGACAATGCAGCACCACCCTTCTCCGTACCCGAAACACCGATGCCACCCACCTCATCGCCGTTGGGGGCACAAAAGATCATGCCCGCCAGACCCGGTGGCACACTCCGCTCCAGCATCTCACCCTGAAAGGGAGCCTTGGGCATCTCGTGGCTGAGTATGATGCGGTGCACGCTGTCCGCCCCGGCGATGTTCAGCCGTCCCACGGTGATCTCCGCGAACCGGGTGGTGGCAGCCACCGGTGCATTCCACGCACGCACCAACAGGACAGTTTGCGCCAGAACCAGAACGACCACAAGGATCGTTAGGAGGCGAACACGCCGTTCCATCGTTATTCCGCTCATGATGGTCTTTTCGTATGTGACGAAGAGGAACATCCATTGTTACACCCTGGGTTTATACTACCGCCCATTGCGCTTTCACCGCACCCTTCATCCTCGCCATACCCCCGCTGTTGGGACGCAGACCTCGTCCTTTGCAGATCTCTCAACCTACCAGCGCAGTAGCATGGCACTCCGCGAACGGTAGTGAGCCAGATCCCGCAAAGCGGGACAGGTCCTGCGAGATCTGCGTCATCTGCGGCCGTATTCTCCCTGAGCGCCGAAGGCGCCTCTGCGGCTGTCATTTCCTCCCGATCTTCGCCCTATGCAACTCCAGAACTACGCCGCCGGCCAATGGGTCGCCGGATCGGGCAAGCAACCAGAGCTCATCAATGCCATCACCGGCGACCGGTTCTGCCCGCCTCAGAACTTCACCACAAAATCGACCCAGGGGATGCCGATGACGATGCCTTCTGCAATGTCGCTGTTGTTCAGGAAGGCCAGGTCCACGGCGATACTCTCGCCCATGAACCGCACGCCGTAGGAGAACACGGCGTAGTAGCTCTCCTCATCCGGCACGAACCAGTTCTCGCTCAACAGGGCGATCTTCCGCCCCACCCGCGTGAGGCCGCTCAAGGTGAGCACCGGCCGTTGCGCCACATCGCCGTTGCCGTACGCCCAACCCACCGAGCCGGTCACCTGGTGGTCCAGGTTGCCGTAGGTGGCCTGTGTGAACAATATGCCCAAGCCCACACGTTCGCTGCTGCCGTCGCTGAACTCGTCCGGGACGCTCGTGTACAGCACACCGCCGCCCACGTGCAGGTCCTTGACCACCTTGGCACCACCCTGGGCCGTAAGGAAGAAGATGGGTCCCGGGCTGTCCTTCACGAACATGGACAGCAGTTCAATACCACCGCCCACCGAGATGTTGTTCGTGACCCCTACCGCCACACTGTTCAGCAACAGGTAGGTGTTCTGGTAGTAGCCCTCGCCCTTGCGCAAGGGAATGGCGGAGGAACTGAACAGGTATCGTGTGCCATGGGGGTTCTCGAACCAGAAGCGCCCCGTGGCCGTGGCCCCTTCGCTCATCCGTGTGACACGCTCGATGCGCTTCTTGTCCACGCGCACATCCCCGGCGTCACGGGTGTGCACCACGATGGCATCCCCCTCCAGCGCCTGCACCGTGCCCATCAACCGTCCACCGTCCAAAAGGTCGAACTGGTAGACCACGGTGCTGTCCACCACCAGCTCGGTCAGCGCCACTTTCTGCGCCCAACCGTCCAGCTGGAACAGCATCATGAACACGCCGATGATCAAGGTCCTCAACATGGCCATAAAGTTAATCAGGACCGGCAAAAGGCCTTGCCCAAAGCGGTGATCGCCCGAACAAACCCCGCTTCCATTCCGCCACGTTGACGCCGCGAAAATGCATCGCCCTCCTACCTTCGCCAACATGCAGTTACACAACTACGCCGCCGGCCAATGGGTCGCCGGCTCTGGTAGACAGGCTGAGCTCTTTGATGCCAGCACCGGCGAGCTCATCGCCACCACCTCCTCCGGCGGCCTCGACTTCGCCCACATGCTCCACTACGCCCGCACCGTCGGCGGTCCGCCCCTGCGCAAGATGACCTTCCCCGAGCGCGGCCGCATGCTCAAGGCCCTCGCCCTGTACCTGATGGAGCGTAAGGACAAGTACTACCAGATCAGCTACAAGACCGGCGCCACCAAGGCCGACAGCTGGGTGGACATCGAGGGCGGCATCGGCAACCTCTTCGCCAACGCCAGCCTCCGCCGCACCCTCGGCAACATGCCCTTCTACGTGGACGGCGAGGCCATCAAGACCAGCAAGGGCGGCAGCTTCATCGGCCACCACATCATGGTGCCCAAGGAGGGCGTGGCCGTGCACATCAACGCCTTCAACTTCCCCATCTGGGGCATGCTGGAGAAGGTGGCCGTGAACTGGATGGCCGGCGTGCCCGCCGTGGTGAAGCCCGCCACCGTCACCAGCTACCTCACCGAGGGGATGGTGAAGGACATCATCGCCAGCGGCATCCTGCCGGAGGGCGCCCTGCAGCTGATCGTGGGCAGCGCCGATGGGCTCCTGGACCACGTGATGAGCCAGGACGTGGTCACCTTCACCGGCAGCGCCACCACGGGCCGCATGCTGAAGAAGCATCCGCGCATCGTGGACGAGAGCGTGCCCTTCAACATGGAGGCCGACAGCCTCAACGCCAT
>JBEICT010000070.1:0-13765 GCA_040383865.1 Flavobacteriales bacterium | reverse complement strand
TCAGATCAACTGTTAGCGTCACCGTATGACCGGCAGCGATGACGACAGTGTCACCCGCTGCAGGACCACCCGAGGGCGACCAGGTGGAGGCGGTGCTCCAGTTGCCGGTGGCCACCGAGGTGCGGGTGGTCTGCGCATGCAGGCTTGCTCCGGTGAGCAGGAAGAGCGCCAGCAGCAGGCTGGTGCCCGTGCTGCGCAGCAGGGAAAGCGGGGTTTGGGTCGTACGTTCCGTGTGTTCCATGTGAGAGGGTTTAGGGTTTAACGTGAAAAATGCAGTGGCAAAATGGGCCTGCATGGTCAATGGATGTTCAGATCATTGAGTTCCTCAGCAGTCACGCTAGGCGGCATCTCGCCCTTCTGGATCTTGCCGATCACCAGTTGGGCCAACTGTTCGGCCTGTTCGCGGGTGGCCCAGCCCTCGTTGCCGGGCATGCCGGGCAAGTTGGTCTGGTGCACGAGGCGGCGCCCATCGCTGAGGATGTCGTAACCAAAGGTGCCGTTGGGTGCGTCGATGATCCGGTAGCTGAGCTCGGCGGCACGATGCTCTGTGGCACTGGGGAACGATGCGGCCTCCTGCCCTTTTGATGAAAGGGTCATCAGGAGCAGGACGGTAGCCATGGCAATGCGCTGCATCATGAATGATCGGTTTCGTAAGGCAAAGTTCCCCCGATCGGGAGCGCTGTTCCATGACCAATCTCAAGCCCGCGCATGATATGCGTCAGGGATGAACGGTTGGAAATTGCGTATCGACCGATCGGCCCGCCTTGGCTGCTGCAGGCCACACAACAGGATGACCGCCATCAACGCACACGGCCGGAAGTTCCCTCCCGGCCGTGCGCCCATCCCGTTCGCAAGTTGAACGCCTTCGAGAACTGGAACACATCGGCATGGCCCAGCTGTTGAGCGATCACCTTGAGCGGTTCGTCCGATCGCAGAAGCCTGTGCTTCGCCTCGCGGATCAGCAGGTCGTTGATCCAGTGTTTGGGTGATCTGCCCAGGTCCGCGTGGACATGCTTGTGCAGGACCTTGGGCGCCATGGCCATTTCATCGGCATAGAACTGCACGTTATGCCGTGTCAGAAAATGGGCTTCCACCAACTGCAGGAACGCCCGTGTTTGAGGCGACCAGTTCCGTTGCGCAGGAGGATCTCCTTCGGCGCTGGCCGCATCGGCAAGGAGCTCCAGGACCAGCGACACGCGCAGGGCACACAGCGCCGCACTGCGCACAAGCACCTCCGCGCGCAACTGCCCCAGTTCCCGCTTCAGGCCATCCAGCCTTCCCGGCTCCGGCTGAAGGATGGTCTCCGATCCGGCCGTGAAGAAATTGCGGAGGTCGGGCACCTGCCCGGCCCGGGCCGTTCCGCTCCATAAGGCGGGCAGGAAGCACATGCCGATCATGCCCAAGGACGTGGTGCCCCTCCCCCACCTGCGCTGGACACCCGGCGCAATGGTGACCACCTCCCCTTTCTTGATGCGACGCACGCCAGCACCGATGTGCAGATCGATCTCCCCTTCCAGCACAACGCTCACCTCGAAATGATCGCAGGTGTCGCAAGCGGTAAGGGTGGCATGCTCGCGCTCATCCAGAACGGCGATCGGAAAGTCAAGGAGCCGACCCTCCAGGGTCCCATTGGTGTGGTTGTATCCAGGGTCGGTCATCGATGGTGCTTCCAAAATGGTCCTTCCTTGGTCAGATGATCATCCTTTCGTTCGGGGTGATATGCGCACCGATCGGAGCCGCGCGATGGGTGCGCGACATGGCAAGTGTCACGGAAATAAGCAGTGCGGTTCTCATGTGCTTGCGGGATGGAGGTTCATTCCAGTGGCGAAACTGGTACGGTGCAGGTACGGTCGCACACCTGTTCGTCCTGGACCGGAGAAAGAGGGCGGCGAAGCGACGGAAATCCCGGATGGAGCGTTGTCGGCGTGTGCAGCAGCTAACTACGCTCTTCGTGTTCACGATCATGCCCCGAACCGCGGCTCAACGCTCGATCAACGTGTCCTAAGGCATACTTGATGCCGATGTTCAGCAGACCCAGGTCGCCTTCCCAAACACCGGCACTGCCGTAGGGGTCGCTGAAGTCGAATTGCATGGTGGCCATCACCCGGCCGCTCAATTGGCGGGCGTATCCGATCGTGACCATGTATCCGATGTTCGTGGTGAACGTCTGGAGGTCCGGATCGGAAGGGCTGTTCATTTCGGTGTTGGAGAACAGCAGACCCGCACCTGTTCCAAGGTACACCTCAGACCGATCGCTCAGGGGCAAATGGAAGATCGGACCGATCACCAGGCTGTAATGACGCGCTGTAACGTTCACGGGTTCATTCGTGGACAACAGGGTTCCTTCCGCTTTCAGGTCGGCGAGCATGTAGGCCGAGCGCAGTTCGACCCCCAACACACGGTTGAAACGATACCCTGCTCCGATGTTGGCCATGGGTGTCCACTGTGAAGCCGAACGCTTGACGAGAAAACCAAGGCCATCCTCCGATCGGGCCAGACCGGCGGAAGCGCTCACGTAGAATGTTCCGGAGGGCATGATCCCGGCTTTCGGCCCCTGGGCGTACAACAGGGCTGGCAGCAGCATGACCGGGAACAACAGGGGAACGGAGTGACGCATGGCCGGGGGTATGTTAGGCAGGCGAAAATGGCTGCGGAACTCCGCGAGGCCCCCCATTCTGCCATGGACCGTGCAAGCGGCCACTTGAAGCGGCGGAATTTGCCCTTGGATCGGTGGCGCAGCGCTGCACGCACCATCGAGCTGCCTCATCGCTGCAGCGCCGCGGTCCTGTTCCATCATCGCTGTTGCCGCACACGGTGGAATGCCGCCATAACGGATGCTGTGGCGAGCGCAAGCCCGTTGGCCGCGTTGGCAGGCTGTTCACTTGAACCTTCGACCAGCGCACCGCATGGACCAGAATGCGTAATGCCCCGTTCGAGCTCTGCGCCAGCGCCTGTCGTGGGGATCCGCCCTGTCGATCACTGTTTCACGATCTTCCTGGAGCTGTTGCCTATCCGAAGGAAGTACAGCCCATTCGGAAGCCCCGAAAGATCGAACTGGCCGATGTTCGGCCCTGTCCAAATGACCTGGCCAAGCAGGTCCGTGAGGACGTGGGGCTCCGCCCTTGGGGCGTTGGCCACTTGCAGCGTGCTGGTGAACGGGTTCGGGAATACGACCAGTGTGGCATCCGTGGCACTGGCCTCCTCGGCACCGGTGCTCAGGCAGCCCAGGGTATGGTCCTGGAAGAACGACCAGAGCAGATCGGTCGCGCTGACCTGGGTGGAGACGGGGTTGTTGTTGGGATTCCCGCCCGGCCAACTGTGGCCACCGTCGGTGGTCGCGACCTGATGGACCTCCACCTCGCACGCACAGTCCTGCGCCTTGATGAGGTCATATCCGGTGCCGTTGCCATTGATCACCGTATCGATCGTCTGGCATTCGTTCCAAAGCGACCAGAACTGAAGGATGCTGTCCTGGGAAGGGAAGACGATGTTCGTCAAGGGAGGAGCACCGCCGGGGCCTCCGGAGAACGGCACAATGGGGTCCACCTTGGAATGAAAGCTGATGATCGGGACCTTGTTGGTGGGCGTGCAGGGTGCGTGCATCTGGGAACAGGCATTGGGCGCCATGGCCGCGAAGCGGTGACCCAATTCGCACGCCAAACGGTAACAGAGCATGCCGCCATTGGAGCTGCCCGTCGCATACACGCGGGTGGTGTCGACCGGATACTGATGGCGCAGTGTATCCAGCAGGCGGTCCACGAAGCCCACGTCGTCCACGTTCTGGTTCATGGCAGGTGGACAGCACGCGCCTGCGTTCCATGAACGGTTCTGGTTGAACACCCGGCCCTCCGGATAGACCACGATGAAGCCTTCGCTGTCCGCCTTCTCCGACAATTCACTTTGAAAAGCGAACGCGGCCCAGCCGAGCGCACTGGTCGCCGCCTGCTGTCCACCGTGGAAGCCAAGCACCAACGGGTAACTGGTGCCAGGGTCGTAGCCCGCAGGCAGGTGGGTCATGTACGTGCGCCAGATCCCGCTTACCTGGATGCTGTCGTAAACATCCTGCCCGAAGGCGGAGGTGAGCAGCACGAGGATCAACCCGATGGAAAGGCCGCACTTTTTCATGCAGGGTTGGACGCTGCGCACAGGTGAAGGTTTGATCAGGGCTCAAGGCGGAGCGTTCCGCGCGCCCCCCCTTCCGGTACCAAAGAAGAACGCGTGAAGGTGGCTCTTGGCATCATTCATCGCTCATCCGGGCGGTGATGACCTGCCCAGTGCCTTCAACAAAGCAGGTGAGGCGATCGGACATGTGCGAGCGCGTGGTGGCGCATCAGCGACATACGGTTCCCCTTGGCGCTCACCCTTCCCTAACGGAGCACCGTCACGTGGCCGCGGAACTCCACCAGCTTGTTCACCTGGCAGGGATCGGGAGCCCGCAGCAGATAGGGGTACACGCCGTCGGGAACGGCCATGCCGCCGGCGGTGCCGTCCCAGCCCCTGATGAGGTCGTTGGTGGTGAAAAGCTCTTCTCCCCAGCGGTTGAAGATGCGGAGCACGGTCCCGGGCACACCCGGCACTGCGCCGATGGAGAAGGTCTCGTTGATGCCATCGGCATCCGGGGTGAAGGCGTTGGGCACGAAGAGGCCGGGGGTGTCCTGCACCGTCACGATGACGGCGGTGCTGTCCACGCAGCCCTCGGCATTGGCGGCGGTGAACGTGAGGCTGTATTCGCCCTCCTGCGGCACTGTCAGGGTGAAGGACCGTGCGCACGAGCCCTGCACCGGATCATCGTTCAGCCACAGCATGCATTGGTCGGCCGCAGTGGCCAGCAGGTCAACGGCAATGGCCCGCGCGCACGGCACGGCGGCCGCTTGGAGCTGCAGGACGGGCACGGCGGCGATGAGCAGGGTGTCGGCCGCGGGCGGAGAGACGCAGCCGCTGGTCCCGAAGGCGGTGAGGGTGATGATCTCGATGCCCGGCGCGGCGAAGGTGGCCGCCACATCAACGGTGGTCGCGCTCCCCGCCGAGCCGAGCGTCCAGCTCAGTGAATCGGCGCCGTTGGCGACCGCATTGAACGTCACGGTGCCGCCTGCGCAGACGGTGTCCGCACTGGCGGTGAAGGCCACGGAGGGGATGGGCTCCACGGTCACCAGGAGGGTATCGCTGCCGGTGCAGCCGCTGGCATCAGTGGCGGTGGCCACCAGCGGTCCCGTGCTGGAAAGGCTGTAGGTGATGGCCGCGCCGCTCGCCCCCGTGCTCCAGGCGATGGCGAGCGCACCCGTGCCGCCCGCCGCAAGCGCCGTGGCTGAGGACGTCGCATTGGCGCACACCGGCGTGGTGCCCGTGACCTGCACCGTTATCGGCGCGGGATCCAAGAGGGTGAAGGCGAGCGTGGTATCGCAGCCCTGGGCATCGGTGACGAGCACGCTGTAAGCACCTGCGGATAGGCCGGTGGCCGTGGCGCCGCTCTGTGGGGGCACCGTGCTCCACGCATAGGTCAAGGCGTTGGCGGTGCCGGCCTGCAGCGCAATGCTGCCGTCAGCCCCTGCCGCGCAGTCCGGTGCGCTTACGGTGGCGTCGAAGGAGTAGGTGGGGCAGCAGAGCGAGGCGGTCACTTGCAGCACGGCGGTGGCGGTGCATCCGTTGGCGTCGGTGGCGGTGACGCTGACCGATAGGTTGGCCGTTGGCGAGAGCGTCACCGAGGGGCCGCTGCCCAGAGCGCCCCAATCGAAGGAGATGGTCCCGGTACCGCCCTGCGCAGCAGCGAGCAGCGTGGTCGATCCCCCGATGCACAACTGCGTGTCGCCGGTGACCTGCACGGTGAGCTGCGGCGGCGCGGAAAGGGTGAAGGTGATCGTGGTGTCGCATCCGGCGGCATCGCTCACCACCACGCTGTAGTTGCCCGCACCAAGGCCCGTGGCCGTGGCCGTGGTCTGCGGCGGCACCGTGTTCCAGCTGTAGGTGAAGGGGCCCTGGGCGAGCGGGGTCACGGTGATGGCGCCGTCACTGGCGCCGCCGCAGCTGATGGGGCTGATGGTCGTATCCACCCCGCCGATGGAGCCGCAGGGCAGCACCACCACGGTGTCGGTGAGCCAGTTGCCATCGGCGTAGTGGCAGTAGTCGCCCACGATGAAGGAGTAGGTGCCCGGCTCGGTGATGGTGATCACGGGCCCGGTGGTGCCGTCGCTCCAGATGTAGCCGGGATAGACGGGCGGCTGGAAGAGCACCGGGTAGAAGGAAAGGTCGATGGTGATGGGACCGGCGCACAGCAGGCTGTCCGTCCAAGGGATGAAGTCGTAGGTGGCATCGCCCGCGTAGATCGGGTTGGGCGGCGTACCGGTCTCAGTGAGGCAGCAGTTGCCACCATCAGAGACATTGAACGTTCCACTGAAGCAGTCATACTGCACCTGGTGACCGAACAACGAGGTGCCGGCACCGAATTCGGCCAGGAAGAACTGCACGATCTGCGGGGCGGAGTTGCCGCCGCCGTTGTTGCTGGTGCTGCATTCGCCCTCTGCACCGGTGATGCAGTTGACCAAGGGCGGGAAGCCGGGGAAGGCCGGCTGTCCGAGGAAATTGGCGATGGCGATGTTGCCCAGGGTGTTGCTGTACATGGTCACGAGCCCCGCAGGCACGCCATTGATGGTGGTGGTGGGCGGGTTGTTCGGACAGGGCCCGTTGGTGCCGTCGAAACCCGCATAGATCACTTCGGTGATGTTGCCCACGAAGGGCCCGGTGAAGTTCACGGTCACCGCCTCATAGGTGCAGATACCCACCCGCAGGTCGGGGATGTTCTGGTCCACATTGATCGTGATAACACCGCCCTCATAGTTGGAGTAGATCATCAGGTTGCCATTGGGATCGCAGCCAACGGCCGGTGGCGGGGGCGAGGCATCGATGCAGCAGTTCCCGCCTGAGGAAATACTCACCACATCATTCTGCCAGCATTCATACTGGGTCTGGTGGGCATACAACGTCGCCCCCGTCTGATCCTCGAAGTGGAAGACCAGTTCATCAGGCGTGTTCGCGCCGCCGGCATTGATGGTGGTGTCACAGACTCCGGCAGTGCCGATAACCACTCCGCCCCAGTTGGGTGAGGTGCCGTTGCCATGCGCCGGGGTGTAGCCCACCTGCAGCGGCTGCAGCGGCGGGTTGATGGTGACGATGTTCGGAGGCACGCCGGCGACCGAGGTGGTGAAGTTGCCCTGCCCGCAGTTGTTGTTGTTCTGGTTCGAGTTCATGCCCGAGTAGAACACCTGCGTCACGTTACCCGCGAAGGGCCCTGCTATCGTGACCTGCACCGGTTCGTAGGTGGAGATGCCGATCACCAGATCGGGGATGTTCACGTCCACATTAATGGTGACGATGCCGCCATCGTAGTTGCTGAGCAGGAAGAGGTTGCCGGCGGGGTCGCAGACCTGGGCGCGGGAGCTCGCGACAAAGGCGAGGAACAGGACGATAAGGAACTTCCGGATCATCGGCAGGGGAACGCTCACTGTCAGGACGTTGTTCGCCCGGGAAAAGTTGCTTAGCGCAGCCATACTAAGCGCGCGGTAGCTTGGTTCCCGGGCTCTGCCGGAAGCTTGCTGATATAGCAGTTGCCGCTTACCCAGTTCTTGCTGAACAGCCAGAGGCTATCGTTGAAGGCGACCAGGGCCTCGCGATCCCGATCGTTGTTGTTCAGGGCGGGCGTGAAACTGGTCTGCAGACCATAACTGAAGCCGATCGTGGCGGCGGATACCGTGTTCACCAAGGGATCCAATACCGGATCCAGGGCCACGCGCAAGACCCGCAGGTTGGTGAGGTCTCCGCTATTGTTGCCCACAGCGCCGATATACAGCCAGCTCCCGTCGGTGGTGATGTCCTCCCGATCCACGTTCACGGCATTGGCCACGTCCACCGTATGCATGACCGAACCGTTCGCGGGCTCGATCCGATGGAGCCGGGCCGGATCCCCGCCATCGGTATGTGTCCATATCTCCCCCTTCACCCGCACCGATCCACTGGCCTCGTTCAATATGATGTTCCACGGCACAGGGACGGACGGAGAGAACAAGTGCGCAGAAAGCGTCAGGGGCAACACGGTGGGAGGAACGATGGTGCGTATCAAAGCGCAAGATGGCAATGAAGATCGGAGGGTTCAGATCCGTACATGCCCCTTCGGCAGGCACAGGCCCCCCATGTCACCTGGCGCAACGATCATAGAACCATCGGGGCTATGCACAGGGACCGGACAGCCATATTGCGTACGCGTTTTGCGCCTATATTTCCGTGCCAAATGCGAACGTCGATCCCGCCCCCATACAACAAGGTCCCCAAGCGGGGCTTCTTGCTTGCCATGGCCTTGGTGGCCAGCTTCGTGTTGAAGGCCCAGCACCTTGTCCAGGCCGCCGTGGATGGGCTACAGGACCCATTGGTGGCATACGAAGCGACCTTGCTGCTGGAACAGCAGGAAGGCGTGCTCATGGCCCGCTTTGATGTGCGAACGCAGAACATGATGCTGCGCGTAACACCGAATTGCCAGCTGGACCGTGCGACGCTGAACGCGCTGCTGGCCCCGCTCGCCTTGCAGGCAGGATGCTTGGTAAGACGGACGGCATTGTCGGAGCCGTTCCGCCATATTGATCCGGCCGCCTGCACACCCACCCCGCAGCAGTACAAATGACTACGACCATGCGGTCGCTTCCCATCCATTTCGTGGCTCGGATCGAACGCCTCATGTGGGCTGTTGCACTTCCATGGCTGGCCGTCGCTGTACAGGCCCAGTGCACCAATTTCTCGCCCTTCGGCACTGCGACGGCCCCGGTGAGCACCACACCGCTCATCATCAGCACCTGCACCAGCCAGATGAACTACAACACCATCAACGGCGTGGTGGCGGGCAGGACGTACACCGTGGGCTCCTCCTGCGGCGGCCATGTCACGGTGCGGCACACCACCTCCTCCGGCGCGGTGGTGGCCCAGGGCAGTGCACCGCTCACCTTCACGGCCACGGTGTCCGGCGTCCATTTCCTTCATTTCAACACCAATGCGGCTTGCGGACAGGCCACGACCTGCTGCACCACCACCATCAGCTGCACGAGCTGCTCGGGGATGGGCAGCTGCCTGAATGCCACCGCCACCACCCCGGTGGCCGCTTCAGCCACCACCGGACAGATGACCATCAGCACCTGCACGCTGCCGGGGCAGTACAACATCATCACGGGCATCACGGCCGGCAATACCTACTCGGTGACCAATTTCGTCTGCGGGGGTGGGGGCTACGTGACCGTGCGGCACACCTCGGTGAACGGCCCCATCGTTGCGCAGGGCGTGCCGGTGCCGCTGCTGCTCTTCGTAGCGCCGGTGAGCGGTACCTACTACCTGCACTGGAGCACCAACACGGCCTGCGGCACAGGCGCCAACTGCTGCACCACGGCCATCAACTGCACCACCTGCCCTCCCCCCATTCCGGCGGGGGCTTGCGTGGCGGTGAACATTCCGAGCCTGCCGGTGAACGGGCAGGCGATCTCCTGCCATCCGGGGAACTTCATCATCAGCCAGTATCTCACGGCCGTCTGCGGTGCCAGTGGTGCGCAATGGCTCACCGGGAACGAGGCACTTTACACGGTCACTCCCGCCACCACCGGCTTTTACGCCATCACGGTCATGGGCCAGCCCTGGTCCTCCATCTGGGTGTTCAGTGGGGCATGCCCGGCCACGGGCGGCACCTGCATCACGTCCATCGGATCGGAGACCACCAGCAAGAGCCTTTCCGTGCAGATGACGGCCGGTGTGCAGTACTGGATCATCATCGATACCTGGGGCCCCAACCCGGCAAGCCCCTGCCCGGGCACCTTCAGCATCAATGCGGTGGCACCGCCCGTGGTGGCCAGTGATTGTGCGCAAGCCGTGAACGTGTGCTCCAACGGCGGCTTCCAGACCGACCCCAACGGCTTTGGCAGCACCCTTGAGATACCCTTGCCGGGCTCGTTGTCCAATCCGTTGCTCGAGGTGGACGGCATCCTCAGCCCGTGGGGGACGGACAACCAGGGTTGCCTGCAGGCAGGCGAGTTCAACAGCACGTGGATGGTGGTGAACGTCCTCACCGGCGGCAGCCTCGCCTTCACCTTCGGCGGATCGGGATCGCAGTCCGGGTTCTACGACTGGGCGATGTACCCGTATAATGCCACCGCATGCGCCCAAGTGGCGGGCGGGCTCACGGCCCCTGTGCGCTGCAATTGGAACGGGGTGGCGTTCGGCGGTACGGGGCTGGCCAACCCGCTTCCGGCCGGAGGCCACCCGAGCAACTTCGAGCCGCCCATCACCGTGGACTCCTTCACCCAGTGGCTCATCTGCTTCAGCAATTGGAGCTCGGTGACCACCTATGTGCCCCTGCAATTCGGCGGCACGGCCATTGTGAGCTGCAGTACCATCCTGCCGTTGGAGCTGTTGTCGTTCGTGGCGGAGCAGGAGGGCAATGGCATACTGCTTCGCTGGCACACCGCTACGGAGGAGAACACCAGCCACTTCGTGGTGGAACGTGGCCGGAATGGCCTTGCATGGACGCCGGTCGGCCGTGTGGAAGCGGCTGGGCACAGCCTATCAGAGCGCACTTACCTCCATCGCGATGAGGCCCCGCCCGCCGGGGATGTGTATTACCGCCTGCATATGGTGGATACCGATGGGAGCGAAAGCTGGTCGCCCATCGTACACGAGTACTTCGCACCGGCCGCCCCGCTGGTGTATCCCAATCCGACCGAAGGCACGTTCCATGTCCTCACTGGGGATGCCGACCTGGAATTGCATGATGCCTTAGGTCGTCCAGTGCCTTATGTGCTCATCGGCCGCACGGATGGTTCTGCGCACGTGCGCCTTACCGACCCTCAGGCCGGTTCGTACGTTGTACGTGTGGCAGGACCGAACGGAAAGACGGTGCGGCTCATGGTGCTTCACTGAACCGGACGTGTGCTTTGGCGTGCTGAAAGAGAGACGGGCGGCCGTATGCATCCGGCACGCTCAACAACGGAGGAAGACCCTCGGTGCAGCCGTGAGCAAGGATCATGGAGCACTTCGGTGGAACTGACCGTGATGCGTCGAACGGGAAGTGTCTTGGGAAGCTTCCTTCGTTTGGGAGCTCGTCCATCCAAGGCTCGCCCACTCGAGGCGTTCAGCGTAGCACCGTCAGGTGCCCCCTGCGCTCCACGAGGGTATTCGGTTCGCATGGGTCGGGCGCGCGGAGCAGAAAGGGGTAGATGCCCTGAGGCACTTCCGTGCCCCCCACGGTCCCGTCCCAGCCCTTCGAAAGGTCGCTGGTGGTGAAGATCTCCGTGCCCCAACGATCGAAGATGCGCAGCACCATGCCGGGAACATCGGCGACCGGACCGATGGTGAACAGGTCATTGATCCCATCGGCATCCGGGGTGAAGGCATTGGGCACGAACAGCCCGGGTGCATCCTGGATGGTCAGCGTTCGGGAAAGCGTATCGGCGCAGCCCTCGTTATTCGACGCCACCAGCACCAGCTCGTAGTCGCCTTCGTCGGGCACATTCAGCGACAGCCCTGCGCTGCAGGACGCATCCACCAGGTCCCCATTCAGCCAAAGCGAGCAATCGTCCGCGTTCGAGACGCTGCGCGCCACCCGGAAGGCCCGCTCGCAGGGAACCGTCTCGGTGAGGAGCTCCGCCGTAGGTTGAGGGGCTACACGCACGGTGGCCGAGGTGGGGGCCGATGCGCAGCCGAAGGGCCCGAATGCCACCAGGGTGATCACCTCATTGCCCGGAGCAGAGAAGGCCACAGCCAACTGCGCACCGCTGGCGGCCCCTGCCGAACCGAGCGTCCAGCTGAGTGAATCGGCATCAGCTGCGGCGGCCACAAGCACGACCTCACCACCGGAACAAATGGTATCGGTGCTCAGTGTGAACGCCGAGGAGGGCGGTTGTTCCACCTGCACAAGGAGCGTATCGGAGGTGGTGCAGCCATTGGCATCGGTGACGGTGGCGATCAGCGGGCCGCTGGCCGCGAAGGTGTACGGGATCTCGATGCCGCTGCCACCGGTATTCCACGCGATGCTCGCGGCGCCGGTGCCTCCCGAGGTAAGGGCAGTGCCCAGGCCGGGCGTCTGCGCGCAGATCGGACTGAGGCCGAACACATCCACCACGAGCGGCTGCGGGTCCGTCAACGTGAAGGTGAGGGTGGTATCGCAACCGGCCGCACTGGTCAAGCTCAGCGTGTAGGTTCCGCCGCCCAGCCCGCTCAGGGATGGCGTTGTCTGCGGTGGCACCGTGTTCCAACTGTAGGTGAAGGGGCCCGTGCCAAGGGGCGTCACGGACAGGGCGCCGTCGCTGGCCCCCGCGCAGCTGATGGGCGTCACCTCCGTATCCACCTCGCCGAGAAGGCAGCAATCCAGCACCACCACGGTATCGGTGAGCTGGATGCAATAGCCCGGGAGGGTTACCACGTAGGTTCCCGGCTCACTGATGGTGATGGCTTGCTGCGTGCTGCCCGTGTTCCAGAGCGCCGAGTAACTGCCGGTGTAGAAGGATGCATCGAGGGTGAGCGCACCATTGCACAGCAGCGTATCGCTGAGGGCGAATACATCATAGGCGCCGTTGCCCACATACACGGGGTTGGGCGGCGTGTTGGTCTCCGTGATGCAGCAGTTGCCACCCGCCGACACGTCGAAGGGGGCACTGCCGAAGCAGCCGGATTGCGTCTGGTGGCTCCGCAGGATGGTGCCCGGACCGAAATAGGCCAGGAAGAACTGAGCGATCTGCGAATATGAATTCCCCCCTCCCGATGCGGAAGCGCTGCAGAAGCCCTCGGCGCCGATCATGCAGTTCACCAGGTTGACGCCGGGAACGGCCTGCGTTACGTCGCCCAGGAAGTTGGTGACCGCGGTATTGCCCATGGTCGGGCTGTACATCGTGACGATGCCCGCTGCAACACCAGTGATGGTGGTGCTCGAAGGGGCATTGCCGCAGGGAGCACTGGACTGGTCGTAACCGGCATAGATCACCCCGGTCACATTGCCTGCGAACGGCCCGGTGATGTTCACCGCCACGGCATGGTACGTGCTCACCCCGATGCGCAGGTCAGGGATGTTCTGGTTCACGTTGATCGTGAGCGTACCCCCATCATTGTTGGAAAAGATGACCAGGTTCCCGTTGGTGTTGCAGACCGATTGGGCATGGACCTCTCCGACCGTGAGCGCAAGTAAAAGAGCTGTCGCCAGGTGACGCATTGAACAACATAACGCGGTAAAGGCCGAACAGTTCATGGGAGAGCGTAGAGGGGTGACGTTGCTCGAGGTTTGCAGGTTGTATGGTTGGGCGAAACACGTCAAGGAAGTTCACGCAGATCACAAGAATGGCAGCACCTTGGTTCCCGGCCGTGCACGTTCAAGGAGTGTTCCACGTGTACCCTGATAGGAAGGCATCACCGGGCGCGCAATAAGGTCACCACCCCCGAGCGCCTGGCCTCCGCCTGGCCCTCCAGGGCCTCAAGGGTCCAGAAGTAGGTGCCGTCCGGTGCGTCCGCGCCGCTCCAGCCTTCGGTGACCGCATCGGTGGCGAACAGGGCCTGTCCCCATCGACTATGGATGGTGAGGCGCCACCGCCCCGGGAACTGCTCAAAGGGCCGGAAGCGGTCGTTCACCCCGTCGCCGTTGGGCGTGAACACGTTGGGCAGGGTGATCTCGCCGTTGCTCTCCACGCGGATCACGGAACGCACCGTGTCCGTGCAGCCCGCTGCGTTCGTCACCACCAGGATCACCGGGTATTCGCCG
>JBEICT010000069.1:0-13789 GCA_040383865.1 Flavobacteriales bacterium | reverse complement strand
GTGGGGTCCAGTTCCTGCCCGAAGGTGGCCAGCGTAAGGGCCAGCGGGGTGATGAACAGCAGCCCCAGCATGTAGTTGCGGAAGATCACCACTTCCACGGCGAACTGCAGCACCATCACCAGGCCCACCAGTTCGGCCCCATGCGGCTGCAACTGGAGCACGCCCTCGAAGAGCGCCAGGCCCAGCAGGGTGCCCAACACGCGCTGCACCACGCGCACCAAGGCAAAGGATCGGTCGTGTGCGGCTTGCAGAATGGCCATGGTGGTCACCACCACCCAATGCAGGCGGAAGGCATCGAACCATAGGCTTGCCAGGCAGGCCAGGGCCACACCTGCGGTGACCCGGCCCGCGTGTTTGCGCACCGTGTCGTCCAGGATAAGGCCCAGTGAGCGATAGGGCAGGTGTTGCAAGCCCGTGGCCCAGCGGCCCGGCAGCCGGGCCGTGAGCACCACCCAAACCAG
Organism: Flavobacteriales bacterium; assembly: GCA_040383865.1. Taxonomy (GTDB): domain Bacteria; phylum Bacteroidota; class Bacteroidia; order Flavobacteriales_F; family PHOS-HE28; genus PHOS-HE28. The sequence continues at coordinate 13,328 of JBEICT010000069.1, read as the reverse complement.
CGAGAGCACTGCGCCTGCGGCCACCAGCGCTGGCACGGTCCACCAGTCCAGCTCGCGGCGCGCGTGGGCCGTAATGGCCGCCACCAGCACGAAGAGCAAAGCACCGGGCGGACCCAGCCGCGTGCCCCACGATAGTGTGGCCGCAACGGCCGTTACCACCACTAGCGCAACGGCCGTCCACCACAGGCTGGGGGCCACGGCAGCGCCCATGGCCGCGCAGGCCACCAAGCCCAGGGCCACCACGGGCAGCAGGCGCAGTTGCTGGGCCAATGGACGGTCGGTGCCGTACAGCGCTGTGAAACCACCCAGCCCGGCCAGCAGGCCCAGGTCCTGGTGACCGGCCAGCGTGAACAGGCCCATCGGTGTGCCAATGGCCAATGCCGCCCGCAAGCCCGCCCCCCAGCGCCAATCGCCCTGCTGCAGGCGCAACACGTGGTGTACCGTGCGGCGGGTGCGGGGCAGGCGTATACGGGGGCGCATCGGGGCGCGAAGTTCGGGTGCGTGGCCGCTTGGGTCCGTCGATCATCGCCCCCGTTCGGACGATGAGGGCTGCCTTACTGCCGAAGTTCACGAACAACGCCACCCAGCCCCCGTAACCACCACCAATCCCCTGCACCCATGAACCAGCACAAGCTCACCACCCGTTCGGCCGCATTTTTTGCCCTTTTCATCTCCCTGTGCTCCACCGCCATGGCCAAGGCCCCGGCAAGCGCCGACCAGGAGGCCGTTGTGCTCACCGGTTGGCTGCACGTGGAGGACCACAGCTTTAGTGGTGCCACCGTTGCCGTAAAGGTGAACGGCGCCATTCGCGATGCCGTGGTGTCCGAGACCGGGCGATTCACCGTTACGCTGCCCGCCGGAACCGATGCCCTGCTGCGCTTCGAGATGCCCGGCCACCTGACCAAGGAAGTGGTGGTGGATACCCACTTCGCTACGTTGGGCGAGCCCGGTCAGCGGGTGCGCCGCGTGCGCTTCGCCGTTGTGATGGAACTGGAACGCCACATGGCCGGCTTCCGCTACCAAGGCCCCGTGGGCTCCATTGGCTTCGATCAGGGAGGCGGCTGCCTCGCCATAGCCCGCGATCGCAAGCTGGTACCCGCCAGGCGCCAGGCCACCATGGTGTTCTGAGCGTTCTGGTGGATCGCCCTTCAAGCGCAAGGCCCCTGTGGACAGGTTGTTCCGCAGGGGCTTTGTGTAATGGGCCTTGTCCACAGATTATCTTCGGAGTAATGGTCGCCTTGCAGTTCCGATGGCTCGCATGCCTGTTCTTGCTGATGACGGTGTTGCCCAGCGCGGCACAGACCACGCCTGCCACCGTGGTGTTTGGCAAGGTGCGCCAGGTCTCTGTGGCACACAACGGTTCCATTTGGCTCACCACGAGCACGGGTAACATTTACCACACCGGATCGGTGGATTCCCTTTGGCAAAAGGGCCTGCAGACCAACCCCGGGTCGGACTACTCCGGGCTTTCCACCAGTTTCGATCGTATCCTTTTCTTCTCCAGCGACACGGCCGTCCTGTTCGGCAATATCCGCTGCGGTTCCGATACCTATGAGCGCAACTGCATCCGCCGCACCGCCGATGGTGGCCGTAGCTGGTTCGTGGTGCGGTTCGGCAAGGAGGGGGCCTGGGTGCGCCACGGACAGGTGCTTGCCGGTGGCGTGGGCTTCATCTCCGCATCCAACGGACGCATCTACCGCACCTCCGATCACGGGAATACGTGGGTGACGCTGCCGAACATCTTCAGCAAGGAGCGCGAGGCTTACTACCGTGCGCCTGACCTGTACTCGTTCCACTTCGTGGATACCAGCACGGCCATTGCCACCAACCGCAGCAACCACCTGGCCATTACCACCAATGGCTTCGCCACCGCCCAGCGCATACCCACACCGCTGGACCAAGGCCTCTTCGATCGGGTGTACAAGCCCTACTACCTCAACGGAAAAGGCCGCAAATACGTGGACAATTGGAATATTGACAAGGTCCGGTTCTTCGGCGATCACCTGTTGGTCCTCCAGAACGGACGCATGTACCATACGCGGCGCGATTTCATTGCCTGGAAAGCCGGTTCCGCTGAGGTGCTCGACTTTGAGGTGGATGACGCATCGGGCAGGCTTTTCGCTATTACCGCTGACCAAGGAGTGGGGGAGTTCGCTGCTGATCTGAGCTTCACTTCCTGGGGACAGGTGAACACGGGTGTGCGGCCGCTGAACATCAGGGTGCAGCGCGATGTGGTATACCTCCTTTACGCTACTTACCTGGACGAGATGGGCACCGATGTGGTGCGCGAACAGGTGGCCGGTCTCACCATCACTGAAAAGAACCACAAGCGTGTTGGCGGCTACCATGTGTTCCGTGCCACACCGGACGAGATCCGGTACACGACCGTGAGGTCGAATTAGGTCCAGGAACTCGGTCGCAGGAACACCTCCCTCAGCGGCTGTGCGCATGCCCACTCCCCAGGTCCGTAACGCTGGCACGCCGCCCTTCCACCACCACGACAGTCGCGGCACGAAGGTCCTGTCAACGCCAATGGGGCAGGCCTTCAAGTTATCGTCGTGCCGCTCGAAGTTCACGTACACCAGCGAGCGCAAAGTCATTTAGGCGACCCCTGCTGGAGCGAGGTTGCCGAATACGGTCAGGTCGCCTTGTCGCAATGCCAAGTGCCAAGCGCCTTGAATTCCAGAAGTGATCGGCTGAAATAAGTTGGGCCTAACGCCTAAAGCAGCAACGGCCGGCCGCTCGGCCGACCGTTCTGCAACGGAAGGTATCCAGCTCAATCCCTTCGGTTCATGTAGATCATGATATAGTAGAGCAGGGTGCCAACGGAGCCAATGGCGGCCACCAGGTAGGTGCGGGCCGCCCACTTGAGGGCATCGGCGCTCAGGTCGTGCTCGCTGCTGGTGACCACGCCGGTGCGCTCCATCCAGGCCAGGGCGCGGTTACTGGCATCGTATTCCACAGGCAGGGTGATGATGCTGAAGAGGGTGGTGAGGGCGAAAAGCACGATACCGAAAAGCAGCAGTCCGGTGCCGAAGGAGTTGACGATCAGGATCCCGCCCAGCAGCACCCATTGGATCCATTGCGAGGCTACGCTCACTACGGGCACCAGCTTGCTGCGCATTTCCAGCCAACTGTAGGCGGTGGCGTGCTGCACGGCATGGCCCACCTCGTGCGCGGCCACGGCGGCGGCAGCGGCGTTGCGGGCGTGATACACCGGCTCGCTCAGGTTCACCGTGCGGGTGGCGGGATTGTAGTGGTCCGTAAGCTGACCCGGCACGCTGATCACCTGCACGTTGGTGATGCCGTGGTCGCGGAGCATGCGCTCGGCCACCTCGCGGCCACTGAGGCCGTTGCGCAGGGGGGTGCGGGAGTATTTCTCGAAACGGCTGCGGAGCTGCTGGCCCACCAGCCAGCTCACGAGCATGATCACGGCGCCTATCAGGTATGCGCCCATCATCGGGTTGCCTTCCATGGTCTGTTGTTCGTTGTTCTTAAGTGAACAACGCTCCCTTCAGATCGTGCGCCGAACATACGAGGGTGCCAAAACGACAGCAGGGGACCCCAAGGTCCCCTGCCTTTAGTAGAATGTGGTGCGGGATCATTCTCCGGCCGCCTCGGCCTTTTTGATCTCTTGGTCCAGGATCTCGTCCAGCACTTTGAGTTCCTGTTCGCTGATCTTGGCATCGGTGCGGGCCTGCTTCTTCATGAAGCGGAACATGGCGTTCTTCTTGATCTCGTAGGCCACGTACACGGTGTATTCCTTGGTGGTCTCGTTGAAGTAGGTCTCCTCGCCGATCTTGCGCAGGTCGGCCAGTTCGGTGTTCATCACCTCGCGCACCAGGCTCTGGAACTTGTCGGCCACATCGGCGGCGCGCGCGTTCTCGGTCTGGCCCAGGTACTGGTCGGTAACGGCGCGCATGTTGGTGCCCACCTGTGCGGCCACCTGGTTCTTGGCGTCGATATCGGCCTTGCCGCGGGCAATGTTCTGCTTTACGCTGGTGCCCTGCCCCGTGCCGCGGAACCAGGCGGCGTTGCTCTCGTACTTGCCGCCGCTGAAGGGTTGCTTCACCTTGGTGCCGGCAGGGTTGCTGTTGGTCTTGCACGCAGGCATGGCCAGGGCCAGAAGGGCCAGGAGGATGACCGGAAGGGTCCGGCCCGTACGCAGGGTGATCATGGTGGTTGGAATGGTTCGCTGCCGACAAAGAAAACACCGTGCCACGCTATGATCGTGATGGACGGTTGGGTACGGCGCGGGTCGTTGGGGGCTATTTCGGGACCAAAGCCCCATCTTTCGTGCAAATACAAGACCATGCGTGCCCTCAAGACCCTGCTGATCATTGTTCTGTCCCTGCTTGCCTTGCTGGTGGTGCTGGGACTCATGGGGCCTTCCACCTACCGCGTTCAGCGTAGCGCCGTGGTGGCCGCGCCACCGGAAGTGGTCTACGGCTACGTGAGCCGGTTGGAGAGCATGAAGCAATGGGGCCCCTGGCAGGAAATGGACAAGGACCAGGTGCAAAGCCTGGAAGGCAGCGATGGCACCGTGGGCGCCGTATGGAAGTGGGAGGGCGATACGGTGGGCAAGGGCAGCCAGACCATCATGTCCTTGGAACCCAACAGGTCGGTGCGCTGCAAGCTGCACTTCGTGGAGCCCTTCGAATCCATCAGCACCGCCACGTACGACCTGCAGCCTGTGGGCGACAGCACCATGGTGACCTGGGGCATGGAAGGGGAGAACGGCTTCATGGGCAAGGTGATGGGGGTGTTCATGGACATGGACAAAATGGTGGGCCCCGACTTCGAGAAGGGCCTTGCGAACCTGAAGGCCCTGGCCGAGAGGGAGCAGGCGGACAAAGCGGCGGCAGTGGCCGATAAGACCTTCGGCGGTTATGTGATCGAGACCATCGAGCGCCCCGAAATGGTGTATGTGGGCAAGCGGGGCAAGGTGAAGTTCAGCGACCTGGAGAAGTTCTATGGCAGCAGTTTCGGCGCCGCCGGTGCGGCCATCGGCACGGCCGGGCTCAACATGGCCGGCGCGCCCAGCGGGGTGTACTTCCAGTGGGATGAGAAGGCCCAGGTGGCCGACCTGTTCGCCGGCATGCCCGTAGTGGCTCCCGCCGATGTGAAGCTACCCGGCATGGAGGTGTACACGGTGCCTGCCTCGAAGATGCTGCACATTGCCTACTACGGATCTTACGATGGCTCCATGCGCGCCCACATGGCCATGGACGAGATGATCCAGGCCAAGGGCTTGACGCACTACGGCAACGTGATCGAAGAGTTCATCACCGACCCCATGGCCGAGCCCGATACTACCAAGTGGCTCACGAACATCTACTACATGATCAAGTGATCGGCAGATGGGGCGGGCCGTGCTGGGCTCAGCGGCCTTCAGTTCCTCGAAGGACGAGAATCGGCTAAGGGTGTTCATCGGTCCAGCGGTGCTCCGTGCCTCCAAGATACGGCAACGGCTGGCGGTCGAGTTAAACGTCATTCCCGGCACGCCGCCCGCAGCTCCTCGAGCGTGCGTTAGTTGAGCGCGGGGATGCAGCCCGCTACGCCCGAGCGCATGCCCTCGGCCACCATGGCCACATTGCTCACCAGGAACATCGGTGCCATGATCAAGGGGTGCTCCAGGTGGAGCATATCGGTGAGGCGGGTGCGCATGGTGTAAAGGTCGTATACGAGCAGCCGATCCGCGATCGGTCATGCTCGTGGACGGCGCATGACATGTAGGTTCAAGGGCACGGGATCAGCCGCAGTTCACGGCCACCGCCGAACTCCTCCGTAAGCCGGATGCACGCGCCCAGCTCTCCCTGGCGCAGATGCCGTGCCCTCGTTACGCAGTGTTCCGGTGGGTCCGGGTTCATGCGAAGGCCGCTGATGAGACCGGTGGGCTTTGCACAGGGGATGGGTCCGCAGAGCAGCACTGAGTCCATCCGGAGCGTCCGGGTGCTGTCTGGGGCGAGCCCACCGAGGCTCATGCCGGCAAAGGTGAAGGCATCGATGCGGTGGCCTGTATTATTGGTGAAGCGCAGGTCCACCTGGGCGAGGGCATGCATGGCCGGGAAGATCAGGCCCAGCATCAACAGCGTGCGCCGTGCACCGCTCGCTGCACGGTCAGGGATGGCGTTGATCATCGGGTGTCGGACTTGGGTGTTGAAGACCCCGGGCCCAATGGTGGACGACAAGGTACCAGCGTTGCGTGGTATCGTTCACTGGTCCGTTATTCGTGCGCACAACGCCCAGGGCAGCGGTCTTCCGGCGGTTGCGTAGCACGCGCCGCACGTCCACGGTGAGCTCGGTCTCCGGCGCGGCGAACCGCTCGCCCACGCTGTAGCTGCCCAGCCGCACGGTGTCGCCGGGGGCCAGGGTGTGCTCGCTGTCCTTCAGCGCGGGGGAGGGCCGCAGAACCTTCACGTTGGCCTTGCCGGCCTGCCGCGTGGCGTTCACCAGGAAGACCTCGTTGGTGAAGAGCTTCTGGCAGTGGGCCAGCACGGGTTCATCCGGCCCCGTGTGGAAGCGCAGCGTGGTGAGGTCCTCGTGGCTCTGCTGCCAGAAGCCGGTCTGGTTGCCCTGCTCATCGAAGGTGGTGGTGCTGCGGTACCATTGGATGCCGGCATCGGGCGCATCGCTTGCTTCGGCCTTGCTCACCGCGCCATTGGGGTGGTAGCTGAAGTGGACACTGGCATGTCCGCCGATGCGCCGGGTACCGTAGCGGAAGATCTCTTTGCCCGTGCGGTCGTAGGCGGTGGTGAGGCCGAAGCGGTCGTCCACGTCCATCCACTCCTGGGTGCTCACTTCGCCCGTGGCGTGGAAGTGCATTAGCACCGTGCCCGTATCGGTGCGCAAATCCTTCCGACCCAGCTGGGCCTCGGCGGGCAGCGTGCACAGGGCGAAGAGGAGTGGGAGGGTGCGCATGTTAGGGAGCCTGCCAAAGATCAGGCCAAGCCTGCGCATCTTCGCGGTCCCTGGATGCCGGGCTACCGATCATGGCCAACAAGAAGGTCCAGAAGCTCCTCGTGGCCAACCGCGGCGAGATCGCCCTGCGCGTGATGCGCTCCGCCCGCGAACTGGGCATCCGCACCGTGGTGGTGTGATCCGAGGTCTACCGGAATGCGCCCTTTCTGCGCTATGCCGATGAGGTAGCGGACCATCATTCGCCTCAAAGGAAGGTATTGGGGCTCAGCCCCAGATCATCCACCACTTTGAGCCGCCCCGGGGCAACGGCGTGATCCCATCCTCGCGCTTGAACTGGTCGTTGCGGCCTTTCTTCCAGCCTCTGATCCGGATCACGTATCGAACGTGCTCTGGACCCACCATTACCGTGTCCGTTCGGGTCTCCGGCACGCGCCTCTTTTTCGCGTCAGGGCCGGCCTGTTCGATGAAGAAGGTGATTTGGCGGTCGGGTGGCACGAAAGCCTCGTAGTACGCATAGGTCCCCAAACGCACCGTGTCGCTCGGGTCAAGGACATGGGTGCCACGCGGCAAGGTGGGATGCTCGTACACAGGGCTCACCACCGCTTGACAGGCCTGGTCCGTTGCGTTCACCAGGAACACCTCGCTCATGTACAGCTTCTGGCATTCCGCGATCGGCCGCTCCGGATGCCACACCTCGCCAGGGCCTGGGCGCAAGGCGCTGTCGGGTTGTGATAGGAGGTCAGCCTCCTTGTTCCCACGCTCAATGAAGCGGTTCTGGTTCCCATCCGGGTCAAAGCCCGTGTAGCTGCGGTACCACGGACCGCTTCCTTCGGGGGCCGTGCTGTACTCCACCGAGGCCACGGCGCCGTTGGAGTGGTAGGAGAACCGGACGCCGACATGCCAGGCGATGCGACGGGTCTCGTGCGCCACCAGCACGGTCCCGTCCCGCTTGAACGCCCAGCTCCGGTCCCGTTCCTGGCCCTTCACGATCCAGTCCAGTGTGCTCAACTCCCCCGTGGTGAAGAAATACAGCCGGACCTGTCCGCTGTCGGTCTGGAGCGTGCAGGTCCGCCCCTGTGCAAGGAGGAGCGGGGCAACGGCCAAGAGCAGGAGGCTGATCAGCGCGCGCATCAGCGTGAATAGTGTCAAAGATGAGGCCAAGCCTTCGCATCTTCGCACTCCCTGAACAGGACCATGGCCAACAAGAAGATCCAGAAGCTCCTCGTCGCCAACCGTGGCGAGATCGCCCTGCGTGTGATGCGTTCCGCCCGCGAGATGGGCATCAGTACCGTGGCGGTCTATTCCGAAGCCGACCGCAACGCTCCCTTCGTGCGCTTTGCCGATGAGGCCGTGTGCATCGGGCCTGCCGCCAGCAAGGAGAGCTACCTGGTGATCGACAAGATCGTCAAGGTCTGCACCGATCTGAAGGTGGATGCCGTGCACCCCGGCTACGGTTTCCTGAGCGAGAACGGCGACTTCTGCCGTGCGCTGGAGAAGGCGGGCGTCACCTTCGTTGGTCCTTCGCCCCACGCCATGAAGGTGATGGGCGACAAGCTGGCCGCCAAGGAGGCCGTGAAAGGCCATGGCGTTCCGCTGGTGCCCGGTACCGAGGGTGCCGTGAGCAGTTTGGAAGAGGCCATGGCCGTGGCCAGGACCATCACCTTCCCGATCCTGATCAAGGCCGCGGCCGGTGGCGGTGGCAAGGGGATGCGCATCGTGGAGCGCGAAAGCGAACTGAAGGAAGGCTTGGAACGTGCCATCAGCGAAGCACAGAACGCGTTTGGCGATGGCAGTGTGTTCATTGAGAAGTACGTGACCGGCCCGCGCCACATCGAGGTGCAGATCATGGCCGATACGCACGGCAACACCTGCTACCTCTTCGAGCGGGAATGCAGCGTGCAGCGTCGCCACCAGAAAGTGGTGGAGGAGGCCCCGAGCGCCGTGCTGACCCCCGAACTGCGCAAGCGCATGGGCGAGGCCGCCGTGGCCGTGGCCCGCAGTGTGGACTACACCGGCGCCGGCACCGTGGAGTTCCTGCTCGACTCCAGCATGGAGTTCTACTTCATGGAGATGAACACCCGCCTGCAGGTGGAGCACCCCGTAACGGAGATGATCACCGGGCTGGACCTGGTGAAGCTGCAGATCCGCGTGGCCGAAGGGGAGAAGTTGCCCTTTACGCAGGAGGATCTGAAGATCAACGGCCACGCCATTGAGGTGCGCGTTTATGCCGAGGACCCCGCGAACAACTTCCTGCCGGACATTGGCCGGCTCACCACTTACCGGCCGCCACAAGGCCCGGGAGTGCGTGTGGACGATGGTTTCGAGGAGGGCATGGACATCCCCATCCACTACGACCCCATGATCGCCAAGCTGATCACCCATGGGACCACCCGCCAGGAGGCCATCAACCGCATGGAGCGCGCCATTGACGATTACGCCATCAGCGGCGTGGAGACCACCTTGGGTTTCTGCCGTTTCACCATGGGGCACGAGGCGTTCCGCACGGGCGCATACGACACCCATTTCGTGCGCGACCACTACCGGCCCGAGCTCCTCGATGGCCAGGACCCTGAGGAAATGGCCGCCGCCGCCGCCGTGGCCTCATTGCTGTTCGAGGGCCGCAACCAGCGACCGACATCTGCCGGGACCGCTGCCGGCGCCGTAAGTGCCTGGAAACTAAAGCGGCGCTGATGCGTTGAAGGGAATATCGGCACGCGATCGGCGTTGTACCTTCACAACTCCAGCGGCCGGAGGAATGTCCATTCGTTCCCTTCAATCGATAGCCAGTGTACTGCTGGGCCTTTGGTCCTGCGGCTTGCGCGCCCAAACGGACGGCGGCTTCCACGTGCTGCAGGCCACCGTGATCAATGGCGATACGGTGCCCTTGGTGCAACTGCCCGAGACCCGGGTGGAGGCCCGTTGGCGCCCACGCGATCGGCGCGAAGCGGCCCGGTACGACAAGTTGACGCGCAACATCATCCGTGTGTATCCCTACGCGCGCATCACCGGTGAACTGCTGCGGGAATATGAGCACGACCTGACGCACATCCAACGCGAGAACGATCAGGACCTGTACCTGAAACTGGCCGAGGCCGAGCTGCGCGCCGAGTTCGAGGAAGAGGTGAAGGACCTGACCATGAGCCAGGGCCGGGTGCTCATCAAGTTGATCGACCGGGAGACCGGCAAAACATCCTTTGACCTGGTGCGCCAGCTGCGCGGGTCGTTCACGGCGTTCGTATGGCAGGGCCTGGCCCGTTTGTTCGGCCACGATCTGCGCAGCACGTACGATCCGGAAGGCGAGGACCGCATGACGGAGCTGGTGGTGCAACGCATAGAACGCGGCGAACTGGCCGTGGCCCCCAGGGCGGCGCGCACGGCCAAGGCACAGGCCCGATTGGAAAAGCGCAAGGCCCGGTTGTACCGCAAGTACGGCCTGCCCATGGAAAGGGTCAGCGCGAACTGAGCGCGAGGCGTGTTACAACGCGAGCTCCATCACGAAGTCGTCCATCACGTAGCCCTGCCCGATCGGGAGCACTTCCTCGCGAACGGTGCGGAAGCCCTGGCGCTCGTACCATTGCCTGGCCGGGTTGTACTTGTTCACGTTCAGTTCAATGCACGCATCACCGGCAGTCCGCGCGTGTTCCACCACGGCCAGTAATAATGCCCGTCCCGCGCCGGTCCCTTGCTGCCCGGGCAGCACGTACAGCTTGTGAAGGCGCGTGGAGTTGGAACCCCGGTAGTGCGCCTCGAGCCCGGCGAACCCCACGGGCATGCCATCGGACGTGATCAGCAGGAAGTGCTGTCCTTGTGCGGCTTGTTGCTTCAGTGCGCTCTCGCTGTAGAACAGGTCCAGCATGTAGGCCAGTTGTTCGGGCGACAGGATGGCGCCATAGGCCACAGGCCACGTTCGTCGGGCAATGGAGGCGATGGTGCCGAGGTCAGAAGGTTCGGCAGCAACGATGCGCATATCAGGCATTGCGCGAACGGAAGCGGTACAGGAAGCGGAAGTAATCCAGCGTGGTGCGCACCAACTTCATGCGCGACTTTCCGATGCGTTTGTTCGAGGCCAGCACCATGGGCACCTCGATCACCCGGGCATCCACGCGGATCAGCTTGATCAGCAGTTCGAGCATGCAGATGAACCCGTGCTCCTGGATGAGGCCGGGCCAGCGCTTGGCGGCTTTGCGCAGGCTGCCAACCCTGTACACGCGGTAGAAGCTGCTCAGTGTGCTCACCTTCAGGTCGAACACGAATCGGTAGATGAAGTTGGCCGCGGCCGATAGGAATTTGCGGATGAAGGTGGTCTGTTGGAAGCCGCCGCCCTGCGCGTATACCGATGCCAGCACCAGGTCGTAACCCAGGTCGGCAATGGCCAGCATATCGGGCAGTATGCGGATATCCGAGGTGCGGTCGGCCTCCATGGTCACCACGAGGTCCTCGTCCTTCGCGCGGTGCAGTATCCATTCGAAACCCGTGGCGAAGGCGTGCCCCGGACCATGGTTGGTTCCATCGCCCAGCACCACCACCCGATCACCGGGGAACAGATCAGGCACCACCACGCGCGTGCGGTCGCTGGACCCATCATCGGAGATCACGAGCCAGGTATCGGGCGAGGCCAGGTAGGGCCGCAGGTCCTCGGCCAGGCCGGGCAGGTTGGCCTCCTCGTTGTAAGTGGGGATCAGCAGGTAGCGCATGGGTCAGGCGGGTCTGCTGCGCTGCCATTCGATGGTGCGACGCAGGCCATCCTCCAACCCGAAGCGTGGCTCAAATCCGAGACGCTCCCTGATCTTGGTGATGTCGGGCACACGGCGCAGCACGTCCTCATAGCCTCCTCCGAAGGTCTCGTAAGGGATCAGTGTGAGCTTGGGCTCCTGGTCCTGCGGGCGGATCAAGCGCCAGATGATGCGGGCCAACTGCTCAATGGTGACCTCCGTTCCTGGATCCGATGCAACATTGAAGACCTCGTTCACGGCCTCATCGCGCTCAATGGCCAATTGAAAGCCTTGCACCGTGTCCTCCACATACGTGAAGGTGCGGGTCTGCTGGCCGTCGCCGTGCAGTTCGATCACCTCATTCCGCAGGGCCTTGCCGATGAACACGGATTGCGGACCGCCCCACCAGGTGAGGTTCTGGTTGGGGCCGTAGGATCCGAAAAGCCTGAGGATGGTGTACTTCAGGCCCTTTTCCTCGCCGGTGGCAATGATCTTGTGTTCGCTGTGGATCTTGGATGCCGCGTAGGCCCAGCGCTTCACCTTGGTGGGCCCCAGCACCAGGTCGCTCTCCTCATTGAAGGGCACCTTCGGGTTCTTGCCGTACACATCGGAAGTGGAGGCGAACACCAGACGCGCACCCAGTTCGAGGCAGCGTTGGATAACGATCGTCGTCATGCGGTCGTTCTCGACGATGGTGCGATAGCTATTGGTGTAGCGGGGGATCTTCTGGCTGGCCAGGTGAACGATGGTGTCGGTCTCGATACCGGAAAGGATGGCGGGGTCGCACAGATCGCCTTCGAGGAAGCGATACCCGGGCCGCCCCATCAGTTCCTCGATGTTGGATGGCGCGCCATAGCTGAAGTTGTCGATGCCGGTGACCCGATGCCCGGCATCGAGCAGGCGACGGGTAAGGTTGGAGCCAACGAAGCCGGCGGCCCCTGTGATCAGGATGTGTTGAGAAGGATGGGTAGTAGGGGGCATACAGGTTCAGTGGGTATTGCCTTGCGCTTGGTCAAGGGCCGGCAAGTTCGGCAAGCTGCCGTAATTCAACAGCCAGGCCGGGTCATCGTGAGGTTGCGATCGTGGGAACTGTGGTTCAAAGGACCTGATGACCAGGAGGCGGTGGCCCGAAGGTCCGTTCACAGCAAGACCGGTGATCGCCGCGAGGTCCGGTCTGACGTAATGCTGGATGTTCCGCGCAGGTCCGTTCAGATGCAGAGCGCACAGGTAGGCCGCGGTCCACGAACTGTGCACCGCAACGACCCCCGTTCCGTTCGCTTGCTTCAACACGTTGTCAATGGAAGCACTGAACTCCTTGTACCGGTCGGGGCCGATGGGCGCAGGGGCGTTCATGGCCACCACCAAGGAAGCGACCACTATGGAACCGCAAAGCGCAGCGGAGAGGCGTGCTGCTTGAAGCCTGTCTACTGCATGACGAAAGGCCGTTGACGCCGCCCAGGCCAGGGCCAGAAGGAGGTATGGCGATGCGAACACGGCATACTTGGCCTGGAACGAGACCGTGTGGCCCGAGGACAAGGCCAATACGGTGGCGTAGATCATGGAAGAGACGGACAGGATCAACAAGGCGCCCACGGTGTGCCTCTCCTTTGGCGTTGATGTTCTGCGCAAGACCAATAGCATCAGGGCAGTGGGAATGAGAAGAAGCAGGAGCACCAAGCGCAAACGCGGGCCGGC
>JBEICT010000068.1:0-13915 GCA_040383865.1 Flavobacteriales bacterium | reverse complement strand
GGAACGATCGGGGGGTTAGCGTCCGAGATAGACCATCAATACGCTCAGGTCGGCAGGGGAAACGCCGCTTATGCGCGAAGCCTGCCCCAAGGTGGTCGGCTTGATCTTGTCCAGTTTCTGCCGTGCTTCCATGGATAGCGAAGTAAGGCGTGCGTAATCCATTTCCAGGTCCAGGGGAACCTCGTCAAGACGGGTGAGTTTCTCGGCCATTTCGCGTTCTTTTTCAAGATAGCCGTCGTATTTCACGTTGATCTCCACCTGTTCGATCACTTCGGCGCGCAAGTCACCAAAGGTGGTGGCGAGTTCTTTCGTGGTGCTGGAAAGGGGCTCCAGGTCGGCGTAGTTCACCTGTGGGCGAAGCAGCAGTTCGAAGAGCCGGACCTTCTGTTTGAGGGGCGATGTTCCACGTGGAACGATCACCTCGTTGGCGCTTTCGGGAGCAATGCTTTCGCCTTGCATGGCCTTCGTCAGGGCTTTGGCGTATTGCTGCTTCTCCTCCACCCTTCGCAGGCGATCATCGCCGGCCAAACCGATGGCATGCGCGCGTGGTGTAAGCCGAATGTCGGCATTGTCCTGGCGGAGCAGGATGCGGAACTCAGCCCGGCTGGTGAACATGCGATAGGGTTCTTCGGTGCCCTTGGTGATAAGGTCGTCTATGAGCACGCCGATGTAGGCCTCGTCGCGTTGAAGGATAAATGGCGCCTTCCCGGCTAATTTGAGGTGGGCGTTGATACCCGCCATGAGGCCCTGGCAGGCGGCCTCTTCGTAGCCGGTGGTGCCGTTGATCTGACCGGCGAAATACAGACCGCCCACCAGCTTGGTCTCCAAGGTGTGCTTCAGCTGGGTGGGGGGGAAGTAATCGTATTCCACGGCGTAGCCAGGACGGAACATGCGGGCGTTTGCGAAGCCGGGGATCCGGCGCAATGCAGCGAGCTGCACCTCTTCGGGCAGGCTGGTGGAGAATCCGTTAATGTAGGTCTCCACCGTATCCCAGCCCTCGGGTTCCACGAAGATCTGGTGACGGTCCTTATCGGCGAAGCGGTCGATCTTGTCTTCGATGCTGGGGCAATAGCGCGGGCCTATTCCCTGGATGCGGCCATTGAACATGGGGCTCCGATCGAAACCGGTGCGCAGGATCTCGTGCACCTCGGGACTGGTGTACGTCATCCAGCAGCTTAGCTGACGAGCGAGCGGCTGTGTGGTGGGGGAGTAGCTGAACTTCCCGGGCATTGTATCGCCGGGTTGCTCCTCCATCACGCTGTAGTCGATGCTGCGGCCGTCCACCCTGGGCGGAGTGCCGGTCTTCATGCGGCCCGCCTCGAAGCCAAGTTCCACCAGTTGCTCGGTGATGCCGTGGCTGGCCTTTTCACCGGCCCGCCCCCCCCCGATCTGGCGCTCGCCGATGTGCATGACCCCGTTCATGAACGTGCCACTGGTGAGCACCACGGCGCGGCAGGGGATGCGCATACCGAGCCCGGTACGCACTCCGGTGATCGCGCCTCCTTCCTCCTCGATGCGTACCACGCTATCCTGCCAGAAGTGGACGTTCGGGGTCTGCTCGAGCATACGTCGCCATTCGGCCGCGAACAGGTTGCGGTCGTTCTGGGTGCGGGGGCTCCACATGGCGGGACCCTTGCTCCGGTTCAGCATGCGGAACTACACAGCGCTCCGATCGCTCACGATGCCGGAGTAGCCTCCAATGGCATCGATCTCGCGCACGATCTGGCCCTTGGCCACACCACCCATGGCCGGGTTGCAGCTCATCTGCCCAATGACGCCCATGTTCATGGTCACCATCAGGACCTTGGAGCCCAGGTTGGCCGCCGCTGCCGCTGCTTCGCAGCCAGCATGTCCACCACCCACTACCACCACATCGTATGCCTCCAACGTGCTCATTGCGTATGCGTTCATTCGTGCCATGGCCGTTCCACGTGGAACAAAGCGTCTTGATCCCTGATCTTCAGCGGATTGGGCGCGTTCAAACAGGTACAGGTCCCATGGGCGCGGCAAAGGTAGATCCCGCATGGATCGGTTGTTGATCATCGCAGAGGGGCCCCATCATACCGACCGCCTCGGTCCCAGGGAAATGCGGGCTCTCGATCCACGCAGAAGGGCATGAAGCAACGGCCTTGTTGCACATGTGCCGCGCCCAAGGGTGCTATCGAGCCGATAGGGAAGGCTACTTGTACTGCTTCGCTGCCGCCTTATGCGCCTTGGCAATGGCCTTGGCCAGCGATGCCGGTTCCAGCACGCGCACGCCCTCGCCCATGGCCAGCAACTCATTGTGCAGCTCGCGGTTGGGTTGCACGAGCAGCTCGATCACCGCACTGTCCTTGTCCTCCTTCACCACCTTCTGGCTGGGGTGGAAGGGCAGGGCCTTCACGTACTTGGCCTGCAGGGGAGTGAAGCGCAGCACCACGCGTTCCACCTTGCCGGGCGAGGCGTCCACCCCGATGATGTTGGCATAGAAAGCCCCCACCTTGGTCCGTTCGTTGGCCGCGAAACGCTTCTGCGTGAGCGACACGCTGGTGATGCGGTCAAGCCCCAGGGAGATGGGGTTGGCATACCCGTCGGCGAGGCCCAGCACGTACCAGCGGCCGCCGTATTCCTTTAGCAGGAAGGGCCGCATGCGGAAGTCACGCCCCTCTTCCTTCTGGAAGCGGTGGTAGGCGATCTCCACCCAGCGTCGTTCGCGGATGGCGCGCAACAGGGCGCCCCAGTGCTGTAGTCCTTGCAGGGCCCCGTTCCGTTCCATGATCACATGGTCGGCCGCACTGCTCAGGTCTGTGCCGCTGCCAGCGAGCAGTTCGCCCAGCACCGCGCGTTCCAGCAGGGGCATCACGCTGTGGCGCCCATCGCGCGCCTTGGGCAGGCGGTAGGTGTTGCTGTCGCGGTCGTAGGTGATCTCCAGGCCCAGCTCCACGCGGATCTGCTCGATGTCGCGTTGCAGGGTGCGCGCACTGAGCTCGAAACCATGCTGATGGAGCTCCTCCTGGATCTGCGCGAAGGTGGGTGCGTGCTTCACCTGCTCCAGGATGAGCAGGAAGCGCTTGAGCTTGCCTTGGAAGGACATGGGGAAGTGGTGAGCGGGTGAAGATGGGCAAAGTTGCCTTTCCCGTGGATGATCCCCATCAGGTACCGGTCCGGACCATGTGTTCGCCGCCGACCTACCTGACATCCGACAGGAACATTCTTGGCCGCTCGTGCGACCTTTAGGCAGCGGGGGCATGGTCCTTGTGGTCCGTGCCAAGCCGCTATATCGTTCAACATGCCACCCTTCTTCCGCACCTTGCTCTCGATCTTCCTGCTGGCCGCGTTGCCATGCCATGCGCAAGAGCTGAACACCAATGGCCACTGGCCGTTGCGCTTCATATCGGGAATGGACCAGGTGCAGGTGTTCGCTCCGCAGCCCGAGCGGATGGAGGGCGACCATTTCACGGCCCGTTTCGCGGTATCCATCAAGCGCGCACAGGATGCCGCACCGGTATTTGGTGCCGTATGGGGCGAAGGCCTCATGGCGGTTGACCGTACCACGCGCCTGGCCACCCTGCAGCGGCTGGAGGTCTCGGACGTGCATTTTCCCCAGCCCCTTTCATCGGAAGCGGACCGCATAAGGGCCATGCTCTCCCGCGAGATCCCCCTCCGTGCAAAGCCCTTTGCCATCGACTGGCTCGTGGCTTCCCTGGAGAACGAGCAGGTGGAGGAGGTGTCGTATTGGAACGATGCGCCCGAGATCATCTACACCGAGAAGCCCACTGTGCTGGTTTACGTGGATGGGGAGCCTGAATACCTGCGCCTGGAGCGTCCATCGGACTATGCCGACCCGCTCTACAACGGCATCAGCACCGATGTGGAACGGGTGCTGAACACGCCGTACCTGCTGCTGCGCTACCGCAAGAACGCGCACTACCTCTACGGTTCGGGGCGCTGGTTCCGTGCCACTGCGCTCAAGGGGCCCTATGCCCTGGCCTCTGAGGTGCCCGAGCCCCTCAAGGAACTGGCTGCCGCTGTGGACACCGCCGGGGCGGAGGTGGTTCCTGATGCCCGGGTGCCTGATGTGGTGGTGCGCACCACCTCTGCGGTCCTTTTGGACCTGGATGGGCCACCCCAGATGAAGCCCATCCAA
Source organism: Flavobacteriales bacterium (assembly GCA_040383865.1). GTDB lineage: Bacteria > Bacteroidota > Bacteroidia > Flavobacteriales_F > PHOS-HE28 > PHOS-HE28. The sequence continues at coordinate 9,789 of JBEICT010000068.1, read as the reverse complement.
AGCACCGGTCTGCTGTATGCCACCAATACGGACAAGGACCTGTTCCTGGAGATCGCCACGCAGCAGTATTATCTGCTGGCCTCGGGCCGCTGGTATGCCACGGCCGATCCGCGCAGTGGCAGCTGGCGCCATGTGCCGCCCGATGCATTGCCTGTCGACTTCGCGCGCATCCCCGAGGGTTCTGCCAAGGACGGCGTGCTGGCCCACGTGGCGGGCACCACGGCAGCGCGAGAAGCGGTGCGCGACACCTACATCCCCCAGACCGCCACGGTGGACCGCAACACGGCCACGCTGGAGGTGAAGTACGATGGCGCTCCCCGGTTCGAGCGGATCGATGGCACCGATGTGGACCTGGCGGTGAACGCCAACACCACCGTGCTGCGCATCCAGGGTCATTACCACGCCTGCCACAACGCGGTGTGGTTCGACAGTGATACGCCCGAGGGTCCTTGGGTGGTGAGCACTGTGGTCCCCGCCATGGTGGAGAACATCCCGCCGAGCAGCCCAGCCTACAACACACGCTATGTGGACATCTACGACGTGACGGAGAACGAGGTGGTAACGGGCTATACCCCCGGCTACCTTGGGAATTACGTGCAGAGCGGTGTGGTGGTGATGGGCACGGGCTACTACTATCCGTATTGGCCGGGCTACTGGTACCCGCGGCCGTTCACGTGGGGGTTCAACATGTACTACGACCCCTGGATGGGCTGGAGCTTGGGGATGGGGTGGGGGTGGAACTGGTTCTATCCCGGCTGGATGTACGGTCCCTGGGGTCCGTGGTATGGCTGGGGTCCTTGGGGTTGGTGGGGGCCGTGGTCCTATTGTCCCCCGTGGACGGGCACTCCGCGTCCGGCCTATTACGGGCACCGGCCATCGATCATGGACGGCTCCCCGCGTGCGCCCACGGCCCACCCGGTGGACCTGTACAGCATCGAGCGCCGCGCCGGCGTGAAGCCCACGGTGCTCGAACGTACTCCTGTGGTGCAGGGTGGCGCGCGGCCCACGAACGACCGGGCGCCTGCGCTACCGCCCACCACCAAGCCGGACACCCGCGACCACTACACGGACCCCAATGGCAATGTGTTCCGCCGGGATGGAACGCGGATCCAGCGCTACCAGGACGGCACCTGGCGAACGATGCCTTCGCGTCCTGCCCCTGCACGTCCACCCACGGTGCCCTACGACATCCAACAGCGCCGCGACCGGGGCGAACAGCGCGTAAGGGACCACCGATACTACCAACAGCGCAGCATGCCCTCGAGGCCCACGCCAGCCCCCCCGCCTTCGGCGCCAAGAACAAGCCCGGCCCCGCGCCAGAACAGGCGGTGAGGCACTTCCTTCTCCCGCTCCCCGGCGCGGCGGCGTGGCAGCCTGCTCCGGCACACATCCAACGACCCGTGTTCCGCGCCCGCCGGTGTGGCGACATCCAGCGGAAAGACCGCAGGGCGGGGGAGGGTGAGAAGGGGCACGCAAGATGGAGGCCTGGCAACGACAAAGCATGACGTACACATGCGCCTCAACGCACACGGCCGGAAGTTCCCTCCCGGCCGTGTGCCTATCCGTTGCGGGGCAGGCTCCTCAGGGCTTGAAGCAGCGCACCTCGCCGCCGTTCAGCAGGTACACGGTGTTGGTGATGGCATCCACCTCGTACTGCGGGTTCTTGTCCTTCCCGAGCGGGATGGTCATCGCCTCCTTCCCGTCGTGCTTGTGCAGCGCCATCAGCACGTAGCCGCTCTTGTCGGCCGTGCCCATCACATACTGGATGTCGTTGGTGCTGCTGGAGGCCTTGAAGCGCGCGCTGGCCTCCTGGAAGAAGCGCTTGGTGGCTCCGGCCGCCGCCTGCGAGGCTTCACCATACACATCGGAGAGCCCGGTGGAGAGGTCCTTGGCGAACGCGCTTCCCGGGTCGTTCACCTGGATGTTCTGGGCGGCGCTGCCAAAGGCCGCACTGGTATAGCCGAACGCGGCGGTGTAGTAGGCCGCACGCACCGCGCTGGCGTACTTCAGGGCGCGCACCAGCCCGCTCTCACGAGGAGCAGGCACATACTTGCGGTACTTCACCGAACCATCGGTGCCCAGCAGGGCGAGGTTCTGGTCGCTGCTCAGCAGCAGACCCTGGGGCAGCACCTCCAACGCCGTGGGCGACTCCTTGCCCTCGAACTCCACCGGAGCGCTGTTCAGGGGTTTGGCCGTGCCGCCCGTGGCCGCGACCGCATACAATAGCCCGTCTCGCGTGTTGAACACATAGGTGGTGCCTTCATGGGTCGCCACCAGGCCGGCCCCGCCCTCGAGCGGTTTGGCCAGGCGCGACAGGCCCGTGGCCAGGTCGATCACATCCACCTCCTGTGCGGTGGCCACCAGCAGGTCGCCACCCAATTTGGTCACGCTGCGCACCACGCCGTCCAGCTTCGCCGGCTTCTTCCACTTCTCCACCCCCAGGTCATCCACCAGCGTCACCACGCCATCCTCGCTGCCGCTGGTGAGCAGCACGCCCTGGTCCAGCGCCACGGCACCGGCCAGCACACCCTTCACGTTGATGCCCTTGCCGTTCTTGCCCCACAGGCCCTTGCCGGAGTTGTAGTCGAGCATGTCAATGCTCTTGGTATTGCCGGCACCCACCAGCAGGCCGCGCTCAAGGGGAACGATGGCCCCCATCATTTGCGGCATTTCCAGCGGCTTTTCCCAAACGTAGGAGCCATCGGAGGTGCGGAACGCATTGATGAAGGTGCTGTAGCTGACCTGCATGGTCTTCTTGCCTTGGGCGTCGGTCACCTCACTGCGCCGCTCGGTCTGCATGCCCAGGATGCAAATGCCTGGCGCGTTCTGCGTGGTCACGAACACACCGCTCACGTTGGGCAGGTTGATGTTGGCCGCGTTCTTGTCCATCAAGGCCATCAGGTTGCCCATGCCCGCGCTCATCTTCTCCGCCTCCGGATTGGGGGCCTTTTTCCAGATTTCCTTCCCGCTGGCGGCGTCCAGTTTGTAGATGAAGGCGAATGTGCACAGCAGAATGGCGTCGGCACCGTCGCTGTTGCAGGCCGTGATGCGGCTGAAGCTGTCGTCCTTGGTCCAGCGCACCTGCCCGGTGCCCATGTCCACGCAGGCCATCGCTGCCGTCTTGTCCGCCTTCTGCCCGGCGAGGATGATGGCGTTGTTGGCATACAGGAAGTACTTGCTGGTGATGCGCGAGATGCCGGCCTGCTCGCTGCTGAAGACCACCTGGCCCGAGAAGGGCTCCACGATGAAGAGGTCATCGGGGCTGTCCGCAGGCACCAACGTGATGAACGGGGTGCGGTCCACCTCGGCGTAGCTGCCTTCAGTGACGTTGGCCAGTTCCGGAATGGTCCAGGATACCTTTCCGGTGGCGGGGTCCACACCTTTGAGGCCTTCGCCGGTGCCCACCACCAGGGCTCCCGCCGAGGTGATGCGCATCCATTGGGCCGGACCGGTGTTGACCGTCCAGGCCGGAGAGAGCTGGGCGTTCACGAGCAGCGAGGCCGCAGTGAACAGGGCGGTGAAGATCAAGTAGAGTCGAGAATACATGGTTTTGGTAGGTTTTGGAACGCGGCCGGTGTGCAAGTTATGTGCCACCCTCTCCGGCATGGAATGGCCGCCGATCCCCAACTTGCGGCATGCGCACCTCGCTCCTGTTGCTGGCCCTGGCCTTTTCGTGCACCCTCTTCGCCCAGGACACCCTGCATGTGCGGAGCCACGACCGTGCCACCATCGTCACGGACCCTGCCGCCGGGGTGCGCTCCTTCCCGGCACGGGTGCGCTTCCCGGCGCCCACCGTGGACCTGCGCCAGGTGCTGCTCACCGTCACTTTCGCCTGCCCGGACAGCCTGCGCTGCGCCGAGTGGGACTACCTGGACCACATCCTGGTGCATCCGTTGGGCTCCACCGACACCATCGAGGTGGCGCGCATGCTCACGCCCTATGGTGGTTTTTACCGCAGCCCCTGGTTCTTTAACTGGCAGGTGGACGTCACCGACCTCAGCCCCCTGCTGCGCGACAGCGTGGAGGTGATCTACGTGCACAGCGGCTACGAGCCGAACAACGACCGCGGTTGGGCCGTGACGCTCGACTTCGCCTGCATCACCGGTCCGCCGGCAGCGCGGGTGCTGGGTGTCCACACCCTGCATCGCGGGCATTTCGCGTATGGCGACACCACGAAGCCCTTTGGGCAGGCCGTACCCACACGCACCGTCACCCTCGGCCCCTCCGCCACGCTGGCCCGTCTCCGCGTGCAGCAGACCGGCCACGGCATGCACGCCGACGATGGCTGTGCCGAGTTCTGCCGAAAGTGGCGTGAGCTGCGCTTCGATGGGCGCACGGTGGACCGCCGCTACCTGTGGCGCGAGTGCGGCACCAACCCCCTGCAGCCGCAGGCCGGCACGTGGATCTTCGACCGCGGCCATTGGTGCCCCGGCGAGCTGCAACGACCCGATGTGGTGGATGTGCCGCTCCAGGGCCGTGCCCGCACCCACACCGTGGACGTGGTGATGGAGCCCTATGCGCACGACAGCAGCACCGCCCGCTGGGACATTGCCGCGTACCTGGTGGAACTGGAGGCTCCGCGCGCCAAACACGATGTGGCGGTGACGGACATCCTGGCGCCGAGCGATGCGCCCATGCACCGCCTGCGCAACCCGGCCTGTGGTGCGGCCATCGTGGAGCTGCGTAACCTCGGCTCCGAGCCCTTGCGCAGCGTGGACATCGTTTACGGCACCGAAGGAAGTACGCTGCGCACCCACCGCTGGACCGGCCATCTCGCGTTCAACGCGACGACCTCGGTGGCCTTGCCGGGGATGGTGGAAGGAACGGGACCATCGGTGTTCGTGGTGAGGCTGGAGCGGCCCAACGGCAAGGCCGATGCCTGGCCGCACGACAACACCCTGCGCAGCACGTTCGCGCCCGTGCCGGTGTACCCGGCCACGCTGCTCGTGCAACTGCTCACCAACAACGAGCCGATGCACAACGCCCTGCTGGTGAAAGGCGCGTGGGGCGGCGTGGCGCTGGAGCACCCGCTGGGCACGCTGGACAGTGCACGCACCTACACCGACACGTTGCGGCTGGCGGAAGGGTGCTATACCCTGGCCCTCACCGACACCGCCGGCGACGGGCTGGAGTTCTGGTACAACACCACGGGAGGACGCGGTGTGCTGAGGCTGCTCGATGGCGAGGGAAGACTGCTGCGCCGCTTCGAGAGCGATCATGGCCACGGCGTTTCGCACCAGTTCCGCGTGGCCCATGATGCGCCCGCACAACGCGATACGGTGCCCGACATCGGCCTCTTCCCCACACGCACCGCGGGCTCTACGGTGTTGGACTACTTTGCCGACCGCGAAGCAGCCGTGCGCCTGCAGGTCCTGGACCCCTCCGGTGCCGTGGTGCACCAGCAGGACCTCGGTCGCTTACGCCAGGACCGCGTGCCGCTCGATCTCTCCGCCCTGCCCCCCGAGCGCTACACCGTGGTGGTGCTGCGCGATGGCGTGGAGGTGTTCCGCCGACGGATGCGCATTGTGAAGGAGTGAGCATGCCCATCAACGACCCCTTCCTCGACCCCTCGGCCGCGCCGGACCTGCCGGCCCTGCGCCAACGTGTGGGTGCGGCGTTCGATGCGGTGGAACAGGCGCTGGCCACCGTGGTTCAAGCGCGTTCAGCGCCGGAGCTGCACTGGCGTTTCAGCACCACCAGCGGCTGGTACGTCACCGCCGAACTGGGCCGTCAGCGGTTGTTCTATCTCTTTCCCCGTGGGGGCGACCCGTTGGTGCGCATGGTGTTCAACACGCAGGCCGTGGCGCGCATAGCGGCCAGTGCGTTGCCGCCAGCGGTGAAGGACCAACCGCACACCGCGCGCACCTACCCCGAAGGCACCCTGTTGGAGCTTACGGGCGGCACGCTAACGGCGACCGTGCTGAGCGAACTGTTGGCCATCAAACGCGCACGCTGAAGCACGCTCCAGGGCTACTTTCACCGCACTTTTCACTCCATGCGCATCCTGTTCGCGGCCCTTGCGGTCCTTCCCTTGGGGCTTGCCGCCCAATGGCAACCCGTGCCCGTTCCCGTCACCACCACACTGCACAGCATCGACAGCTACGATGCGCAGCGCCTGTGCATCGGCACGCCCGGTAGCTGGCTGCGCAGCACCGATGGGGGCAACACGTGGGTGGAGGTGCCCCTGATGGACCCGCTCGGGTTCGAACTGCTCGGTTCCGCCTTCTACGCCATGGAGTACCAGTCGCTGACGAACATTGTCGGGACCGGCTTCTTCTTCCTGGACACCTATCCCTTCCAGGTCCGGCGCAGCACCGATGGGGGCACCACCTGGCCCACCACCTACAACCAGCCCGGCAACGGCCAGTTCACCACCTTCAACGGAATGGCCTTCAACGGCAACACCGGGGTGGCCGTGGGCGATCTGGGCCGCATCGCCCGCACCACCAATGCGGGGGCTTTCTGGACCAACACGAACACGAGCGGCAACACCCTGCGCGATGCCGCGTGGCCCACAGCGACCTCGGTCGTGGTGGTGGGCGATGGTCGCATCCTGCGCAGCATCAACAGCGGCCAGAACTGGAGCACGGTATGGTCCGGCGGCAGCGACCTGCGTGCCGTGAGCTTCCCCAGTGCCACCATCGGCTTCGCGGCCGGCACCGGCGGCGACCTGCTCCGCACCAGCGATGGTGGCGCCACCTGGGCCCCGCTCGGCGCGCAACTGCCCGATGGTCTTCCCTTCTTCACCGACCTCTGGTTCACCAGCACCACCGAAGGCTATGCCACGGCCAACGACCTGATCCTGCGCACCACCGACGGAGGCCTGCACTGGAGCTGGTACGACGCTGGTGAGCAACTGTGGCAGCTCCACTTCCAGAGCCCCACCAACGGCTTCGCGGTGGCAGCGAACGGCCTGTTGCTGCGCACGGCACCGGGCGCCTACCGGCCCTACGCGTTGTTCGATGGTCCCAATGGGAACGTGTGCCACAACACCCCGGTCGTCTTCACCGACCAGAGCGGACCGGGCCTCACGCGACAATGGTTCATCAACGGCCAGCCGGTCTCCACGGACGCGGTGCTCAACTGGACCTTCACGGAACCCTCGCAGCAGGCCACCGTGGCGCTGGTGGTGAACAACGGCACCTACACCGACACGCTGGAGCAGGTGATCAGCGTGGGGGCCTCGCTCGCCATCGTGAACAATGCCGCCGTGGTCACGGACACCGTGTGCAGTGGACAGGGTACCCAGGTGCAGGTACCCGGCTCGCAACAAGGCACGAGCTACCGGTTGTGGCGTGGCACCACCGCCCAGGGCAACGCACAGAGCGGCAACGGCAACCAGCTCAACTTCCCCACGGGCAACATCACTGCGGACCAGGTCTTCCACCTGATCGCCACGCGCAACCTGGGCAACTGCGGCACCAGCATCGATACGGTCTCCTTCCTCATCGCCATCGGTAACCCGCTCACCACGCTCACCGTCACGCCCGGTCCCACCACCCAATGTATGGGCGACACCATCACCATCACCGTGCAAGGCTCGCAGCCCAACGTGAACTACCAGCTGCGGCGCAACGGCACCAACCTCGGCACACCGCAGCCCGGCACCGGCGGAACGCTCAGCTACACGGTGCCCATCACCATCAATGCCACGTACACGGTCTTCGCCACCAACACGCAGAACAACTGCACCAGCACGCTGCAGCAGACCGTGGCCGTGACCCTGCAGGTACCGCAGTTGAACTGGGGCGCCGACGCCATGAACCCCATCGTGGGCACGCCAGTGGACCTGATGAACGGCAGCAATGTGCTGGGCGGCAGTTTCCAGTGGGTCATCCCCGGCGCCACGCCCTCGGCGAGCACCGAGGCCGAGGTGCAGGGCGTGGTGTTCAACACCCCTGGGGCACATGCCGTACAGCTGATCGGCATCACGCCCATCGGCTGCCGCGACACCCTGGTGCAGGTGGTGCATGCCGTGCCCCAACCCGAGCCGCAGGACTGTGGTGTGTCGCAGCTCTCCATCCGCGGTGCCAACCCCGCCGATGCGGCGATGGCCATCGATGCCGCAGGCAATATGTACGGCTGGATCTCGGCAGATATCGCCCCGGAGCTGATCATCTACAGCGGGGCACAGGACACCCTGTATGAGGACCTGCCCTATGCCACCGACTACCAGTACAATGGTGCCTTGGTCAAGTTCGACGGGTATGGCGTGCCACAGTGGCTGGTGAACTTCTGGCACAACAGCACCTGGGCCGATCTGGGCGATGTGGTGGTGGATGACGAGGGCAACGTGTACACGGCCTACTTCCACGGTGAGTACCTGGACAGCCTTCGCATCGTGGACGCCAGCGGCACGCGCACCACGATCAACCCGCCGCATGACGCCAATAATCAACGGAGCGTGGTGGTCACCAGCTTCACGCCACAGGGGCGCCTGCGCTGGGTGCGTACCTTCTTGGAATCTTATGCGACCGAAGAGGTGAACATGGAGCTGGACGGCCTGGGCCATGTGCTGGTGCAGGGCACGAACCGGGTGGCGCAATACGATCGGAACACGGGCACCCAGGTATGGCTGAAGACCGAGTTCTATGGCTTCCGCGACATCACCGTGACGCCCGATGATCACATCTGGGTCACCGACCGCTTCAACCTGCAGATGCGGGAATATGCGAACGATGGCACCCTGCTCCAGACCACTCCGGCCTACACCCCCACACCGCCGCCCTCGGGCCTTACACGCCTGAACGGTTGGGAGGCCACCTGTGATCCGGCCGGCAGCATCTACCAGCTGCACAACATCCAAGGCCAGGTGATCATCGGGGACGACACCTTGAGCGGGCCGGGCACCAGCGGGAGCAACCAGTACTACGTGTATTTCCTTGCGAAGCGCGGCCCTGCGGGCGAAGTGCTGTGGACGCGAACCTTCGAGTTGGAAGGTGGGATGCGTTACCTGGGCTTGGTGGCCAACGGCGAACGCGTACTGCTGTCGGTGCTGTCCTTCGGTACCGACACGTTGCGCATGCAGGGACTGGACCCCCTGCCCATCGATGCGTACGACACGTGGATACTCTCCTATGACCTGAACGGAGGCAACCCGCAGGCGGTGCAGATCTACGACCATGCCACGGCCCCGGCCACCGGCATGGGCGTACCTGGGCCCAATGCGTTCGACCTGTCGCCGGATGGACAGCGTATGGCCGGCTGGGTGGCGTTCCGCCAGCCCTTGGTGGTCGGCACGGACACGGCCTTCGCCCATGTGTGGAACCCGTTGCCCCCCACCGGCCTCAAGGACCACGGCCTGGTGTACGGTGCGTTGGATTGCCTGCTGCCCGGCCTGCCCACCACCGAGGAGCCACCAGAGGCCTTCTTCGCGCCTCCCGCCGGTTATTGTGCGGGCCAGTCCATCCCCTTCGCCGATGCCTCGCTCTTCGGCCCCACGGCGTGGAGCTGGTCCTTCCCCGGCGGCGAACCGGCCACCAGCACGGACCCTGCACCCGTGGTCACCTACACGGCGCCCGGCACCTATGCCGTGACGCTCATCGCCACCAATGCCAATGGCGAGAGCACGCCCTACACGGCCGAGGTGCTCGTGGACATCTGCACAGGCATGGCCACGACGATCGCTGACGGAGCGTGGCGCGTGTGGCCGGTGCCGGCCAAAGGAACCCTCCAGGTGCAGGGCCCCTCGTCCACGGCCGCCCGCGCAGTGGACCTGCAGGGCCGCACGGTGTGGAGCGGCATACTGCCTGCCAATGGCACGCTGGACATCGCCAGCTGGGCGCCAGG
>JBEICT010000067.1:0-14146 GCA_040383865.1 Flavobacteriales bacterium | reverse complement strand
GGGAGAAACCCCTTGCAGTCGGGCCTGTGACTGGGCATCCCATTGGTCATGGTCCGGGTTGGGGGCGTACATGCCATACTCCCCTTGGTCCATGACACCGGCCGGAGTATAGGTAACATTGTACTGACCGAAATAAGCCGTACTGGATGGCGATGAGTATTCGTCAGCCGCATGGTGCTTGGCAACGACGATGTGCGGATCGGTATCGAGCAGGTTGCCCATGGTGTTGGCCGGAGGACAGTACGGGCACCATGTACCGGTCCATGTATCCAGCAACACCGATTTCTCGCTCCACTGGTCGATCGCCGAAACGGGGAAGAACAAGGTATCGTTGGCAGGGTTGGTCTCCCCGAACGTGACCACCCAGATCTTCAACATGCCCGTTCCCGGGGATGCCGGCTCGAACGCAACCGGGTGTGCATATGGCCAATACTGGTTCCCAGTGATGCCCGTTGTGTTCTGCCAGAACCCTTCGTTCACCGCACCATTGCCCCAACGCCAATCCACCCGGAAGGTGAACAATGGCGAACTGCTGTAGTTGCGCACCCGCACATCAATGGTGTTGGGCGCCGCGGTGCGGATGAACCGGGGGATGTAGTAGTTCGTGAGATACGCATCCTGGGCGCTGGCCATGGTGGCCGCAGCGAACAAGGAGACCATCAACAGGTTACGTGGCATACCGCGCATGTGCTGGTTGTTCAGGGTGGACGAAGGTAATCCGCCGACCTTGGTCGTTCTGTGGGACCTTACCTTCGTGCCTTGTATTCATACGCCATGAGCAAAGCATCCAAGATCAAGCAGTTCGACCCGAACAGCCCCGCCTCGGCCAACGCCAATATCTATGGTCTCCCCTTCACGGCCGAAGAGAGCGACATGGTGCTTGTGCCGGTGCCTTGGGAAGTGACCACGAGCTATGGCGGGGGTACATCACACGGCCCGGCCGCCATCCGCGAGGCCAGCTTCCAGGTGGACCTGTATCACCCGGAGTTCCCTGACCTGTGGAAACGGGGCATCCATTTCGACGAGCTGCCCAAGGCGCTGTTGGAGCAGAGCAAGGCGCTGAAGAAGGAGGCGGCCCACGTGATCGATGTGCTCGTGAACGGCGGCAACGAGAAGCAGAGATCCCGTGCCCAAAAGGCCTTGGAAAAGGTGAACGCCGAGTGCGCTGTGATGAACGACTGGGTGGAACAGCGCTGCGGCTATTGGATGGACCAGGGCAAACTGGTGGGCCTTGTCGGCGGTGATCACAGCACGCCATTGGGCCTCTTCCGCGCCCAAGCTGCACGCCACAAGAAATTCGGCATCCTGCACATCGATGCGCACCTCGACCTGCGCATGGCCTATGAAGGCTTCACATACAGCCACGCCAGCATTCTGTACAACGCGCTTCCCATCAAACAGTTGGAGCGGGTGGTGAGCGTGGGCATCCGCGATTTCTGTGCCCAGGAGAATGAGGTCTTCCTGAAGGAAAAAGGACGCGTCCGCATCGTGCGCAGTGCCGACATACGTCGTCAACAGTTCGACGGCGTAACATGGAAGGAGCAATGCGATGCCATCATTGATGCCCTGCCCGAGAAGGTGCACATCAGCTTCGATATCGATGGGCTGGACCCCACGCTTTGCCCGAACACCGGCACTCCGGTACCCGGCGGATTCCAGTTCGAGGAGGCCACCTACCTGCTATCCAGATTGGCTAGAAAGCGCACCATCATTGGATTCGACCTGGTGGAAGTGACCCCCGGCAAGGATGAGTGGGACGCCAACGTAGGTGCCCGGCTCCTTTGGCATTTGTGCGGAGTGATGGCCGGGAATAAGCGCTAACGCGTTCCCCACGCCTGCTGCAAAGCGCCCAGGAAGGTGGTGTCAGCCTGCGCACCGCTGACCGCGAAGCGCCGGTCGAACACGAAGAACGGCACGCCCCTCACTCCTATCTGTCGCGCTTCCTCCTCATCGGCACGCACCTCAGCGGTGAAGGCGGTCGTGCTCAACATTCCGGCCACTTCACTGCCATCGAGACCAGCCTCGGTCCCGAGCCTGATCAGTGTGGGCACATCGGCCAGATGGGCGCCTTCGGTGAAATACGCCTTGAACAGCCGCTCCTTCATGGCATCCCCGAGACCCTTGATCTTCGCGAACTGCAACAAACGGTGTGCGTCGAAACTGCTGCCCATCACCACAATGTCCATGTTGTAGTTCAATCCAACACTGCTGGCCCGTTGCACCACACTGGCCACACGTGCTTGGGCATCCTCCCGGGTGCCCCCGTACTTGGCCGCCAACATGGCGTACATGTCCTGCTCGATGCGGGCAGGTGCGCGGAGATCCAGTTCAAAGCTTCGCCAAACCACGTTCACCTGTTCCCGGTCCGGGAACTGGGCCAATGCGCTCTCGAACTCGCGTTTCCCGATGTAACAGAACGGACAGACCACATCGCTCCAGATCTCGACCGTCATTGTGTGCTTCTGCTTCTCCATGTTCAATGAATCCGATGCCAAGGGCTGTGCAGCGCATGTGTTCATGTCCAGCAGGTTTCCCGCCGCGCATATCATCAGGACCGTGAGGCGCGATCGCATCGGCGCAAAGCTCGAAAGTGTGCTCAACACCCCATCGTGAAGAATTGTGAAGGTCGGGCGAACGAGCACTCGGGTACATGGGGTTGCTTTACCTACTGAACCATGCGCGTCGAACTTGTACGTGAACTGGCACTGGCGGCAAGCCTGACCGCAGCGTTATCCGCGTGGGGACAAACCACCTGGCGGGTGGATAGTGCCATGGCCACCTGGCCCATGCAGCAAGCGGTGCAGATGGACCGTGCCCGCACGGCACCAGGGGTGATCAAAGCGATGGACACCCACGACCTGCATACCGCGCTGAAGCGTTCAGCCCCCGGCATACCCGTGTTCGCCGACGGTCTAGTGGCTTACTATGTTGATCTCTACGGAGAGCGTAACCGTGAGCAGTTCAAGGCCATGCTCGGGATGGCTGCCTATTACTTTCCGTTGATCACATCGGAACTGGCCCAGGCCGGGTTGCCCGCCGAGCTCAAGTACCTGCCCATGGCCTTGAGCGGCATGAACACACTGGCCGGTTCGACGCAGGGCGAGGCAGGCCTGTGGATGCTCACCTATCCTGTGGCGGTCCGTCAGGGCCTTACCATTTCGGCAGATGTTGATGAACGCAGGGACCCTTTGCTGGCCACCATGGCCGCCATCGCCGAACTGGAACGACTGCGCACACGTTTCCCGGAACCGGACCTGTTCCTGTTGGCCGCCACTTGTGGTCCGGCGAACGTGGAACGTGCTTTGGTCCGCAGCAAAGGCGCCAAGGACCTGGGCACCTTGTATCAGCATGTGGACCCTGCCCAACGCGATGTGCTGCCTTTGTTGATGGCCTTCATTCATCTGGCCACGAACGCGGGAGCATTCGGCATCAACCCTATTCCGGTAGTTCCATTTGAACTGGCCGATACGGTGCGGACCACCACCGAATTACGCCCGGCCGATCTTGCCAACTGTATGGACCTATCGCTTGCGCGGCTCACCGCATTGAATCCCACACTTTGTGGCCGGACATGGCCCGCATATGCCACCGCGCTATTGCCCCAAGGTTGTAGCGAACGCTTCATGCAGTGCATCACCGATGCCGTCCAGGACGGTGAGCAACAGAACAATGACGCCGGACGAGCTCCGCAACCCAAGGACAGGAAGGCCATAACGTACCGTGTCAGGCCGGGAGATAATCTGGGAAGCATCGCACAAAGGCACGGTGTCACCGTGTCCGAGATCAAGGCATGGAACGATCTGCGTAGCGACCGCATCGATGCTGGTGACCAGCTGCTCCTGTATGCCCGGTCAACCAACACCCCATCGCCCGAGGTCCGTGCCACGGCACCTTCGAACACTTCAGGGACCCAGGGCCAGGAGGAGTTCGTTTGGTACACGGTGCGAAAAGGCGATTCCCTGTATGCCATTGCGAAACGCCATCCCGGAGTGGATGCCAACGACCTGATGCGCATCAATGGCATCTCTGACGGCCTGCGACCCGGCCAGCGCATCAAGATCCCCAAGAGCAAATGAGGCCTGGGCGAATACTGCTTTTCCTTCTGGCAACGCTGGCCATGCTGGCGCTCATCGGGCAGTTGGTCCCTTCCCAAGGCCTTCGGCTAACCCCTTCGTTCACGCTGCATTTCCCAGGCGCCCGCGAGGTCCTGTTCCCTCGACCCGTGGAGCGCGCCGATATTGGATTCATCCTTGACCTGGCGACAGACTCCACGGATGAAACCACAACAGATGCCTTTCCCGACTCCCTGTTGGATGAGCGGGCGGTCCGAGTGGACACCTCCAAGCTCGCGTCCTTGGCGGAACGCATCAGGCTCCACTACCCCAATGGCGACAGGGCCCTGTTGTTCCCGCTGTTCGCCGCCTTGGAGAGCGCACCCGGCACGCCACATCCGGTGCGCATCCTCCACTACGGTGACTCACAGCTAGAAGGTGATCGGATCACGGCCTACCTCCGCAACAAGCTGCAGGTCCTTTTTGGTGGCCATGGCCCGGGGCTGGTGTCAGTGGTGGAGATCACTCCCCATTTCAGCGTATTGCATGATGCCACCGAGAACTGGGAGCGGTTCAGCGTGATGGAGCGCCGTCAACCCACTGGGCTTTCACGACGGTTCGGCGCCATGGGTGCACTGGCACGCTACACACCGGTATTGTCGGACACGATCGCTGTTGACACCACTATACGGACGGCTTCGTTCACCCTGCGCCCCAACGACCGGGCCTACAATAAAGCACGCACCTGGCATCGCTGCCGCATCTGGTTCGGACATCACCGGGCACCCGTAACGCTTGAACTGTTCGCCGATGGTGCAAGTCTTGGTCGTGAAACGATCGCTCCATCGGTGGACCTGCTGGAACGCAGCTGGACGTTCAATACGCCACCCAACGAACTGCGTTTTTCATTCACCGGCGCCCATTCTCCGAACGTGTATGGTGTTTCGTTGGAAGGACGCAACGGCGTGGTGATGGACAACCTCGCCATGCGCGGTGCCTCGGGCCTCGAACTACGCAGCACCGACCAGAGCGTGCTCCGGGCCATGTACAACGCGCTTGCCCCATCGCTCTTCATCCTGCAATATGGCGGCAATGTGCTTCCATACATGAAAAGCACCGAACAGGCGAAGGACTACGGACGTGCCATCGGCAATGACATAGCGCGCATCAAACGCATGGTACCCGGGGCCTGCGTCATCGTCATCGGCCCCTCCGATATGAGCATCAAGGAAGGCGATCAATATGTCACACGCCCCTACCTCGAGGACGTTCGTGACGCGATGAAGGCCAGTTCACTCGCTGCCGGTGCTGCGTTCTGGGACATGTACGACGCGATGGGCGGGCGGAACAGCATGGCCAGCTGGGTGGCCGCAGATCCTCCGCTCGCCGCAGAGGACTACACCCATTTCAGTCCGCTCGGCGCGCGCAAGATCGCCGAGCTCTTCCACGAGGCCCTGATCCGCGACCTCGCCATTTATCAACGTCAACAGCCATGAACGCGCTACGATGGTGCATCTCCGGTCTGCTGCTCGGCGCGGCCACGGGGATGGTCGCACAGCCCGATCCTAGCATTGCACCAGAGCACCCGTTCATCAACCATGCGGCCAACCGCATCGTCATGAAGGGCAGCCCTGACAGTTGGCTGAACTACCACCGCAAGCTCGACCAGCTGGTGTTCGACGGCAAGGGTCAGATCAATGTGGTGCACTTCGGCGGATCGCATGTACAGGCCGATATGTGGACCATGGAATTGCGCCAACGGTTGCAGACACTGGTCCCCGGGATCCGGTCCGGAAGAGGGCTCATCTTCCCATATAAAATGGCGCGGACCAACAATCCGCACTGGTACGAACCCGTGTTCACCGGCAATTGGACCCCTGTGCGCAACGTAGCTCAGGCCGACTCGTCCGTGCTCGGCGTGACCGGCATATCCGTGACCACCAGGGACACGGCCTCCGAACTGAAGGTCCATTTCCGCGGCGATGCCTATCCCGGTTACACTTTCGACCGGGTGCGCGTGTTGCATCGCATGGACAGCAGCTTCGAGGTGCACGCTTGGTCCATCGATAGCACGATGCGGATAACCCGCGAAGTGAACGAGGCACAGGGATACACCGAGTTCGTTTTCGACCGCTTCGCCGACACGCTCCGTCTGCGGTTCCTGCGCACGGATACGGTCCAGCAAAGGCAGTTCACGCTACGGGGCATACTGCTCGACAGTCCCGACCCAGGGGTGATCGTGCATTCGTGCGGCGTGAACGGAGCGAGCACCCGGAGCTGGTTACGCTGCCAGGACATGCCTCGCGAACTGGCCCTGCTCACACCCGACCTGGTCATTCTTTCCATCGGTATCAATGATGCGCACGACCCTGACTTCGCTCCTTCCGTTTACGAGGCCAACTACCGCGAGCTGATCCGAAGGATACGCAGCGTGGCGCCGGATGCTGCCATCCTGCTCACCACGAACACGGACAGCTTCATGAAGCGCAAATACCCGAACAGGAACGCGAGCAGTGTCCGGGATGTGATGCTCCGCCTATCGGCAAGCGAGAACGTGGCCGTGTGGGACACCTACGGTGTCATGGGGGGTGAAGGCAGCATCAAGCTCTGGGAGAGGGCCGGACTTGCCCAAGGCGACCGGATACACCTGAAACGGGAAGGCTATGTCCTGCTGGGCGACCTGCTCTTCACGGCATTGACAGAGACCTACGGCACCTACCTGCGCACCAGCGAACGTTGAACCCGATGTCCGCACCAGCCACTTCCCCCTCCCTTGCGGCCGCAGGTCCGGACTGGCTCTCGGTGCTGCACTACGACCCTGCGGCACCGCTCATCTTCACGCGCTTCTTCTTCTGGGGGTTCTTTGCCGTGGTACTGGCCGTGTTCGCCATTATTTACAAGCGCAACCTGGCCCGCAGCGCCTGGTTGTTCGCGGTAAGCCTCTTCTTCTATTGGAAGACCAGCGGTCTTTTCGTCGGCCTGCTGGCGTTCGCCATCGTGTTCGATTTCCTGCTGGGGCGGGCCAGCGCAGCCTCGACAACGCTTCTGCGCAAGCGACTGGTGCTGGCCACCAGCATCACCGTGAACCTTTTGGTGCTCGGCTATTTCAAATACGCGCACTTCGTGGTGGACAATGTGAACGCGATGTTCGGCACCACGTTCGCTCCGGTGAACCTCTTCGCCCACTGGGCCAACGCCGCGTGGGATGCCCACTTCGTGGAGAACAAGATCATGCTTCCCGTGGGTATCAGCTTCTACACCTTCCAGTGCATGAGCTACGCAGTGGATGTGTACCGAGGCCAATTGAAACCGGTCCGCAACCTGTTGGATTTCGGTTTCTACGTGAGCTTCTTCCCGCAACTGGTCGCCGGCCCTATTGTCCGGGCTTCCGAGTTCATTCCACAGATCCAGCAACCCTATGCACTTACACGAGCACAGTTCGGCATCGCCGTGTTCTGGGTGCTCAATGGTCTGGCGAAAAAGATGATCCTGGGCGACCACATCGCCGTGAACTTCATCGACCGCGTGTTCGCAGACCCTCTTCGCTACACCGGTTTCGAGAACGTCATGGCCCTGTACGCATACTCCCTGCAGGTCTACGCCGACTTCAGTGGGTACACCGATATCGCCATCGGTGTGGCGCTGCTCATGGGCTTCACGCTCACCACCAATTTCAACAGCCCCTACAAGGCCCGCAACGTGGCTGATTTCTGGAAGCGCTGGCACATGAGCCTCAGCACCTGGCTGCGCGACTACCTGTATATCCCCATGGGTGGCAATCGCGGCGGATCGATCTTCTCCTGGGCCATGCTCAGCGTGATCGGCGCGGCCCTCATCCTGCTCACAGGGCTCTGGTGGCTGCCTGCGCTGTACCTGTCACTGGTGGCGGTTTTCGTGCTCCTCGGCCGCTTTGTTCCATCCGCCACACAATGGGTCACCACCAACATCAACCTGCGTATCACCATGCTCATTGGCGGTTTGTGGCACGGGGCCAGCTGGATGTTCGTGATCTGGGGCGGTTTGAACGGCCTCGGTCTCGTGGTCTACAAGGGCTGGAAGCGCGTGAGCCCGTGGGAGAAAAGCTCGCATTGGGCCGCCCATGCCTGGATGGTCTTCCTCACGTTCTCGTTCATCACCTTCACACGCATCTGGTTCCGCAGCGATTCGCTTGGGACAGCTTCGGCCATCCTTCACCAGATAGGCAACAACTTCGGCGCATCCGTTATCGGGGATGTGCTCTGGGCCTTTCACAGTGTGTTCCTGCTAATGACGGCCGGTCTGATCATCCATTGGTTGCCCGAACGCTTCAAACAGTCCTATCGGGAACGTTTCGCGGCACTACCGCTTTGGGCCATGGGCCTGGCCTGTGTGCTCGTGGTAGTGGTCGTTTACCAGACCGTGACCGCGGAAATGGTCCCGTTCATTTACTTTCAGTTCTGAACGAACAACGGCATTGATCGATGCCAACTGATAAGGTCTACGACCACATCGTCATTGGATCCGGTTTCGGTGGCAGTGTCTCTGCCATGCGGTTATCGGAAAAAGGCTACGATGTGCTGGTCCTTGAGAAAGGCAAACGTTGGGCGGCCAAGGACTTCCCGCGATCCAATTGGAACATCCGCAAGTTCCTGTGGGCACCAGCACTGCGTTGTTTCGGACCCCAGCAGATCGATCTGTTGGACCGTATCATGGTGCTGAGCGGCGCAGGTGTGGGTGGCGGAAGCCTTGTGTATGCCAACACGCACATGATGCCACCGGACAGCTTCTTCCAGCATCCGAGCTGGGCTGAACTCGGCGATTGGAAGGAACGGCTGGCCCCCTACTATGCAAAGGCCCGGTCAATGCTCGGCAGCACACCCTACATCAAGGAAGGCCCCGAGGACAAGGTCCTGCAAGGGATCGCGAAGGACATGGGGAAGGCTGATACCTACCGGCCCGTGGACCATGTTGGCGTTTATCTCGGAAACCCCAGCACATCCACCGACCCCTACTTCAAGGGGCTGGGGCCCCAACGAAACGGCTGTACTGAATGCGCAGGGTGCATGGTGGGGTGCCGGCACAACGCCAAGAACACGCTGGATAAGAACTACCTCTGGTTCGCCGAACGCAACGGCGCCCGCATTGAGGCCGGCACCAAGGTGGACCGCATCGAATACAAGGACGGCATCTATCATGTGCACACCCTGAGCACCATGAACCGGCCTTGGGATGCGCGACGTGTGTTCAGGTCCAAAGGCTTGGTGGTCAGCGCGGGAGTGCTGGGTACACTGCGGTTATTGATGCGGCAGAAACACGAATTGGGCACTTTGCCGTTTCTGAGCGACACGCTCGGCGGAAGCCTGCGCACCAACAGTGAATCGCTCTGCGGCATCAGCGGTATCCCCGGGAAAATGAATCACGGTGTGGCCATCAGTCGTGTGTTCGCGCCCGATGACAACACGCACATCGAACTGGTAAAATACCCGGACGGTTCCGGAGCGATGGGCCTGCTCAGCGTTATGGCAGCAGGCGCCGGGCCTCCCCTGTTGCGAACGGCCAAAATGCTCTGGAACACCGTGAGCAGGCCCCATCGGGTCTTTCAGGTCCTGCGGCGCGACTGGGCCCGCCATTCGATCATTCTTCTGGTCATGCAGACCGTGGACAATGCCGTGGACCTGCGATGGAAGCGAGGGCTCTTCGGCGGACGACTTCGCGTGAACGAACAGCGGGAACGAAGGGTCCCGGCCTACATCCCCATCGGGCAGGAGGTCATGCATCGCTATGCCGAAAAGGTGGGTGGTGTGGCCATGAACGCTGCCCCGGAGGTATTGCTGAACATGTCATCGACAGCACACATCCTGGGCGGATGCCCCATGGGAAAAGATCGCTCCAATGGCGTGGTGAATGAACGGTTCGAGGTGTTCGGCTATCCACGCATGCACATCCTCGACGGGTCCATCATACCAGCGAACCTCGGCGTGAACCCCAGCCTGACGATCACGGCCCTGAGCGAGTATGCCATGGCCCAGGTGGCCCCGAAGCCGGGAAATGACCGGCGCACGCTGGAGGAGGAACTGGACCTATTGGGTTAGGTCCTCGTCCGCTGCTCCGCCTCCGTTACGACCACCCATCGGCGGGAAGAAGAAACTCGCAGGTTCCTTGCGGAAATGTAGCCGCACGGCTGTAACGATAGGCGCCAGTTCGACCAAGGCGATGCCACGGGAACGCAGGGCCAATGAGAGCGACAACCCGAAGCTCACGGCGAAGTTGATGAAGCCGATCAGGCCGATCCCGAGAACTGACCACAGCACCAGGCCAAGGTCCACGCTCCAGTTCGCACCCACCAGGCCGAGGCCCAGGTTACCAGCGGCGAACGTGATGTGGCGGATATCCAATGGCAGGCCGAAGAAGGTACCCACCATGCCTACGGACCCCATGAACACGCCGAACCAGGAATTGCTGATGATGCCGCCCGCGTTGCGTTCGAAGAAACGGGCCAGACGCTCACGCTTTTCGGGTCCGAGCCACACTTTGAGAACCGGGTGCTCGCGCAACCGCTGGGGGATCCGGCCATGAACGGACCAATTGCTCACGCTTCCCGCGATCAATCCTGAAATGAACAGGAAGATACCGGCAATGGCAGCATGCGGAATGGCCAGCGATCGCACTGGATGCAGTTCGTGAATAAGCTTGGCCGACTTGTGCGCGAACAGTTCCGGTCCGAAAAGGGCGTTCCACCCGTAAGCCAGCGCCGCCGCCACCGGAAAGGCCATGAACACGTTCCCCACGAACGCAATGAACTGGGAGCGCCAGACCCGTGCGATCAGCCCCGCCAGTGCATGATAGCGCTCATCAACGGCCTGCCCCCTGCCCTCGTCGAGCGTTGCCGCAATGGTGGCAGCGGTCATGGCCGGCTGCTTGGTGGCCAGTGTGAGATGCAACAAATAAATGCCGATGAACACCCACGCGTAGTTCAGGCTGTAGAGCAAGGCATGCCCGAACAAGCTGCCCTCCAGGGTCCCCATCCAGGCCTTGATCACGCAGGCCAGGGCCACCAGAGCACCTCCGCCCAAGGCTGAACGCAGCATGTGGCGATACTCCGATGCCGTGGTCGTGATGTAATGTTCGCCTGTACGCCCGGTATGCTGCGTGATCTCGCGTGCCACCACGTGCGTACTGGCGTTGAGAAAACCCATTACCCGGGTGCTTCCTGCGCTAAAGACCACGAGCGTTTTGAAGAGCTGAACTCGTTTGCTGACCGCTTCCCGACCATGGTCGATGGCAAGAATATCAAGCACCACCTCCAGGCGGTCCAGCATACGTTCCATGCGCATCAGCTGCTGATTGAGACGCATCGTCATCCCCAAACGGGCCGAATTGGCGAACGCAGCGGCAATGGCCCGACGACAATCGGCCAGCAAGGATGTGGTCCGCACATGGTGTACGTTGGCCGTGGATCGCTGTCGGTGATCTTCACGCAACGCATCGATCTGATCATCTACCGCATCAGCCAGAACGAAGAAGGGATTATCGAAACGCTCCACTTCGGGTAGCATGCGCAACACATCCGCATCGAACGCCTTGCCCGCCACCCTGAGGCCAAGCACCTGTACCGCGAACAAGAGTTCCTGCACCGCGTGTCGTTCGAACTCCGCATCTTCTGCCAGCCCGAGCAGGTGCAATAAGCGAATGCAGCGGCCCTCGTTCAGGACCGATACCCAGTCCGCATCACGCTCCTGGTAGAACACGTTCACGAGCAAGTGGTCGCTGGTGTGTTCCTCCGGCTGGGGTGGCAACAATTTGAACCCGACACGTCGCCACAGTTCGGTCCAGAACTCCCCGCTCGGTAGGCCGGCATCCGTCAGCGTGCGATGAAAGGTCATGCCCTTCGTGAGCCGGCGCAGGTAGGCAGAAATGCCGGCACAGAGCACGGGATCGTTCTCCAACAAGGTCACCAACGCATCGAACCGGGGCACTTTCCGATCGCGCCACTCCAGCGCCGTGGGGCGCACCACCTGCACCAAGCGGGCCAGCGGCTCCGGACCATCACCCTCGTAACGGGCGATCTCCTCAAGGCAAACGCGCAACGGCGTACGGGTCATGGTGACAAGATAACCGCACCCATGGCAACCAACGATGGATGGTTCATGAACCGACTGCCTTCTGTGGAACACAGCCCTCCGCAAACCGCATCTTTGCACCCGACATGGCAACACATTTGGTCACCGGCGGCTGCGGATTCGTGGGCCGCAACATGGTCCAGCGGCTGTTCAACAATACGCCCGACCGCATCCTGCTCATCGACGATCTCAGTGTGGGCACCCATCCCGACACCTGGGCGCCTTGGAAATGTGATGGTGTGGACCGCGGTATCACCGTCTATGACGACGGGCGTGTACTCTTCCTACAGGCGGACCTGCGCGACGTGCTGCGCGAACTGAACAAGGACCCGGAATACCTGGTGAAGCAGCACGGACTGGACGTGGTCCGCTTCAAGGACATCTTCCACTTCGCGGCCATCGTGGGCGGGCGCAGCAAGATCGACGGCGACCCCATGCTCGTGGCCCAGGACCTGAGCATCGACGCAGAGATCTTCCTCTACGTCTGCCGCAATAAACCCGAGCGCTTCCTCTACCCCAGCAGCAGCGCCGCCTACCCCATCGACCTGCAGACCGAGAGCAACACCCTGCAGCTGAAGGAGACCGACATCGACTTCAAGAAGATGGGCGAGCCCGACATGACCTACGGCTGGAGCAAGCTCACGGGCGAGTTCCTGGCCAAGATCGCGGCCAGCCACTACGGCGTGCATGTCACCTGCATCCGCCCCTTCAGCGGCTACGGCGAGGACCAGGACCTCTCCTACCCCGTGCCGGCCATTGCCGCGCGTGCCGCCAAGAAGGAGAACCCCTTCGAGGTGTGGGGCACCGGCAAGCAGGGCCGCGACTTCGTGCACATCGACGACGTGCTCGACCTCACGCTGCTGGCCATGGACAAGATCAGCGACGGCCGGGCCATCAACATCGGCATGGGCCGGCTCACCAGCTTCCTGGAACTGATCGAGATCTTCACCGGCTTCGCGGGCTACAAACCCACCATCAAGCCCTTGCTGGACAAGCCCGTGGGCGTGCACAGCCGCTACTGCGACATGACCTGGGTGGAAGAGAACCTCGGCTGGAAAGCGAAGATCAGCATCGAGGAAGGGATGCGGCGGGTGTATGAGGCGGCGAAAATGCGGATCGGATGATCAGACGATCAGACGATCAGAAAAGTGAGCGAAGTGCCGACGGTGAGTTAGCGCTGAACTTGCAGTGGGCGCGCATTACATTATCTGATCTTCTGATCATCTCATTTTCTGATCGATGATCGTCTGCTTCGGCCCCGGCCCCAAGTTCAAAGGCGGCATCGCGCAGTACAACACCGCGTTGGCCCGTGCGCTGAAGGATGAGGGGGCGAAGGTCACCATCGTCAGCTGGACGCAGCAATACCCGGCGATCATCCCGCGCGAGTTCGTGGACAAGGCCAGCCGCAGCGACTTTCTGGAGGGCTACGACATTCCGGTGAAGTACCTTACCAACTGGAACGACCCGCGCACGTGGTGGAGCACCGCCAGGGCCATCGCCGCGCTGCAGCCAGACAAGGTGATCATCCAGTGGTACAACCCCACCCAGGGCATCCCGCTCAACACCATCGCGAAATACCTGCGGAAGCACACGAAAGCGGAGATCCTCTTCGACCTGCACTTCGTGGCCGCCAAGGAACAGAGCTCGCTGGATGCGCGGCTCACGCGGATGGCACTACGGCACGGGCACAGCTTCATCGTCCATGCTTACAAGACCGCGGAAGAGCTGAAGGCCTTGATGCCGGACAAGGCGTTCGAGGTGACGTTGGATGGGAAACGCAGTGGCGCGTATCGAGTGGCGAGTGGCGAGTCTGTGCGGCGCCACTCGCCACTCGTCACTCGCCACTCGATACTCAAGCTCTACCATCCGATCTACACGCTCTTCAAGCCTGATCCAGCGTTCGACAAGGAGGCGTGGAAGGCACAGCATCATCTCCGGAAGCACGTCTTCCTCTTCTTCGGCTTCATCCGCAAATACAAGGGGCTGCACTACTGC
>JBEICT010000066.1:0-14228 GCA_040383865.1 Flavobacteriales bacterium | reverse complement strand
CCTCCACGAACACGTTCGTCGGATCGGCCTCTGCCACGATCCAGTAGTTGCCGTTGCACAAACCATCCATCACGTTGATCCACATCATGTCCAACTGCTCGCTGTAGATGTCCGTACGGCCCACGGAGATGCCTTGCACATTGGTACCGCATCCATACCCACCGGAAAGCCCATAGTTCGGGAAGTTGGAACTGCTGTTCAGGGCCGTTCCTCCGTTGTACTCCTGCGAGGTACGACAGTGGCCAGGATAGGAACTGCAAGCTCCATAGTCCATGAGACAGAAACCGATCTTGGCCCCGGATGCCACCGTTGGCCACTTGCGGGGATCGGGTTCTGACGGGTCCTGGATCTTCAGGTCCATCGTGGTCCAATCGTTCACATGGTAATGACTGTGTGCGGAATGGTAGGTCATGCTTCCTGCCATCCGCTCATTGCGTACCATGCTATTCCCCTGTTTGCGGTACACCTGTTGGAAGATGATCTGTTTGGGATTCTGGCCGTTGGGGCAGTTGAACCCGGTCTGTCCACTTACGGTGAATGTATCCGTACCGCACACAAAATGGCGCAGGCTGCTCTGGTCGGCCGTGCGCACTTCCAAGGGGCCGTAACCGATGTTCGGGGTGGAGCCCGAAACCTTCAATCGACCCGCCTGGGTACCCGTCTGTGCGTTCTCCGTGGGCCCACTGAGGTAGTTCTGCAGGGCGGACCAGGAAATGGTAATGTCGGGCTTGAGATCACATGTGGTCTGACCCGAAGTGCGGCAGACACAGCTTGTGGCATTGGTCAAGGAGCACTGGGCGGAGGCTACTGCTGGGAAAAGCAGGCCTGGGACCATCACCGACAGGAGGTAACGTTTCATCATGAGCGGGTAAGTAAAGTAGGAGCCGGAGCAATTGGCACTGCAATATACCTGCAACCCGGTCCGGGGTCAACTTCCAAAGATGTCGCTCCCTTCAGTTCCTAACGACCCGGAGCACCTCATTTCCCCCGTCAGTCCGCAGCTTCACGATATATTGACCGGGGGCCAGGAACGACATGTCCACCATGAACGGAGAGAAGCCATTGACGGTGCCATGCTGAACGATCCGGCCCAGTTCATCGGCCAGTTGCCATTCGATCAAGTTCCCGCTGCCTGAAGGCTGAACGTACAGAACATCGGTGACCGGGTTGGGGTATGCCGTGGACCCGGTCAACACGGATCGGTCCACCACGTCCATGCTGGGGTCGAAACGGGCCACTCCAGCATCTGTGCCAGCCCAGAGCCCACCTGCACTATCCAACAGCAGGCAACGTACATGGTCTGATGGCAGACCAGTGCTGGCCTGATCCAATATGGTGAAGTTCCCCTGTCCCTCGAACAGGATGATCCCGGCGGTCTCGGAACCCAGCACCTTCCGTCCGGCATTGTCGATGATCACACAGAGCAACGTGTTGTCCGGGAGGCCCGCAGTAAAGGAGTTGTACTGGAAAACAGGCCCGCCCATGAACGATGACGCATGCCAGATCAGACCTCCCGATGGGCAGGCAAGCCATCGGTCGCCATTCTCATCAATGGCGACATCGTTCATCGAATTGTCCGGAAATCCACTGTTCGCGGCGGTGTAGAAGATGAACTCGGTCTCGGTGAGGTCGGTCAGTCCTGCGTTCATGGTCGCCACGGCCACCAAGCCATCCTCACGCACATCCACTGCGCGCACGTTGGGTCCGAAGAACGTAAACCCTCCATAGCTCTCCGGCGTGTTGTCATAGTGCCTCCATTCATCACCGGTGTGGCAATAAAGCCCCAGCTCAGTGCTCACCCAGACCCAACCGCGATGATCGTGATGGATATGCTTGACCCCTTCAGTGGCGATCGGGCTGTTCCCATTGTTGAGATAGCTCCAGGTCCCCCCATCAAGAATGGAGATCCCGTTCGTGGCCGTGCCTACCCACAGCCTGTTCAGGCCATCAACGGCCAAACAGGTCACTACATTTCCCGAAAGTCCGGTGCTGCCTGCTTGAAGAACGGTCCATGAACTGCCCTCACGTCGGCACAGGCCCCAATCGGTACCCACCCAGATCACACCCTCGTGGTCCTGTATGAGATCAGTGATGGTATTACTGGGCAGGCCCTCCCCCTCCATATCGAACACCTCCCACGCCTGAGCCCGGATCTCGGTGCCAGCCCCTCCGATCAACGTGATCGCGCAAACCGACCACTGGAAGATCTTGCTCTTCATGGTAGTTGCTCCAAACGGATATTCGTAGGGATGACACCGCCGATGTTGGCCAGTATCGGATCGCGGTCATTGGAACCACCCGTATACTTCACATTCCCGTCCAAGGTCACATCTTCCTGGCGATAGCCAGTGATGGTCGCTGTTGGCACAACACCACCGATGGACAGCAGGATCGGGTCCCGATCATTGTCCTGGTTCGTGTAGGCCAGCCTGCCGTCCAAGAGGACGTTCCCACTGTACAAAACCACCACGGAACCGGAAACCTTGCGGGCCTCCGTACCAAAAGTGGCCGTGGTGGAAGTGGTCAGGTCCAGTGCGGAGGAGGTGGTTCCCAAGGTGCGGGTGAGCAGGGTCATGCAACCGAGGTGATTGCGATGGCGCACAGCCACAAAGTAGTTGCCGGGTGGAACGTTCAGGACCACCGGAGAGGTGCCATCGACGCCGACCACGTCGCCATCGCGTTGCAATAAGGCCTGACGGGTGGCCACAACGACACCGCTGTTGCCAGGGGCACGCAATTCCACGCGCACCCAATCCACAATGGCATTATTCCCGGTCACGGTCAGAACGGCAGGCGAGATGACCTCACCACCACCACCTGCCAACTGACCGAAACCGAGCGCAGTGTAGGGCTCCGTGAGCGGGATCATGCCACGCACCCGCAAGGAATCATGCATAAGGCCTTGCGCAGTGACATATGGGCCCTCGAGCAGCACTTTGGGGCTCAGACGCACCTCTGCCGCTGCACAGAAAGGCACCACTGCCGGTGCACCGACATTGATGTCCTGACTGACATTGGCCAACACCGTCCCGATCCCATCGACCACACGGATGAACCCATTTCCATACGCACAGCAGTTCCCATCACCAAAGCTATCGAACACCCTTAGCTCGTAACAACCAGGCGTCAGGCATAGGTCAACGGGCGCCTGGGCCTGTGTACCGCTCGCGGCCAGCTGTGCATAAGGGCCTCCGGAAGCAACCACCGTGGCTCCCTGAACCACTTGCCAGGTGGTTTCATTACCATATTGGTCGATGGTGATCTGTACCTGCACAGGCACACAGGCCGCCGTGGTGAAGGACCACGCTGCTTCCGAGGTCCCGAACCCACAGCTGTTCACCGCTTGCACCGTCCAGTAATAGGTGGTCTGGGGCGCATCGGCCGTACCGGGCGTGTAGGATGTTCCCGTAATGCCCATAGCGCTCTCCACGATATTGATCATGCCCGGATCGGTCGCGATCTGCAAGGAATAGGAGCTGGCGGAAGCCGTGGCGTTCCACGTTAGTGCTGAACCTGGCGCCACGCTTGTTGCCCCGTTCAACGGTGCGGTGCGCACCACACTGCCTGGTGTGGATTCAATGACCACGGTGAGCGGCACGGTCCTGTTACCGCTCGTGGAAGTGGCCGTCAGGTTGAAGTTGTACGATCCGGGCAATTGGTTCTGGGTACCCGAAATGGTCAGGTTGGAAGACCCGCCCGGGGTCACGGGATTCGTGCTGAAAGAGGCCGTCAAGCCTGCTGGCAAACCCGTTACGGCTAACGTGATCGGCTGCGTGTAGCCTGCCAGCGATGTGGTCTGCACACCGTAAACGGCAGTACCGGGCGCACATGCGCTCACCGTGGTGTTGGCCACCACAAGGCCATAATCCGGCACGATGGGCACCGTAATGGTGAAGTTGACATTGGAGATGTCGTAGAAAATATTGCCATTGGCCTTCACCATGATGCGGGCCGTGGTGGTGGCCACATTGGGAAGGATCACGCTCTGACTACCATCATTCGGAGTGGAAGTGGCCAGGGTAAGGGGGTAGGTCAACCCACCATCGGTGGACAACAGGATGTCCACATTGGCGCAACTCACCGGGGCGATATTGGTGGCGGCCACATCCCACGTCACGGTTTGCGAGGAAGACCCCGCCCAGGACACGTTCGTATTGGGCTGTGTGACGAGGAAAGGTCCAGCGCTGCCGGACACGGTGACCACCATGTTGTCCTGGTCATTGCAACCACCACCGGTGACATTATCCCGAACGGTAAGGCGGAAGTTGAGCGTACGTGCAACGCTCGGAAGCACCTCCCACGTAGGGGTGGTACCGGCCACCACCGCGCTCAGCGCGGGAACATAGCGCAATGGGCTGGTGGTCGGTGTAAAGGAGCGGAAACTGGGTCCGGTGGTCGCAGTGGCAACAGGCGGCTGGGTGGAGACCTGGTTGTTCATCTGCTCCCAGCAATAGGTGAGCACATTCCCACTGTTCGGGTCGCTGCCGATCGCCGTCAGTATGAAGGGTGTACTACGCGGGATGGTGCGGTCGGCACCGGCGTTCGCTGTGGGCGCTTGATTGACCAATGCGGTGACCTGCGGGCAGGTGCTGCTGGTGCCCGTGGTGATGTTGGCCGCCATCTCCTGCATGCTGTAACCGTGGAAATAGGCATCGGAATTATTCTGCACGTTGGGCGAACAAATGCCAGCATAGCCCATGATCGTGCTTGCACTACCGGGCTCGAAGGCTGCTGCACTGGCGCGGTTGCAGTTGTTGTTCTGGGTATGGTTACCGCCGTACTGATGGCCCATCTCGTGGGCCACATAGTCGATATCGAAGGGATCACCGACCGGGGCACCGGAACCCGTTACACCACCGGCCTTCAGGCTGTTGTTGCAAGGGCTGTTCAGGTACGCAACGCCCCCACCTCCGGTGCTGAAAACATGGCCGATATCGTAGTTCGCCGACCCGATCACAGCATCACACGTGGTCTGATTCTGGCCCAGCATGGTGGATCCGTTCGTATTGGTGTAGGGATCGGTGGACGCGTTGAGGTAGATGAGCTGATCGGTATTGGACACGAGCACCATGGTGAGCGTGGCATCCCGCTCGAACTGGGTGTTCACCCTGTTCATGGTCGTGACCATGGCCGCGAGCGCAAAGGACTTGTTATTGTTGGTGGTGTTGCTACCATGGTAGTTCGCATACTCACCAGTGCAGGCGAGGGCCAGACGATAGGTACGCCGCTGGCAGTCCCCAACGCGCTCCTCCCCCATCTCTTGGATCCACTGCCTGGTCTGTTCGGCAGCAGCTTCAATGTCATTCACGGTCTCATAGCTGCACGCACTGAAGCCCTCGGGCAACTGTTTCGTGAAGTGTTGCTTGCGGTAAATGATGCAGGTGGACGCATCGCCGTAGGCATATGGGTCAATGAACCACCAACCGTTCGTTGGGTCCATGATCATGCCGTGGAAACCATGCGGGGTAAGGTCGAAACGTGCCAGCACCCCGGGACGGTCGATGCTCTCCCCGCTGAACGTCCTGATCTCCGGGTAGCGTGAAGCAAGCTCGGGATGCATGACCTCATTGGCCCAATAGCTGAATCGCTCCTGACCACCTTCGGGCAAAGGCACCATCATGGTCCCGGAGGTACCAGGGACAGACCGTACCTGGTCGAACTGGGTGGCCAGATATGGCACATCAACCTCGAGCACCCTGTATTGCGTGGGGAAGATCCGCCTCACCCCACGACCGGCCACCTCGGCCTCCACGGCCGTGCGCCAAGGCCCGACGACCTGTGCAAGGCCTGGTCCGGCGATGGAGAGAAAAGAAACGATGCATGCCGCACGAGCGGAGAGAGTAGAGAGACGCATGATGAGGTTCGATCAATGTTCGACAACAACACGATGGCTGGTTCGTCCGGTCGCAGACGCGACCACCAAGACGTAGGTTCCCGCGCTCAAGCCGGATACGTCGAACGCTTCGCGATGCGCAGCACCTCCGACGTTCAGGCCCTTGGTCCATACCACACGGCCGGACGCATCCATCAATTCCACGGAGACCGTTCCGCCCATTCCTTGGGGTAGCGACAGAATGAACTGGTCGTCCGCCGGGTTAGGCCCGACATGAGGTCCGAGCATTTCAGGGTCATTCACGTTCACGCCTGTGCTGATGGTGTAGATCTCCCCCGTACGGTCCAATCCATTGAGCGAGATGAAATAGTCGCCGTTGTTATTGATGTCGCTGGTCCATGCATCAACAACAATACTGAAGGCGGCACTCCCATTGATCACGTTCACGCGGCACAGTACGACCTCCTCTCCTGGGACCCATGTCGTAGGAACTTCGGACAGCGGCACGAACCCGAAGCCGGCGAAGACCTGGTAACGGAACCCGTTCGCCGTCTGCTCGGGCCCGGACTTGGAAACAGAGCAATAGCTGTTCACGGGGGTGAATTGCTGAACGGAACCCAATCCCGCAGGACCACCCTCATTCCATCGGATGGTGAACACGACGCTGGATAGCAATCCATCGAACGGACCATCCGGCCTTAAACGGACCTCAACAGGGCCCTCAACGGTCTGGACCAAAGTGATGTCGACCGTGGGCTGGGCCGTGGCCAAGGACATGATCAGCACACCAAGGCAGACGAACAATGAACGTGGGCCGAATAGGTTCTTCATGAGGGGAATGATCAATGGTGATCATTCAAAAGTAGAGGATCGGCCGCGGCAAGTGCTGACAACGATCATGGATCATTGCCTTCCTGTAACGCAAAGAGCTCCGATCAGAGGATCCCGCTCACAATACGGTCGATGGTGACCCCTTCAGCCTCGGCTTTGTAGTTCCTGACCAGCCTGTGCCGCAAAATGGGCAAAGCGACCGCCTGTACATCGGCGATATCCGGGGAGAACCTGCCGTTCGCCAAGGCATGGGCCTTGGCCCCAATGACCAGGTATTGCGAAGCACGCGGACCAGCCCCCCAGCTAACGTGATCGTTAATGATGCCCGGGGCCGCTTCCGTTCCCGGACGGGTGCGGGACACCAATCGGACGGCATACTCCAGCACATTATCCGGCACCGGAATGCGACGCACCAGTCCTTGATAGAAGAGGATCTCCTCTGCGGTGAGCACTGGTTCAACCGATGCAGGACGGTCGCCCGTGGTCGCCTTGACCACCGCGAGCTCATCCGCAAATGCCGGATAATCCACCCAGATATTGAACATGAACCGGTCCAACTGCGCTTCAGGCAAAGGGTATGTACCCTCTTGTTCAATGGGGTTCTGTGTGGCCAGTACAAAGAACGGATCGGGCAGCACATGGGTCTGTCCAGCTGCGGTAACTGACTTTTCCTGCATGGCCTCCAACAGGGCGGCCTGTGTCTTGGGCGGAGTACGGTTGATCTCGTCCGCGAGGATGATATTGGCGAAGATGGGCCCCTTCACGAAGCGGAAATGCCTGCTTTCGTCCAAGATCTCGGAGCCAATGATATCGCTTGGCATGAGGTCCGGCGTGAACTGGATCCGATTGAAGCTGAGCCCGAGCGAACGCGCCACCGTGTTCACAAGGAGCGTCTTGGCCAGACCGGGCACACCCACCAACAGACAATGTCCTCTGCTGAATATCCCCAGCAACACCAGATCAACGACCTGGTCCTGACCAATGATGACCTTACCTACCTCGCTCTTCAAGCGGCGGTACCGCTCACCGAATTGCTCCACCGCCTGTACATCACTGCTGGGAATGCTCATGATCGTGCTTGCTTGTTCAGGTGCGTTCAATGGTTGGGACCCGACTTGGCCCAGTCGTGCTCGAACGCACATCTATTGTGTTCGGGGGACAACCGCACATAGGTGCCGGCAAGGCGCTCGCCTACCCACTCGTCAACAGCAGCAGCGCGTGCCTTGCCCTCTGCTGCCTGGGAGATCAGGCGGAAATCATCCTTCAGGTTGGCCCGGTGAGGCTCCGAGCGAAGAATGAGCCGAAGTATCCGATAGGCCTTGGTCCCATCGGGCATCACCACCAGCTGAGGGTCGCTCACTTCGCCGGGCTTGAGTTTGTCCAACACGAAAAAGGTCTGCTGGTCCAGCGCGCTCATATCCCAGCGGGCGGAATTACTGGACGGTTCGATCATCACTCCATCCAACCCCTTGCTCTCCTCATCGTCGGAAACCTCCTGTGCCGCCGCTCCCATTTCGATCGAACCAGCACGGATGCCACGCACCAAGCTGTCCAGGACCTGCCGCGACACCTGAAGGTCGGCCGGGCTCACTTGTGGACGCATCAGCACATGTCGGGCATTGTACTGCTCCCCACGCCGTTCAACAAGCTGCATGAAGTGCCAGCCGTACTGCGTTTTGAACACTTGGGAAACCTCCCCTTCCTTCAAGCTGAGCGCCACGGCATCGAACTCCGGCACCATCACCCCTTGGGGCACCAGACCAAGCTGACCGCAATCCTTGGCAGACCCGGGGTCCTCGGAATAGAGAATGGCCACCGTGCAGAAGTCCTTGGTGCCCTTCAGAATGGCATCACGATACTCCTCCATGCGCCTCCTCACACGTCGGTCCTCCTCCTCGCTCGGTCTGGGCAGTTTCAAGATCATCGCATACTCCACTTCCGCATTGATGAGGGGCACACTATCCTCGGGTATTGAACGGTAGAACCGTTCCACATCCTTGGGGGTCAGGCGAACATCAGCGGTGATCTTCTGCTGCATGGATTGCACCAGCAACTGCTCCTCCACCTGCTTCCGGAAATCGGCCTTGATCTCCGCCACGGACTTGCCGTAGAACTCCTCGAGCTTCTTCTCGCCGCCCAACTGGGAAGCGAAATACCGGATACGCCGGTCCAGTTCACCGTTCACTTGGGCTTCCTCCACCACCACACTATCGATACGTGCCTGCTCCAGCAGCAGCTTCTCGTAAAGCAGGTCCTCCAATTCACCACATGCTGCGGCGAGATCGGCAGGCGCGCCTTGAGCGCGGGCCTGCTCCATCCGTTGGACCAGGTCCGAATGATAGATCGCCTCACGGCCTACCACGGCCACCACCCGATCGATGAGCATGCCCGCGGGTTGTGCAGCAACAACGGACACGAACATGACCGTGGCCAACAGGAGCACCATGCGGTCAGCGAACTTCGACATCCTTGTTCTGTAATGCTTCACGATACAGGTCTTCACGCATCCGTTCCACGAGCTGCAACTTGCGCTGGTTGATGATCATGGTGCGAATATCGCGCCTCACCAACGAAACGGGGATGTTGCTCTTGCGAGGACGAAGTTCCAGGATCTCGAGGAACCAGGCCACGGAATCCTGCCTCAGGACCGTTCTGCCCGGGCCGGCGGGTTCAGGCAACGCAACCGGGAACTCAGCCCCCATTTCGGCCCAATAGGTCCACACGGTGCTTCGATCGTTGATCGCAATACCGTTCGCGGCAAGCCATATCTCGAGCTCGTGGCGCTTTTCCTCCCGGTCACTATTGAACTGTTCCTCCACACGGCGCATCACCCGCTTATCAGGCTCCGCCACCCTGAACCAGCGTACGCGAACTGCGTGGTCCTTCAGCTCGAAGTTGGCGGTATTGGCCTCGTAGTAGGCCTGCACATCGGCATCGGATACAGCCGTATCGAGTTTTTGGTCCACCAAGGCCTGCTCGTAGGCGAACAACACCAGCGAGTTGCGATAATCGCGCAATTGGGCCTCGAAATCCTTATCAGCCGGAGCCAGGTTGGCCTCTGCCTTGTTCAACACCACCTGCTGCTGCAACCAGTTGTTGATGTGTGCCTGGGCCATCACCGCGCTGTCCTCAGCCGGGATCCCCAGCGGAATGAGCTGACGCAGGTCGCTCCACCGCAGGTATTGATCGTAGGCACGAGCAAGCACGGGGTCCTCCTGATCCACGGCGTGGGTACACCCAGATAGGGCGACCGCAAGCGAGCCGATGAGAAAAAATGCGTGGGGCCGTTGGACCCGTACCCTGTTCCCTATCACTTGATGGAATAGAGAACGCTGCGATCGACGGTTACGACATACTTGGCGCGCAATTCCTGGATCCAGGCCTTCTCCAACGAATCCTGGTAGGCCGCAGTCACCGACCCACGGGTCTCGTCCAATGTCTTGGGCGTAGGAGGAATGATCGTCTTGACGTCCGCGATCGCCACGCGTCCATCGGCGGCCAGATCGGCGCTAAGGCCTGTGGCGGAAAGTCCGTTCAGGAAGGGTTTCTGGTCAGCGCTGAAGGTGCCGCCATCCAGTTCGAGGGCCAATGCGTTGGTCTTGTTCACCACGCTGAGCAGCTCCTGACCACGCTTTCCTTTCTTCAGCAGACCACGGACCTGCTTGGCCACGGTCGCATTCTGGCAGATGTATAGATCGGCCTCGTACCGCGTGGGCCACAGGTGCTCCTGTTCATGGGCCTTGTAGAACGCTTCCAGACCGGCCGTATCACGCACGGCACGCCCCCAGACCTTCTGATCGGTGAGCTCGAACAACAGGATCCCGTCGCGGTACTCCTTCATGAGCATGCGGAAATCGGCGTGCTTTTCCTCCAGGTGCTCGTCCTCATAGACCATCAGGCTCTCGTCCACGAACTCGGAATAGCGGGTCTGTACGTGGTCCGCCACCTTCACGGTGCGTTCACGGCGCTGCTTGGTTTCCAGGAAATCCAGGAACTCCAGCTGTGTATAGGTCCTCCCGGTAATGGTGAACACGGGCTTCGTCAGCTTGGCCGCCTTCTTGCGATCATACCGCCAACCTTCCATGACGTCGCGGACCACCAACGTATCGTCCATGGTCTGGGTGGCATCGTCGTACTGGCGGCCGCGCACGGCGATGAACTTGCCGCCCTTGATCATGCCGGTGATCTCCCGGCGGTAGGCCAGCTTGCCGCGCATCACCTCGCCCTCCTTCACGCCCTTGCGCAGCAGCGTATCGGTGACCGAGGTCCCCTTCTTGAAGATGGTGGTGTCCACCAGGGCCTGCACGGCCTTCAGGTTCTTCGGGTAGGCCGTGTAGGCGTAATCGGTCTTCAGGCGCTCAATAAAGGCTTTACGCGTGATCTCGGCACGGCTGTCACGTGCGATCTTGGTCTTGAGCTCGGCCTTAGCAGCGTCATATGAAGGCGGTGCTTGCCATTCGATGCGTTTGATGATGTGCCAGCCATAGCGGGTGCGCACCGGGGCACTGATATCGCCATCCTTCTTCAGGGCGAAGGAGGCATCCTCGAACTCCTCGATCATCTTGCCCGTACCGAACATGGGCAGTTCACCACCTTTCGTATTGGAACTTTCGTCATCGCTGTATTTCAAGGCCGCATCTGAAAACGCGACCTGCCCCTCTACCACCTGGCGATGGATCTCGCGAATGCGGGCCTCCACGTTCGCCTGCTTCTCAGCAGGGTCCTGGTCGGTGCTGCGCAACATGATGTGCGCCACTTTGACCT
Source organism: Flavobacteriales bacterium (assembly GCA_040383865.1). GTDB lineage: Bacteria > Bacteroidota > Bacteroidia > Flavobacteriales_F > PHOS-HE28 > PHOS-HE28. The sequence continues at coordinate 2,800 of JBEICT010000066.1, read as the reverse complement.
GCCCACGGGCAGCGCGTTTGTCGGTAACCTTGATGATGTGATACCCGAAGCGCGTCCTCACGGGCATGCTGACCTGGCCCACGGGCGTGTTGAACGCGCCGTTCTCGAACGGATAGACCATCTGCAGTGCGCTGAAATAGCCCAGGTCGCCGCCGTTCTTTTGGGCGCTGGGGTCTTCGGAACCACCAACCCCTTGTGCCACTGCCGCGAAATCCTCGCCCTTCATGACCCGGTCACGCAAGGCCACGATGCGCTTCCATGCTGCGAGCGTGTCCTCCGGTGACGCATCGGGGCCGACCTGCACCAGGATGTGGCTGGCTCGCACCTCCTGTTGCATGCGATCATAGGCTTCGCGCATCAAGGCATCGTTGAGTTCGCGATCGATGAGGTATGGGCGGGACAGTTGTTTGCGATAACCATCAAGCTCGGTGCGGAACTTGGAAATGGTATCCATGCCCATCACCTCGGCCTCGCGGACCTTGAGCTTATAATTGATGAACAGCTCCAAGTACTCATCCAAGGCCTCCTTGGTAACGCTCGCTTCCTTGTTGTTCTTCTTGTAGATGGCCTCGAACTCCGAGCGGACCACCGGCTTTCCGTCCACGGTCATCAGCACCGGGTCCTGAGCGCCATTCTGCCCATTCACCAGCACAACGGCGAAGAACGCCATGAACATCACTACGAACTTCCTCATTTCCATGATCATTACCGTGTTTTCACAAGGGTGGCAAATGTAACCGATCGGGCGTGAGCGTTCCGGGTGTATGGGCGTTAAAAAAAGCGACCGGCGGCAAGGCCTTGTATGTCCCTGCCGCCGGTCGGATCGCTAAAAAGACTAAAGGTGGCTGTAATTGGGTGCCTCCCGGGTGATGTACACGTCGTGCGGATGGCTCTCCTTCATGCCGGCCATGGTGATACGGATGAACTTGGCGTACTGGAGGGCTTCCATGTTGGCCGCCCCACAGTAGCCCATTCCTGCGCGCAGGCCACCCACCAACTGGTGAACGACCTCCTCGAGCTTTCCTTTATAGGGTACCCGACCACTGATCCCTTCGGGCACAAGCTTCTTGATATCGTCCTCCATGTCCTGGAAGTAGCGGTCCTTGCTGCCCTGTTGCATGGCCTCAATGCTGCCCATGCCACGGTAGGCCTTGAAGCGACGCCCTTCATAAATGATGGTCTCGCCCGGGCTTTCCTCCACCCCCGCGAACATGCTACCCACCATCACCGTACCCGCTCCGGCCGCCAAAGCCTTCACGATATCGCCTGTGTAGCGAATACCCCCATCAGCGATGATGGGCACTCCACTTCCAGCGATGGCCTGCGCACATTCGAGCACTGCGGTGAGCTGAGGAACGCCCACACCAGCGATGATCCGGGTGGTGCAGATGCTGCCCGGCCCGATGCCCACCTTCACCGCATCGGCACCGGCCTCAACCAGCGCCTTGGCCGCTTCGGCCGTGGCAATATTCCCCACCACTACGTCCACACCGCCCACCTCGGCCTTTACCCGGCGGAGCATTTCAAGCACCCCCCGACTGTGGCCATGGGCGGTATCGATCACCAGCGCATCAACACCGGCATCGCGAAGGGCCATGGCCCGTTCAATGGAATCGCCGGTAACGCCGATGGCCGCGGCCACGCGCAGCCTGCCCAGCTTGTCCTTGCAGGCGTTCGGGCGCTTCTTCAGCTTGATGATATCCTTGTAGGTGATGAGGCCGACGAGCTTGCCGTTCGAATCCACCACCGGAAGCTTCTCGATCTTATGCTCCTGCAGGATATCCTCGGCCTGGGCCATGGTGGTATCCGGCTTGGCGGTGATGATACGCTCACGGGTCATCACCTCGGCGACCGGACGTGACATTTTCTTCTCGAAACGCAGATCGCGGTTGGTCACGATGCCCACGAGCATGTCCTTCTCATCCACCACGGGAATACCACCAATGTGGTGTTCCGCCATGAGCCGGAGCGCGTCGCCCACCAAGGCCTTGCCGTCCAGTTTCACAGGGTCGAGTATCATTCCGCTCTCTGATCGTTTCACACGGCGAACCTCGGCGGCCTGTTGCGCAATGGGCTGGTTCTTGTGGATGACCCCGATGCCACCCTGCTGGGCAATGGCAATGGCGAGCTCGGCACCGGTCACCGTGTCCATGGCCGCCGACACTATGGGGACATTGAGCAGGATGTTACGCGAAAAGTGGGAGCGGATGTCCACCTCGCGGGGCAGCACCTCGCTGTAAGCGGGCACCAGCAAAACGTCGTCGTAGGTAAGCCCTTCTACCGTGAATTTGTCCTGAAGGGAGCGGCCATTGGCCGAAGGGGCCGGGGCGTCATTGCGCGTGGGCGCTGTGGAGGATCGTTCCATGCACAAAAGTACACAACAGGACGATCCAAACGGTTCAATCGGCCTTCAATACGGTGACCGTACCGTTCCGGACCACTTGTCGCCCGGCCCCCGTGCGGAAGGCGCAGTAATAGGCATAGATACCCTGCTGTACATGGTCGCTGCCTACGATACCATCCCAGAACTCGGCGGGATCATGGGTGGTCCAGATGATCTGCCCCCAGCGATTAAGGATGCTGAACTGGTACTCGCTCACATCGGCATAGGACAGGACCGGGCCGAACAGGTGGTTCACTCCGCCAATGACCATGGCGTTCGGGATATAGACCAGTTCCTCCTGAACAGCACAGGCGATGTTGCTCTCGGATGTGGCATTGATCCCTGATGGGTTCCCTGCCTCCACCGCCTGTACGTAGTAGCAGAACCTGCCTGCGGTGCCGGTGAACATCTGCACAT
>JBEICT010000065.1:0-14237 GCA_040383865.1 Flavobacteriales bacterium | reverse complement strand
CCGTTCAGCAGGTAGTGGTCGCCCATGTCCTTGAAGGTGGTGACCATGCCGCTGGGGTTGCTGCCGAAGTCGGGTTCGGTGAGGCCGAAGCAGCCGATCTTCTTACCCTGCACCATGTCGGGCAACCACTTTTTCTTCTGCTCTTCGCTGCCGTACTTCCAGATGGGATACATGGCGAGTGAGCCCTGCACGCTGCAAAGGCTGCGCAAGCCGCTGTCGCAACGCTCGATCTCCTGCATGATCAGGCCATAGCTGATCTGGTCCAGGCCGGGGCCGCCGTATTCCTCGGGAACAAAAGGCCCGAACGCGCCGATCTCGGCCAGGCCGGGGATGATGTCCTTACTGAAGCTGGCGTTCTCGAAGCGCTCCTCGATGATGGGCTTGAGGTGCGTGCTCACATGCTTGCGTGCCGTTTCGCGGATCAGCTTGTGCTCTTCGGTGAAGAGCTCGTCAACCAGATAGTGGTCGTGGCTCTGGAACAGGTCGGTGGCGGCTTTTTTCGGTGCTGTGGTGGTGCTCATGGTGCGTAAGGTCCGCGCTGATGCGGACCGCAAGGGGGTGCGAAATTAACAAGGCCCGGTGGCGCGGAGGCCGGACATCTACTTTTGCGGCCATGGGAACGGCTGAAGCCACTGACCATCTGCGTGCGTCCGATCCATTGAACGCCGAATGGGTAACAGCCTTATTGTTGGGCTTGTTCATCCTGCTGGCGCTGATCAATGCGGGTTCGTCGCGCAAATGGCGCCTGTTCGGGCAGGCCATGTTCCGTATGCGGTTGGGCAAGCAGGCCATGCGCGAGGAGTTCGACCTGCAGGAGCGGGGATTCCTGGCCATGCTGTTCATGGCCCTCTGTGTCATCAGCCTGTTCGCTTGGCAATACCTGCATTGGCGGGGCCTGGCGGAGGGAGTGGGTTTTCTGCCCCTGCTCGGCCTGGTGGCTGGGGCGGTGCTGTTCCAGTTGTTCCTGCTCCGCACGGTGGCCGCACTGTTCCGGGTGGACCGTGGCGTGGCCGAGCACCTGTACACCGGCCTGCTCTTGTTCATCCTGGCCGGATCGGTGCTGTTGCCGGTGGCGGTGCTCATGGCCTACCGTGCGGAGTACCGTTCCTACATGGCCCCGTTGGGGCTGGCCGTGGTGGGCTTCATGCTGCTCTATCGCTGGGTGCGCGGCACCTGGATCGGGGTGGGTGAGGGGGTCCCCGTCAGGTACATTATTGTTTACTTTTGCGCCGCCGAGATCCTGCCTGTCCTGCTTACGATCGGTGCCCTTCGGCAAGCGCTCACCGGAACACTTCAACCCTAAGCCGATCGGCCTTGAAGATCAAGACCATCCTTGTTTCGCAACCTGCGCCCACGGACGAGAGATCGCCGTACCACGAGCTGGCCAGGAAATACGCGTTGAAGATCGATTTCCGTCCGTTCATTCAGGTGGAGGCCGTTGCCGGCCAGGATTTCCGGCAGGAGCGTATCAACATCCTTGACCATACGGCCATCGTGCTCACGAGCCGCAATGCCGTGGACCACTTCTTCCGCATGTGCAAGGAACTTCGCCTTACCGTGCCGGAGACCATGAAGTATTTCTGCGTGAGCGAGAGCGTTGCTTACTATGTGCAGAAATACATCGTATACCGCAAGCGCAAGGTGTTCATCGGCAAGCAGTCCTTTGCCGACCTGGTCGATGTGATCAAGAAGCACAAGGAGGAGAAGTACCTCGTGCCGTGCAGTGATATCCAAAAGGGGGAGATCCCCGCCTCGTTGGATAAGGCCGGCGTGAAGTACACCAACGCGGTGTTCTACCGGACCGTGGCCAGCGACCTCAGCGACATCAAGACGCTGAACTACGACATGCTGGTGTTCTTCAGTCCCGGAGGGATCGAGAGCCTGAAGAAGAACTTCCCCAAGTTCAAGCAGAACGGGGTGTTCATCGCCGCGTTCGGCCCCACCACCGCAAAGGCCGTGGTGGACAATGGGTTCCGGCTGGACCTGCAGGCCCCGTTGCCCGAAGCGCCCAGCATGACCGGTGCCATGGAGCTGTTCATCAAGCAGCAGGCGAAGAAGAAGTGACGGTGGTTTTGATGCCCCGTCATTGTGGGTTCGTGGCCCGCTGTCGAATCCCGATCGGAGATCCAGGCGCATGACCCGCTCGACCTTCCGTAAACATGAGCACCTCTGTGGCAGGTTGCGCATCCAGGAGGTGTTCAGCACGGGCAAGGCCGTGAACGAAATGCCATTCCGTTTGGTGGGCAAGGTGATGGAACTGCCTACCATTGCCAACGCCCAAGTGGCCTTTTCGGTGCCGCGCAGGTACCTGCGCCATGCCGTGGACCGCAATCGCATGAAACGGTTGATGCGTGAGGTGTATCGATTGAACAAGGCCCGGTATTTGGACCGGCTCGCTGCTGCGGACCGCCAGTGCGCCTGGCTGTTCATTTATCAGGGCCGTGCAACCGTTGACCTGCCCGAGACCCAGATGAAAATAACCCGGTGCCTGGACCGTTGGATGGAAAAGCATGGGTAAGATCCTGGCATGGCCATTGATCGTGTTGGTAAGAATGTACCAATACACCATTTCGCCGCTGTTGCCGGGCGCCTGTCGGTACACGCCCACCTGTTCCGAATATGGCCTCACCGCCCTCCGGCGCCACGGTGCGTTCAAGGGCGGCTGGCTCACCCTCAAGCGCTTCCTATCTTGTAACCCGTGGGGCGGGCATGGCTACGACCCCGTTCCGGAAGACCCTCATCAGCATGGATAAGTCAACCTCACGCCGCGGGCCCCGCTGGCGCAATTGGATCCTGGGCGCATCGATCGTGGCCGGCGGTGCCGTCACCATTGCGGCCGGCGACAACTACTTCGAGATCAGCAAGAACCTGGAGATCTTCACCGAACTGTACAAGGAGCTGAACATCTACTATGTGGATGATACCCAGCCCGGCCAGTTGATGAAGACAGGCATCGATGCCATGCTGTCCTCGCTGGACCCGTACACCCAGTACATCCCGGAGAGCGACATGGAGGATTACCGCTTCATGACCACCGGCCAGTATGGGGGCATCGGTGCGTTGATCAAGCGCAAAGGAGAGACCGTGGTGGTGAGCGAACCCTACGAGAACTATCCGGCGATGAAGGCCGGTATTTGGGCCGGTGATGTGATCGTGGAAGTGGACGGGCGAAAGATCACCTCCATGGAGACCGATGAGGTGAGCAAGCTGCTCAAAGGTCAGGCCGGAAGCACGGTGAAGGTGATCACACGTCGCAACGGTGTAGAGACGACCCACAGCCTTGTGCGAGAAGAGATCAAGATACCCGATGTCCCGTACAAAGGCATGATCGATGCGGCCAATGGCGTTGGCTATCTGAAGCTCAACAGCTTCACGCAGACCGCGGGCCAGGAGGTACGTAATGCGGTCAAGGAGCTGAAGGACCAGGGCGCGAAGAAGATCGTGCTCGACCTGCGCGGCAATGGAGGCGGTCTCTTGAGGGAGGCGGTGAACATCGTGAACCTCTTCGTGCCCAAGAACCAGCTGGTGGTGGAGACCAAGGGGCGCATTGCCGAATGGGACAAGACCTACAAGACCCTGAGCGAACCGCTTGACGCGGAGATCCCGCTCGTGGTGCTGGTGGATCGCGGTTCGGCCTCTGCGAGCGAGATCGTGAGCGGTGCCCTGCAGGACCTGGACCGCGCCGTGGTCGTGGGTGAGCGCACCTTCGGCAAGGGGTTGGTGCAACAGACCCGCGACCTGTACTACAACAGCAAGCTGAAAGTGACCGTGGCGAAGTACTACATCCCCAGTGGCCGCTGCATCCAGAAGCTGGATTATGCCCACCGTGACAGCAGTGGAAAGGCCATCGAGGTCAAGGAGGATGCGATCGCCGAGTTCAAGACCCGCAATGGTCGGCCGGTGTTCGATGGGCGTGGCATTTTGCCCGATGTGGCCGTTGAGGACCCCGAACTGGCCAAGGTCGTTGGCGGCCTGTATGGCGAGGACCTCTTCTTCGATTTCGCCACCCGCTATCGTCTTGATCATCCCGAGATCCCCGTTGCCGAGCAGTTCGCCATCACCGATGAGCTGTACAATGCGTTCGTGGACTACGTGAAGGACAAGGAGTTCACCTACGATACGGAGACGATGGAGGCACTGAAGGCGCTGGAGGAAAAAGCCAAGCGGGAGCGCTACTACGATCACGCCAAGACGCAGCTCGAGGCGCTTCGCAAGGAGCTGACACCCGATCGTACTGAGGAGCTTCGGATGTTCCGCAGCGACATCGAGGAGGTGTTGCGCAACGAGCTGGTGTCGCGTTACTACTACCAGACGGGTCGTGCCAAGGCTTCCATGGGCACCGATCCCGTGATCCGCCGTGCCATCGAACTGCTGAACAGCAACGAGTACAGTACCGTGCTCGCCGGCAGCGCTGGACGTAAATAGGCCACCGCGCGCCGATGAACCTGGCGCTGCTGAACGCCGCACCTTTTCGCGCCATTCATGTGGTCGCGTTGGTGTTATGTGCGGTTTTCCTGCCGTGGAGCACGGCGTTCCTCAGCATGGCCCAGATGCTGCTGGTGCTCAATTGGCTGGTGGAGGGAGCAGTGCATGGTGATCTGCGGGCACGGTTCCGGAAGGGGTTCCTTTCCGCGCCTTCTGCCGTGTTCCTCTCGTTCCTGGGCCTGCATATGCTTGGCCTGTTATGGACGGAAGACATGCGTTGGGGAGCCAGCCTCGTGCGCATCCTGCTGCCTTTGCTTACGTTCGGTGTGGTGCTGGCAGGCTCGCCCGCATTAGGCCGTCGTGAGTTCCGCACGGTGATGCTGTTCGGTGCCTGGAGCGCGGTGACCAGTGCGTTGTTCTGCGCATTGTTCAGTGGCGCTGGACCGGGAGACTATCGTTCGCTCTCCATGTTCATCAGCCACATTCGGCTGGTGTTGTTGTTGTGCCTGGCCATTGTGGTCTTCGTGTGGGACTTGCGCCAGGCGGCGCGCCGGGAGAGGGTGGCAGAGCTGCTCGCCATGGCGTGGTGCCTGTATTTCATCAATCGCCTGGGAAGCATCCAGGGCTACTTCATCCTCTTGTTGATCTGCGGTGTCATCATCTGGCGCCGATCGATGCGGTTGCGCCCGGTGTTATGCTGGTCGTTGCGTACAGGCATGGTGGTGCTGCCCCTGATGGTCCTGCTGCCCTTGGTGCGTGAGCTGAGGGCGCGCACCGCACCGCCACCGCAGGACCTTCATGCACGCTTTCCCCGCAGCGCGGGCGGCGAACCCTATGCGCATGACCTGCGCGACCCGCAGCAGGTGAACGGTCATTACGTGTGGACGCACATTGCCTGGAATGAATTGCGACGCACATGGCTGCAACGCAGCGAACGATCGCTTGATACGTCGGATGACCGTGGCCATCCGATGTGGAGCACGGCCGTGCGCTACATGGCCAGCAAGGGACTTACGAAGGACAGTGTTGGCGTGATGGCCCTTTCAGAGGCGGACGTGCGGGCCATCGAGCACGGTGTGCCCGACCATCTGGAAGGACAACGGAGCGTGTTGCGTGAACGCTTGGAAGAGGTCCTCTTCGAGCTGCAGGTGTATGGCGACAAGGGCCTGGCAAGTGGGCATTCCGTGGCCATGCGGTTGGAGTTCTGGCGGACCGGCCTGGCCATTGCTCGTGATCATTGGGTGTTGGGTGTGGGCACCGGCGATACCCAGCTGGCTTTCGATGCGCAATACATCGCGATGGGTTCGGACCTGGCACCCGAATGGCGGTTGCGCGCGCACAATGAGTACCTCACCCTGTTGATCAGTTTCGGAGCGGTGGGCCTGTTGTGGTCGTTGTTCAGCTGGTGGTGGCCCGCTTGGCGCATGGGTGCCTGGCGTGATCCCCTGTTCATCGCGTGGGCGGTGGTGTTCGGCGTCTCATGCTTCACGGACGACACCATCGAGACCCAGGCGGGCGCCACCGTCCTTGCGCTGTACTACACACTCCTCGTGTTCGCATCACCGCGGAACGGTGTCATTGCTCCAACCGCTCCAGCACCTGCCGGGGTGTGATCGCGCGAATGTGCGTGAGCGGATCGCCTTGCAGGTCCACGCCATCAGCCACCAAGGCGACCGCGCCTTTGCCGATGGGCGCCCAGCGGCCGGGGTGTATGGGTCGCTTGGGTGAGTAGAGGCCGACGGCACGAATGCCGCACGCAGCCGCAATATGCAAGGGGCCTGTGCTCGCCGCCACCAGTGCATCGCAGGCGCCGATGAGCTGGATCAATCGGTCAAGTCCGAGCTTGCCACCAGCATCGGTCACATGTCCAAGATGCAGAGGCAGGTCGCTGCGGTAGCGGGCGGCCTCCTGCTCTGTGCCGGTGATGATGACATGGTACCGCCGTGGGTCCAGAAGGTGGATCAGCTCTGAGAATTGATCCGTGCCCCATTCCACGGCACTGCCCTTGGACAGCGGGTGCAGAATGATGTTGCGCCTGTCGTTCCGCAGGAAGCCCTTGACCACAACATCGGGAGGCGGTGCAGCGAAACCCGATCGTTGTGCGAGTGGACCAAGCTCCGGGATACTGGTGATGCCGAACGGCTGCAGCAATTTGATGTTCAGCTGGGCCTCGTGCAGCTCGCTGCGTCTTCGACTGAACGACACACGCTCATTGCAGGTGAGCCAGTGCCACCAACGATTGCTGGTGCCAATGTGCCGGGGAATGCCTGCCTTGCTGCACCACTGCGCCACGGTGCGTTGCGGGAACACGTGTACGACCGCATCCGCTCTCGCGTTCCTCAGAACTTCCATGGCGGCATTGTCGCTCAGGGCTTCGAGCTCTTCCAGGGTCAACACCTCATCCACGTGAACACAGCAGCGCAGGACCGGAGCCGTGTATCCGCGCGCCAGGAAAACGATGCGGACCCCCGGGAAGCGTTCCTTCAGCAGCCCGGCCATGGGCAGTGTGAGCATCACATCGCCGATGCTGTCCGTGCGGCTGAGCAGGATGGTACGTGGTGCTTTCATGCCCTGTTGAGTTCGCGCAGCTTCGCGTACTTCAGGAAGGTGGCGTGAGCACTGATCATGGCGATCACGAAGCCATGCCAGCCATCGCGGAACCCGCCGCGGAACACGTAATCGCCGATGAACTTGGCCAACGGGCTCAGGAGCAGTTTCACGTACGAGGCGTTGCGGCCTTTTCCGTGTAGCTCGCGGGCCATGATGTCGGTGAAGTAGTTCACCTGTTTCAAGTGGTCGTTCAGCGTGTAATAGCTGTAGTGCAAAAGGTCGCCGGGCAGGTGCTTGATAACGGACCCTGCTTCGAGCTCGTAGCGGTCGTGCGGGTTCAGTCCGGTCCAGCGGCCCTTGCGGCTATCCCACAAACGCAGCTTCACATCGGGATACCAACCGCCGTGGCGCACCCAGGTGCCGCAGTAATTGGTCAGGCGGTTCATGGTGTAGCCGTGCGCCTCTTCGCCCTTGGCCTTACGGATGGCATGCGCCAGTACTTCGTCGAGCGCTTCATCGGCATCCAGCGAAAGCACGAAGGGGTGCTTTGCATGAGTGATGGCCCTGTTCTTCTGCTCGATATGGCCATCGAAGGCGTGCTGGATGAAACGCGCCCCGTGTTCCCTGGCGATGGCCTCGGTGCGGTCGGTGCTGAAGGAGTCGAGCACCACGATATCGTCCGCCACGGCGCGCACCGAAGCAAGACAGCGGGCGAGATTGCGTTCCTCGTTGAAGGTGATGATGACGGCCGAGAGCGGGCGCATGGGCGCAAGCTACGCAGTCGCTGTGGCGTGGCTTATCGTCCGCGCACCACCAGGAACCTTCCGCGCGCCAGTTCGATGGTGCCGTTCGCTATCCGGTACACGTACGGTCCTTCAGCGAGTGCTGCGGTGGAGAGCGTGGCCCTGCCGTTCTGAACGGACCTGCTGGTCACCACGCGGCCAGTGGCATCCAGCACGGTCAGCAGCCAGTTGCTTTGCGCTTCGACCCCGGTCACGTCAATGAACAGTTCATGGTCCGCAGGTGAAGGGAACACGCGCACGACCCCGGCCGATGCCTCGTTGACCCCCACATTGCCGTCGATGAGCTCCACGCAATAGTCCTCGGTCTCTCCATAGTTGAACGCACCGCACGCGCTTCCAACTGCTGTGTTGTACTTCATCACCACACGCATGCGCGTGACACCGGGCGTGGCCCCCGCCGGTATGGTAATGTTGCCATTGACGGTGGTGTTGCTGGCTGCTGAAGGCGCGAACAACAGGTCCTCCGGGCCCATCTCGCCATCCTGGTCGATGTCCATGAACACCCTCCAGGTCTCGCTGAACGCGAACGAGCCGAAGGCCGGGGTAAGGCTGAGCGCATAGGTATTGCCGATGGTAAGCGGTGTGCTCAGTCCGGTGTAGTCGCCATAGCCGCCATCGTTGCCCGACGTGTTGGTGAGCGTGCCAATGGATACCTGGCCGATCCACTCATCGGAGGAATCACTCCCCGAGGAGGTGCAATAGGTGAGGTCCAGGCAGGCGCCGCAGCCCAAGGTGGTGACCTGTAGTGATGCCGACCACGCGCCTTCACCTTGTGTGCAGAGGCTGCTGGCCTGCATCTCATAGGGAGTGCACCCGGTCAGTCCCTCAATGGCAACGAACGTATCGGTAATGCCATCGATCACGGTCCACTCGGTGGTGCCCTGCTCGCGATATCGGACCGTATAGGTATTGGCGGCAAGTACCGGGGTCCAAGTGATGTTCAAAAGGTCCTCTCCGTAGAAGCCCAGGCCCAGTCCCGGAGGTGCGTTGCAGCAGCCCTCGCTTGTCCACGTGAAGCTGTTCCCGAACTCGGTGCCTTCCTCGTCGCACAGTGGCCGCACTTGATATTCGTAAGCCGTGCAAATGGGGAGTTCCGTGAGCGTGTAGGTGCTGGTCTGCAGGCCTTCCACAAGGGTCCAATCGGGATCGCCAATGGCCCTGTAGCGCAGGTCGAAGGCCGTGGCGGTCGGAGAGCTCCATGTCAGGATCGCGTCGCTGATCGTGGGGCTGGTGGCCGAAAGGTTGTAAGCACCCGGGCAAGAACCACAGGCGCCCATGATCAATTGCATGCTGGCACCTGCATTGATTCGTCCACCGGTCACGGTCTGTCCGGCGAGGTTGCCCACCTGGTCCACGCCTTCGAAAAGCATGTCGCGCATGTATTGTGCACCCGCAGCAGGGTCGCTATGCACCAAGGCCATCATGGATGCACACGGTGCACTGTACAGGAGCCCTATGACCCCCGCCGTCAGCGGGCTGGCGAAGCTGGTGCCACTGGTGTTACCATAGCCACCTCCCTGGCTGGTGGTGCGCACATTATCACCCGGCGCACCCACATCGATGGTGGTGAGGCCATAGGCGCTGAAGGTGCGGTCGTCGTCCACGTTGGTGGCCGTTACGCTGATCAGGTATTCACTGGAGCAGGCTGTGGGCAGGTCGCCCACGGCATCCACGTCCACGTTATTGTTGGCCGTCGCGCCGCAGTTCAGCACGCCTTGGGTGCCGAGCGAGTCATACATGGCACACCAGAGGGGCGAGTCGCTGGGCTGCCCGCCATTGATGCCCCAACTGGCATTGGTCGCCACCACGAAGGCCCCCTTCTGACCGTTGGTCTCATTGTACAAGCGGCGCATCACCCACGGATAGGTGTATGCTGCCACCACGGCGGCTTCCTGTGTGCTGGCATAGTCCACGACCATCATCTTCACGTTCCAGTTGGCACCGACCACACCTATGCCATTGTTGCCACTGGCCCCGATCATACCGGCCACCTGGGTGCCATGGCTTCCACCATAGACATTGTCGGTCCCGCTCGAGGGGTCCCAACCAAGGAAGTCGTCCACGTATCCGTTCACGTCGTCATCCTGGCCATTGTCCGGCACCTCACCGTGGTTATACCAGGCATTGGTGATGAGGTCGGAGTGCGGTAGGTCGGCATTCTCGATGATGCACACCACAATGGTGTCTCCCGTTGCTGTGACCCCACCGGTATTGATGTCCCAGGCCCCCTCGCTGTTGATGTTCTGGTGGTGCCACTGTTGGCCGTACTGGGCATCGTCGGGCACGGTGCGCTCCTTGATCAGATGGTTGTTCTGCGCCAGTTGCACTGAGCGGTGGCCGCGGACGGCACGCAACATCACCTCCTGGGGCTGCAAGGAGGCATCGAAATGCAGCAGCCACGCACGCATAGGTGCGCTCACCTCGCGCACCACGGAGATCCCCGTAGGACGACCATCGACCATGCGCAGGTCCTTCACCAACGCAGAAGGTGCTTGGCCCGGTGCCAGCATCACCAACACATCGCCGGGAACATAGGTCGGACCTTGCGCCAAGGCGGGCAGCTGGAACACGAGAAAAAGGCCCGACAAGGCGGAAACGAACGCGGTCTTCATCCGTGCAAAAGTATCCAACACGGATACCTCTGTTGAACCCTCGGCGTCGCTGTCCTTGGATGCCTTACCAAAGATGGGTCACCACGAAAGTGCCCCTGCCCACCTCGGAGTTCCCTTGCATGATGTGGTAGGTGTACAGGCCTTCCTCAAGATCGGCAGTGGTCAATGTGGCGCGGCCGTTCTCCACGGGCTTCCGGGCCACAAGGCGACCGGTACTGTCCGTGATGCGGGCCTCCAGGCGCAGGCCTGTCAAGGGACCGCGCACATCCAGGAAGAGATCGCGGTCCGCTGGGTTGGGATATGCATGAACGCCAACGAGCTCATCGTTCTCGGTCATGCCTGTGGTCAACAGTTCAACGTTCACCGGTACACGCTCGCCGGTGCAGACCAGTGGCAACGGTTCCACTTCCCAATCGTAGAAGAAGTAATAGAGCGCAGTGGCATTGCTGCCCGTGGCGGTGGTCCCGGTGATGGAGCCCAGCGTTCCCAATGGGTAGGGGAATGATTGGCCGCTGGCCGTACCATCTCGCCACAGTTGCGGGTCACCGCTGGCAATGCGCAGTCCGTATTGTCCGGGACCGGGTATCAAAAGATCGAGCTGCACACGGCTTTCGCCATCGGGTATCGAATAATTTGCTTGGGTCACCACGCTGCCACTGGGCATATTGACCAATGCGATCGGCCTGCTGCCCGCGCCGTTGGCGAACACCTTCACCGAACGCAGGGTGAAGGCCTCGTTTGCCGTGAACACCAGCCAGAAGGACCCGTTGGTGTGGTATTGGCCTGCGGTCGTGCGATCGGCACGAGCACCATAAACGGCCGGTCCCTGGCTGACCACCGTGTTGCTGCACCAGAAGGTCGCGCCTCCGAACAGCATGGGGGTCTCCCATGGGCTTCCATTGCCGAGCAGGTTCCCGCCGGTCTCGGCCGACCACCAGCTAATGCTATCACCAGAGGCGGTCAGGGAGGCCGTTCCGGGCCCGGGGATCGTGACGTCATTCGTGCCAGGGGACGGCACAGGAACGAAGTCCACGGCAATGGGGGTGCTGGTCGCCGTGTTGCACGGTCCCGTCACCGTTACGGAGTAACTGCCGGGCTCGCTCACCTGCAGGACCTGGCCTTGGTCACCGGTGCTCCAGGTGTTCCCATTGGAAGCGCTGCTGGTCAGCAGGGCCACCTCGCCTGTGCAAAGCAAGGGGGCTCCCGCGAGGCTCACGGTGGGCGTGCTCACCAGCACAGGGGCCAGCACGGTGCTTGGTCCAAAACCACTGGTGCCTTCCTCGCACACGCTTTCCACTTGGAACTCATAGGCGGTGCAGGCTGCCAGATCGATGGCCGCATAACTATTGGTCTGCAGGTCGGGGACCACTGTCCATTGCCCCGAACCTTGGATACCATACCGGATGGTGTATGGGCCGCTAATGGTGTTGCTCCAACTGAACGTAGCGCTCGTTGCGTCAGTGGCGGTCACATTCCCGCCGAAGGGAGGAACGCATGCCGAACAGTTGTTCATGATCAGCTGCATGCTGGTCCCAGCATTGATCCGGCCACCGGTCACGGTCTGACCGCCGAGGTTGCCCACCTGGTCCACGCCCTCGAACAGTTTGTTCCGGATGTAGAGCGCGCCAGCTGCTGGGTCGGCCTGCACCAAGGCCATCAGGGAGGGACAGGGAGCACTATACAGCAGTCCGATCACTCCCGCTGTCAATGGGCTGGCGAAGCTGGTCCCACTGGTGGTGCCATATCCGCCGCCCAAGCTGGTGGTGCGCACATTTTCACCGGGTGCGCCCACATCAATGGTCGTGAGCCCATACGCGCTGAACGTGCGATTGTCAGCCGTGTTGGTGGCCGTCACGCTTACCATGAAATCGCTTGGGCAGGCCGTGGGCAGGTCGCCGACCTGGTCCACGTTCACATTATTGTTGGCCGTGGCGCCGCAGCTCAAGATCCCAGCGGTACCCAGGGTATCGTACATGGCGCACCAGATCGGCGAGTTGGCCGGGTTGCCCCCATCAACGCCCCAGCTGGCGTTCGTGGCCACCACAAAGGCGCCCTTCTGGCCTCCGGTACTGGTATACAGGCGACGCATGACCAAGGGGTAGGTATAGGCGGACACCACCTGGGCCTCGGAGGTGCCCCCGTAGTTCACCACCATCATTTTCACGTTCCAGTTCGCACCGGTGACCCCGGTGGTATTGTTGCCTTTGGCCCCGATCATGCCTGCCACCTGGGTGCCGTGACCGCCGCCATACACCGCGTCGTTATTGCCCGGTGGGTTCCAACCGCGTCGGTCATCCACGTAGCCATTGGCATCATCGTCGATCCCGTTGCCTGCCACCTCGCCCTGGTTGAACCAGGCATTGCCGATCAGATCGGCGTGCGGCAGGTCGGCGGTCTCGATGATGCAGACCACGATGCTGTCACCGGTGGCCGTCACCCCTCCGGTGCCGATCTCCCAGGCCGCCTCACTGTTGATGTTCTGATGATGCCATTGCTGGGCATATTGCGCATCGTTCGGTACCTGGCGTTCGGTCACCACATGGTTGTTCTGGGCCATTTGTACCGAAGGGTGTGACCAGGCGGCCCGAAGCATGACATCCTGAGCGATGGCGTTGGCATCGAAACGGAACAACCAGGCCCGCATCGGGGTACTGACCTCCTCCGCCACATCGATGCCCGTCGAGATCCCGTTCACGCTACGCAAGCCTTCCACTACGGACCAAGGCGAGGTTCCGGGACGCATCATCACCAGCAGGTCGCCGGGAACGTACGCAGGGCCTTGGGCATGTGCCGATAGGCTGAATAAGAGCGCGATAAGGGCCAGAAAGGTCAGGGAACGGTTCTTCATGGTCGGTCTTGCAGGGTCCACCAAAACTACGGGACTGTCCGTTGAGGTCGCGGCGGATGTGTCATTTGGATGTCAGTAAACGTTGCCGAACATGGGAAAGCCGAGGGTCTCGGACCGAAAAAGGGGGCTGATTCGGCCTTTTCGACCTAACTTGCACGCTCTTTCTGATATCCGTACACGTTCATCGCATGGCGACCGTATCCAAACCTGTCCGTTTTCTGTCCTCTGGGTTTATCAAGCTGAAGCTCAAGGGGATCACCAGCAAGGCGGAGCGCAAGCGCGCCTGTGAGACCTACCTTGTTCGCATGCAGGCCCAGCGGGAGGCGCAGAAGAAATCGCGCACCAGCATCGAGGATACTGATGATATCATCAATTTCCTCAAGGCCGAGATCGCTTATTTGAGCAAGTAGGTCTCTAGGTGCGTCCGCGCCTGTTCCGCACATCCTTGGGGCCTTAATGGTCCCCTGAAGTGGTTGTCCGATCTTCCCTGTGGGGTGTTCAACCGTGCATATGGATCCTTTTCACGCGCTGTGCAATGCCCGTGAGCACCTCATAGGCGATCGTGCCGAGGTCGCGGGCCACTTCGGTCACGGGGTGTTCGGCGTTGAAGAGATAGGCCATATCGCCAATGTGACAGGGGATATCGGTCACGTCCACCATGCACATGTCCATGCATACGCTGCCCACGATGGGGGCTGCGCTGCCATGCACCCACAAGCGTCCAACGCCATTGCCCAGACGACGTGACAGGCCGTCGGCATAGCCGAGGGGGACCGTGGCAATGAGGCTTGGTCGTTGGGCCACCCACCGACGCCCATAGCTCACGCTATCGCCCTTGGGTACGTGGCGCAACTGCGCGATGGGCGTACGCAGGCTTGCGGCCGGGAGCAAGTGGGCTGATTCCGAGGCATCCGCGCCGATCCCGTGCAGCCCGATGCCCAGCCGTACCAGGTCGAACCGGGCCTCGGGGAAACGGCGAACCGCGGCCGAGTTGGCGAT
>JBEICT010000064.1:0-14243 GCA_040383865.1 Flavobacteriales bacterium | reverse complement strand
TGCTCTACCGCTGAGCTAAGGAGGCCTGTACCGCCCACTGCCACACGGACAGCGGGCGGCAAATGTATGTAGCACGGGTCATTCCCGCGCAAGAAGATCAGCCCTTGGTGAAGCGAAGCGTGCCCCGCCCCTGGACCTGTACCGTGTAGACCCCGTTGCGAAGAGCGGTGATATCCAAGCGCACAGGCCCTTCTGCGTTCGTGCTGTTCAATTCCATGACCACGCGGCCCATGCTGTCGAACACGCGCACCTGAGCGCCTTGGTCCACGCCGGTAAGGGCAATGGTCTCATTGGCCGGGTTGGGGTACAGTCCCAGGACCACGCGCTCAAGGGAGTTCACCGAGGTGCTCAACCGGATATCCAAGGCCAGATTGCCGGGCGACACCCCAACGGCCACCGTGGAAAGCACGTTGCCTTCGAGGTCCATGACATGTAGATCACCGGTGGAGAAAAAGTCGGTGGTAGTGGCATAGAGCACACCGTTCACGGGGTCCTCAATGAGCCCATAGACCGCAGGGCTACCGGCCAGGGTATCGGCAACCGCACCGCTGCTCAGATCGAAGCGCGCCAGTTCGTTCTGCGCATATTCCATGTAATACACGCGCCCATTGGCCCCCACCTTGGCCGATGCGGCACAACTGGAGTTCGCAGATACATTGGTGGTGTATGCGATCGTTCCCGCAGCAACGTTCACGCGACTGATGCTACTGTGGGAGAAATCGGTGTTATTGAAGGCGATGATGTCCCCTTCGTGCTCCATGAGCTTTTCCGGGTTCGTGCCATCAGGACCGAGGTCCACCTCAGCGTCGTAAGTGCCCGCCAGAAGATCGACCACGCCCACACGGCCCACGAAGTTGCCCCACTCGAAGGCATTTCCCACGGCCAGGTAGGCCTTGTCGCCCACCACCAGCACATCCTCGGCGGCGAAGGGAAGACCTTCCGCTGGCGAGATGGCGTAAAGCAGATCGAGTGAATTGCGATCGCGGACCTCGAAATAGTGGGGCAGACCACCGAGCTCACCGCGGGTGATCAGCAACTGATCGTTCCAAACGGCCAGCTTGCGCACACCTTGAATGAAGACCTCGCCGGTCTGCTGGTACGTGTCCGCATCGAAACGCACCACGCGATCATCGGCGGCCACATAGATGTCGCTGCCATCCACCAGCACATCGCTGCCGAAGCGAGGTCCTGTAATGATGGCCACGGTCTGGTACACACCGGTGGAGGGATCGTAACTACCAAGGGTCACAGGCACCAACTGGCCCTGACCGTTGAAATAGTCGTAATACCCTTCGTTGAGCACCACCACTTGGTGCACAGTGGATTGTGCGCCGACCTGCAGCGCGAGGACCAAAAGTCCCCCGGAGAGAATTGAACGGTACATTGAAAAAAGGATTTGGTTGCCGCGTTCACCGCACGACGTTAAAGAAGTGAAACCCAAGGAAGTGAGGGTGGCCTGTACCGCAAGCCCCCGACCCTTTCCCGAGGCCGAATTCAACAGACCCTGGTATCGACCGGGGCCGCGCGGTGGCAGGTCTTCTGGCTCGTCGCCCAACCTGTTGCGCCTTCCCAAGGCCCCAAGGGGCATCAGTGGCATTCGGCAACAGGCGTCAGCGGCTTACAGCTGCGGGAACAGCTCCCGGTTCACACGGGATTCCCTATTCGCCTTTGAAAACAGCACCCACGATCGCTCGTCAGGCCCCATTTTCATCGGCTCGTTCGTAGCATGTTCGGGGTTGGAGACCCTTTCCATGGTACGAGACCACTACGCGCAGCGAATGTAGGCCCTCGATCAGAAACGGAAATTGAGCGAAGCCTGCAGGCCGATGCCGCGTGCCCTCAACTCCGCATCCACGAGATCGAGCGATACCGCGCTTCCGCTCACCTCGTAGTCGGTGAGCAGCAAGGTATTGGCCAGGTAACGCACGTGAAGCTGGATGCCGATCAGGTCGGTGAAGAGGAAGCCGACTCCGGTACTGAGGCCGAAATGGGCTCCCCGGAATTCGGTCTTGGGCGCTCCGGCAGCCTCCGGATCGTCCATGCTAAGTCGTGTGCTGCCCAATTGCAACCCGGCCATCCATGCGAAGCGATCCTTGTTCACCAGATAGAAACGAGGCTGAAGACCGATGAGCATGATCTTGTTCTCCTTGGTTTCCACCGAATCGATGTAGTTGCCGGGTTCCACATAGAAACCCAGGCTGAATACCTTGGCGAAACCGTAGTGGAACTCGATGGGCACCGTGGTGGTGGCCGCGCCCCCGTCGCTGGTGGTACGTATGGGGAAGCCGAGGATGGTGATGGTCTGGTCGTACTCCGTGGCGAAGGCGCCAAACCCACCACCGATGGCGAGGTGTATGCTGCCCTTGTCGTTGTATTGGGCCGAAAGCAGGCCCGCGTGAAGGATGATAGCGCTCGCAAGTATTCTCCTCATGCCCATGGGAAATGCTTTTGGTGGTGGTTCTTTCGCTGTTCTGCCAAAGTTCGTTCCAAAGAACGTGCCCCCCTGCGCGCATCACAAAAGTGCCTCGCCCTCTTTACAGATCCATATCGACTTCTCTACCTTCGTCCTCTCAGCGCACGAACCAAGTGGTCGGTCGCATTGTTCAGCACAGGAAACGACACCGACCGAACCATCAGGATGGAGCAACGTACCGATGCGAATAGATCCGCTCCCGATGGGGCGGAGAAAGCGGCAGAGCAGAGACCAGATCGTTCGTACGTAGCGATTTGTGCGGACAAGGACCTTGCCTTCGACCCCATGAAGGACCTGAACCTACCATCGAGCTACGATGAGGTGGTAATGCGCTTTCGCCGCCTGCAAGGCGTAAGGGCCATGGAAGTGCTGAACTGATAATCTTTTCCTTCCAAAGAATGCCCCGCTACGAGCGGGGCATTTTCGTTCCCGCGGGGTCGAGGTGACGGAAGCACTTGTTCCAGGCCTCGCGTCAACTTATCTTCAAGCCTTCCTCCGCGCGTCCCGGTCCTGGTCGACGTTTGGCAGGTCCGATGTCCATCGGACGGGATGTTCACGGTGGTAGTAACCCGCTGTCCCACCAAACCCTGTCCCATCATGAACACCTACGATGCCAAACACATCAAGAACATCGTACTGCTGGGTTCCCACGGATGCGGCAAGACCACGCTGGCCGAAACCATGCTCTTCGAGGCGGGTCTCATCAAACGCCGCGGCCGTGTGGAGGACAAGAACACCGTGAGCGACTTCCACGAGCTGGAGCACGAACGCGGCAGCAGTGTGTACAGCACCGTGCTGCACACCGAATGGCGGGACCACAAGATCAACATCATTGACACCCCGGGCCTCGACGACCTGGTGGGTGAAATGATACCCGCCCTGCGCGTGGCGGACACCTGTGTACTGTTGCTCAACGCCCACCATGGCGTGGAAGTGGGAACGGACCTGGTGTGGGAACATGTCGCTCACTACGACCGACCGGTGCTGATCGCGGTGAACCAGTTGGACCATCCGAACGCCGACTTCGAGGCCACGGTAGCACAGGCCAAGGAACATTTCGGCAATGCCGTAACCATCATGCAATACCCCGTGGAACAGGGCGACGGCTTCCACCGCATCATCGACCTGTTGAAGATGACCATGTACGTCTTCAAGGACGGTGGTGGCAAGCCTGAAAAGCAGCCGATACCGGAAAGCGAGAAGGAACGCGCAGAGGCCCTGCACAAGGAACTGGTGGAAAAGGCCGCCGAGAACGACGAGACCCTCATGGAGCATTACTTCGAAAAAGGTGAGCTCGACGAGGACGAGATGCGCATCGGTCTGAAGCAGGGCATGTTGAAGCGGACCTGCTACCCCGTGTTCTGCCTGAGCGCATTGCGGGATATGGGAAGCGGCCGCCTGATGAGCTTCATTGACAATGTCGCCCCCTGTGCCATTGAAATGCCCCCAAAGCCACTTGATGATGGAGGAACCCTGCCCTGTTCACCGGAAGGCCCCACGGTGCTCTTCGTGTTCAAGACCATGATCGAACCCCGGGCAGGGCACATCAGCCTGTTCAAGGTGATGAGCGGAGAACTGAGGGAAGGCATGGAACTGGTGAACGACAATTCCGGCACTACGGAACGCGTGAACCAGCTCTTCATCATGGAGGGCAAGGAGCGCAGACCCGTGGAAAAGCTGGTGGCCGGGGACATCGGCGGCACGATCAAGCTGAAGGATACGGCCAGCGCCCACACACTGCACACGCCGGGCAGGTCCATCAAGTTGCGTCCCATCGCCTTTCCCGAGCCCCGGTTGCGTCAGGTCATCAAGGCCGCGGACCAGAAACAGGAGGAAAAGCTCCATGCTGCGCTCCTGGAGATCCACAAAGAGGACCCGACCATCGTGCTGACCTACAGCCGTGAGACCGGCGAACAATTGGTGGGCGCACAGGGCGAGCTCCATCTCAGCCTGTTGAAATGGAAACTGAACCACCACTACAAGGTGGATTGTGTGTTCAGCAGCCCGCGCATTCCGTACCGGGAGACCATCCGCAAAAGCGCCGAGGCCAGCCACCGTCACAAAAAGCAGACCGGTGGCAGCGGCCAGTTCGGCGAGGTTCACCTGAAGATCGAACCCTGGACCGAAGGAATGCCTGAGCCCCATGGACACAGCATTCGGGGTAAAGAGGAGATCGACCTGCCCACCGGTGGCAAACTGGTATTCTACAATTGCGTCGTTGGCGGGGTCATTGACAACAAGTTCATGCCGAGCATCCTCAAGGGCATCATGGAGAAGATGGAGCGCGGCCCGCTGACCGGATCACCGGCAAGGGACATCCGGGTGATCGTGCATGAGGGCAAGATGCACCCCGTGGACAGCAACGACATCAGCTTCAAGATCGCCGGCCTGCAGGCCTTCCGGGAAGCCTTTACCCTGGCCGACCCACAACTGATGGAACCCTTCCAGGAACTGGAAGTGCGCGTTCCCGCCGATCTCATGGGCGATGTGATGACCGACCTGCAAGGGCGCCGCAGCATCGTGCTGGGGGTTGATAGTTCCGGTCGTTATCAGATCATCAAGTCACTGACCCCGTTGGCCGAGTTGGACCGGTATGGCACCACGTTGCGCAGCCTCACTCAAGGACGAGGCACGTACAGTGAAAAATTCCACGCCTACCAGGCCATGCCCAGCGAACTACAGCACAAGCTGGTGAGCGGATACAAAGAGGAGGAACAGGTCGCTTAGACCGTATCACCTCCGGACATCACGGAAAGGAAGAACGAGGCTCATGGCCTCACCATGCCCCCGGCTCCTTCCGGAAGCTCCACACGATCGTTGGTGCGATCGGTATCGGCCGTGCGTTGCAATGGATCAAGGGTCAAGGAGACGAGCCTGGCCAAGGTGCCGGGCACGGTGAAGGTGTAGTGCGCGTTGGTCCATTGCCAGGCCGGCAGTGTGGTGAACAGGTATCGATCACCTGCGGTCGGCTTTTCGCCACGCATGAGGCTCAGCGGCACGTGATAGTGGGCCGTGCCGCCATCGCGGAAAGCAAGGGCCACGTCAACAGGCATGAGCTGTTCACCCTTGCGCGACAACGTGATCCTCAGCGAATCGCCCACCTGCAGCACTTCACGTATGCCAAGGTCCAGGGTGCGGGTGGTGTTGATCCACTCGTCGAAGTACCAATCGAGCTCCACGCCGCTCTCTTTCTCCATCACGCGCTCCAGGTCTATCGGTTCGGGATGCTTGAACTTGCAGACCTCGAAATAGCGCAGCAGGCCTTGTGCCAGGATCTTCTCGCCCACCACGGCACCGAGTTGGTGCACGAACAGTTCACCGAAACTGTAGGCCGTTGCACCGTAGGCGCGGTTGGTATGGAAATGATCGGCGTGAATGATGGGTGCTTCGTGCTTCCCGCTTTCAAGCAGGTCCTGATACCCTTCAATGGAACCAGCGTGCGGGTCCGCACCACGGGGAAAAAGATGTTCCATCACCTTGCTGCCTGCATATTCGGTCATACCCTCGTCCATCCACGCGAATCGACCTTCATTGGAAGCGAGCACGCCATAATACCAGCTGTGCACGCTCTCATGCACGCTAACGCCCACCAGGCTGCCCAAACGACGCTTGCCGGTGATCAGAGTAAGCATCGGGTACTCCATTCCCCCGTCGCCTCCCTGCACGAAGCTGTACTGCGGCCAGGGATACTTGCCGAAATGGTCGTTCATATAGCGGAAACTGCGCTCCATGTAGGCCGGCAATTCCTTCCATACGGCCTCCAGTTCGGGTTGGTCCTTATGGAAGAAGTGGAGTTCCGGGCCATCGGTCATGGGCAGCACGACATGCTTGAAGTCCCTATCCGCCGCCCAAGCGAAGTCGTGCACGTCCTTGGCTACGAAACGCCATGTCAGGCGATTCCCTGACGGTAGCTTGACCGGCTTGCGGGACGGGTAGCCATGCCCCACCTGTTCGGGGTTCTGTAGCACACCAGTGGCCGCGACGGTGAAGGCACTATCCACGCTGAGGGTCACATCAAAGTCCCCCCACACCCCATGGAACTCGCGCCCCACATAGGGGTACGCATGCCACCCACGATGGTCATACTCCGCCAACTTGGGATACCATTGGGTCATGCTGTACGCCACCCCTTCGGCATTGTCGCGTCCGGTGCGGCGGACCTGCACAGGCACCTGGCCTTTGAAGTCGTACGCAAGTACCGTTGAACGGCCCGGCAGTAGTGGCTTGGGCAAGATCACCTTCAGCACGGTACCCATGGGCACCAAGGTGGCAGGCTTCCCCTCCTGCTTGAGGCCGATCACCTGTTGGTCGCCGACCTGTTCCGCAGTCAGTGCTGCGATGCGATCGCCAACACGGGGATCAGGGTCCTCAATGGAACGTGAACGCACGTCCATCTCACTGTTCGGCTTGAACGCGTTGAGGTACAGGTGAAAGAACAGCTCGCGCAGGGTATCGGGGCTGTTGTTGGAGTACTGGAGCAATGCAGCACCTGTGAACCGGTGGGTGTTGTGGTCCAGGTCAACGGCCATGGTGTACTTCACTCGCTGCTGCCATCGATCGCATTGGGCAATGGTGAACAGTGGAAGAACGGACGCGAGCGCCAGTGCACGATAACGGAGGATGGAATACATGCAACAAAGAAACGGCGGGCCGTGGTAGCCCGCCGTTCCGATCCGTGAAAGGTGTGTTCAGGACAACAGTCGTTGCCGCAAAGCGAACTCCAACTGCCGGTTGGCATCCTCCAACCGCTGGGTGTATGCAGCGCGGTCCTCTTCGGCCTTGATCTCGGTATGAGCCTGTTCGACCGCTTTAACGAGCTGCTCGTTCACCCAAGGCTTGGCGAAATACTTGGTGACACCGCCATTGTTGACGGCCTCGATGATGGCTTCCAGATCGGCATACGCGGTGACGAGCATCCGACGGACCTGGGGATAACGATCGCGCACCAAGGAGAGCAGTTCGCTGCCCCTGGTACCCGGCATGCGCTGGTCGGCGATCACCACATGCACGGTGTTAGCGGCCAGAAGCGCCCATACCTCCGCGATGTTCGCTGCAGTATGCACCTCCATGGCATGGCGGAACGCGGCTTTAAAGGCCTGGCGGTTGCCGGCATCGTCGTCCACGAAAACCACACACGGAAGCGCGGCTTCGATGGGAAGGATCTGGGCTGTGTTCATCGCGACGGGGGAATGGTCCGTCCGTTCATACGGGCCCGGTCGATCAGGGTTTCAAAAAAAATTGTTGAAAACTTGTTAATAAGTCGAGGTTGACTACTTTCGCCTCCGCAGAGCTACTTGGACGATGACTCTGCGACCGACCTGATGGACCTATTGCACGAAGCGCTGAAGTGCGCTTCAGCCGCCGACCGGACCTCGTTCCGGCCGGTGTTCCACCGCCTGCCTGCCGACCGGGAAGGCTTGATGGAGCTGCTGAAGCGCGAACCCCGGGTGCAGGTGTTCGACCACTTGCATGGGCAACTGACCGAGCTGATACGCTCGCTCAACCCCTCCGTGCGCTACACCGCGGCGGACCTGGATGCCGCGGCCATCACCCACTTGAAGGGCAAACCCGCCGCGGAATACGGCGTATGGGTCTACTACCCTTGGTCACAACGGCTGGTGCACCTCCTGGACGAACAGGAGTTCGCCGTTGTGCGTACCGACCGTAACCGCAATAAGATCACCAGAGAGGAGCAAGCCCTCCTCGCAAGTAAGAAGGTCGGGGTCATCGGCCTCAGTGTAGGCCAGAGCGTGAGCCTCACCATGGCCTTGGAGCGCAGCTTTGGAGAGATCAGGCTGGCCGACTTCGACACCTTGGAACTGAGCAACCTGAACCGGATACGGAGCGGAGTGCACAACCTAGGGGTGAGCAAGGTGGTGAACGTGGCGCGAGAGATCGCCGAGATCGACCCCTTCCTCAAGGTCACCTGCTTCCATGAAGGGATCACGCGTGATAACATCGACCGCTTCCTGACCGAAGGTGGCAACCTGGACGTGCTCGTAGAGGAGTGCGACAGCGTGGACGTGAAGATCTACGCCCGACAAAGGGCCAAGGCGTTCCGTATTCCGGTAGTGATGGACACCAGCGATAGGGGCCTAATTGATGTGGAGCGGTTCGACCTGGAGCCGGAGCGGCCGCTACTCCATGGTCTGCTGGAAGGGCTGGACCTGAGCTTGGTCGAACGCCCGATGACCAATGCGGAGAAACTCCCGTTCATGGGACAGATCGTGGGGCTTGCCACGATAAGCGGCCGCATGAAGGCCTCCATCCCGGAACTGGGACGAACGATCATAACATGGCCGCAACTGGCCAGCGGAGTTGTCCTCGGCGGATCCATAGTTGCCGAGGTCTACCGCAGGATCATGTTCAACGAGCTTACTTGTTCAGGCCGCTGGTGGAATGACCCATCGGACACCATCGCACCATCCAAAGGCCAGCATACCGGAATCGCACCTGACCCACAGACCTGATCTACGTTGCCATGGAAAAAATAACGCTGCGCGCCTTCCAAGCACCAAGTGAGCCAGATCTCTGTCAAGAGTTCCTGAAGGAGCATCGCCGGGTATTGGAAGACTTCGGCATCCAGAACGTCAGCACCAACACTGATATATGGATGAACGACCCAAACGCTTACATCATTGCTGCCCTGCACGATACGCTTGGCATGGTGGGCGGTATTCGTCTACAGATCGCCTCCAAGAGCGCCCTTTTGCCCATGGAGGATGCTATTGGGAAATTGGACCCCAAGGTCCACGATGCCTTGGCAGAGCTTCAACCCCATGGCAATGGAGAGGTCTGCAGCCTATGGAACGCCAATCGATATGGCCATATGGGTGTAGCCATCCTTCTCAGTCAAGCAGTAACGGCGATGGCTACGATGGCCAACGCCAAACGAATGGTGTGTTTGGTGGCCCATTACACCAAGCGTCATCCAAGCAAGAACGGGTTCATCGTGATGGAGGAGCTTGGCGAACAGGGTGTGTTCAGTTATCCCATACCATCCATCAAAGCCATTGCCATGGTAAATCCTGACACCATGACACTGCCGCATGCGACCAATGCTCAACGTCAATTGATCTACAGCATTCGTCTTCGGCCCAAGCAGGTGCGTGTTGAAACTCCGAACAGCACACCGATCGAGGTACATTACGATATGTGTCTGCAAACGAATATCCTTGACCTTCATGCCTATCAAAGCATCGAGGCAGCGAAATTGAGCCAAGTAGGCTGAGGCAAGCGGAACCCTTCATGACCACTTTGCGTATGAGCGCGCAATGTGGCCTAAGTCTCTCCTCATTTATCTCACCATCATCCTGCCGAACCTCGGTTGGACGCAGGCTGAGCATCGGTTTCACCCGCATAAGCAAAGCACCTTCATCGGGAATGACCTGGAGGTATTGCAAGACCCGTCAGATGAACTAACCATAGAAGAAGTCGTCGGTGTCGAAGGGTTCATTCGGTCCACATCGGATGTGCCGAACCTCGGCCTTTCAGCCGGCTCACATTGGGTACGGTTCAAGGTCAGCAACAGTTCAAACCAGAGCGATCTGGTCCTGAACATCTCCCATGCCGATATTGACCTACTGGAGATATACTCCGTTGGCCAGGAACATGACCATCAACTGATCGGACGCTCAGGCCTTATGATCGGCGCTGAAGGCCGAATACACAGGGATGCGGAACACAGCTTCGATCTGAACATAGATCAAGGGAGCCATTCCACCATTTACTTAAGGGTGAGAAGCAATAAGCAACTTCAGCTCCCAATAACCCTATCCACATCCACTCAATACTCGCAAGACCGTAGCAAACGCAATCTGGTCCTTGGAGGATATATAGGCATCATGCTCGTCATGGCGCTGTATAACTTCTTCATCTTTCTTTCCATGCGGGACAAGAGCTACTTGCTCTACGTACTTTACATTCTATCCGTAGCGCTTACCCAACTTGCCTTTGCTGGTGTTGCGCCATTCTACTTCTGGCCGGAATGGACCTGGTTCGCACCCAAGGCCACCGTGTTGCTGACCATTGCGACCGCAGTTCTGGCCTCCGAGTTCCTTATCGTCTTTATCCAGACCAAGACCAACGTCCCCAAACTCCATAAAGGAGTCCGGATCTTCTACCTGATCCTTGGGCTGTGCGTGGCACTTGAGGTCATGGAATTCCCCTTGTTTGCCTACAAGGCAACCCAGCTCATCTCTGGAGCATTCGCGACGTACTTGATCGCAATGGTATTCATGGTCTGGAAAAAAGGATCCCGGCAAGCGGGTTACTTCCTGATCGCATGGTCGGTCTTTCTGGTTGGTACTGTGATGTTCGTAATGAAGGACATGGGCATCCTTCCTTACAATTCACTCACCTTGTATACCATGCCCCTTGGCTCCGCCATTGAAGGCGTGCTCCTCTCCTTCGGTCTGGCCGATCGCATCAACATCCTGCGCCGCGAAAAGGAACGGTCGCAGGCAGAGGCCTTGACCGCGCTCCAGGAGAACGACCGTCTGGTGCGTGAACAGAATGCGTTGCTGGAGGACAAGGTCAAGCAGCGCACTGCGGCCCTGCAGGCCAGCAACGAGGACCTGAAGCGCACCCAGGCACAACTGGTGAGCGCCGAAAAGATGGCCTCGCTCGGTCAACTGACCGCAGGCATCGCGCACGAGATCAACAACCCGATCAATTTCATCACCAGCAACATCGCGCCTTTAAGAAGGAACATCGGCGAGATCGTTGAAGTAATGGAAGCTTACCGTCGCGTGATGCCAGAACAGGCCGCCGAACAGCTGGCCGCACTGAAGGCACAAGAACAAAGGCTCGGTATCCAGGAATCCATTGAAGAACTGAGCGACATCATCAAAAGCATAGCCGAAGGCTCCTCACGTACGGCCGAGATCGTGCGCGGATTGCGCAACTTCTCCCGCTTGGACGAGGATGACCTGAAGGACGCCGACCTCAACGAAGGACTGCGCAGCACACTGACCGTGCTATCGCCACAGTTCAAGGACAAGGTCGATTTCAGCCTCGAACTGGGAGACCTGCCCAAGGTGGAGTGCTTCCCTGGCAAGGTGAACCAGGTGTTCATGAACGTACTGACCAATGCGGCACAGGCCACGTTGGAACGTATGGAAGGTCGTTCCCGTGAGGTCAAGGTGACCACCCGACAAAACGAGGAATCCGTGGAGATCATCATCCATGATACCGGAGTGGGGATGACGCCGGAGGTGCAGCAACGCATTTTCGATCCCTTCTTCACGACCAAAGCTGTTGGCGAAGGGACCGGCCTTGGCCTGGCGATCGTGTTCGGCATCATCGAGGACCATCACGGCCAGATAGCCGTGGAAAGTGAACCCGGTGTCGGCACCACGTTCCGCATTACACTTCCCATCCGTCAACACCGTCTACAAGAACTGAGCGCATGAGCATGAACATCGATAACCGTATCCGCGTACTGTTCGTGGACGACGAGGAGGGCAACCTGAAGGCGTTCAAGACCACGTTCCGTCGTGACATGGACGTGCTTCTGGCCACATCCGGACAGGAGGCCCTCGATATCCTGGAACGCGAGCCTGTGCATGTGATCATCTCCGACCAGCGCATGCCCGGAATGACCGGCGATGCCTTTCTCTCCCTCGCCCGGGAACGCCACCCCAAGGCCATGCGCATGCTCCTTACGGGCTACGCCGACCTGGAGGCCGTGGTCTCCGCTGTGAACCAGGGAGGCATCTATGCTTACGCCACCAAGCCATGGGATGAGAATGACCTGCGCTTGCGCATCCAGCAGGCGTTCGAGATCCAGCAATTGCGTGAATCCAAGGAACACCTGTTGAACCAGTACCGGCAGGTGTTCGAGGTATCCGGCGATCCCATTGTGATCGTGGACCACGGCGGCCAATTGATCGATGCCAATCCGGCTTGCGCCAAGCTGCTGGGCAGCGATCTCGAAAAGCTCCGCGGAACCTCCTTTACGGAATACCTGGAAGACCCCAAGGCCCTGGTGCGATCGCTGCGGTCGAAGCGGGACGGTACCGCCTTCATCAACGTGGACCTCACCCTGCGCACACCTGCCGGCAACGTGATCGACTGCCTGATGACCGCGACCTATCTGGGTCGACAGCGCGAAGGCCGTCAATTGTTCCAGGCCGTGATCAAGGATGTGACCGACCGCAAACAGGAGGAAAAGCGCCTGCGCCAGCTGAACGCCCAATTGGACCTGCGTGTGAACGCCCGGACCGGCCAACTCTTGGAGGCACTGGAGGACATCGGTTCGTTCTCCTACACGGTCGCACATGACCTGCGATCACCACTGAAGAACATTGCGGCCATGAGCGAAATGCTGCGGACACAGTTGCAGGACGCCAGCGGTGACGAGGAATTCGCCGAGTTCGCCGAACGCATCCATCGCAGCTCGGAACGCTTGCTCGAACTGGTGGACGACCTGCTCCGCTTCTCACAGACCAACACCCGCGAGCTCGAAAAGCGCGAACTGGACCTGCACGGCCTGGTCGAAAGCGTTGTGCACGACCAGGTTTCGGAGGACCGGAAGCAACAGATCACGGTGGACGTTTCACCGGATGCCCGGATCCTGGCGGATGCACCCATGTTGAAGGTGGTGCTGCACAACCTGCTGTCCAACTCGCTCAAGTTCACACGTACCCAGGAACACCCCAGCATAACCATCGGCCACCGGCGCGAGGGAGAGCGGGACATCCTGTTCGTCCGCGACAACGGGGTCGGGTTTGATGCCCGCCACAAGGACAAGGCGTTCGGCGTGTTCAAGCGGTTGCATGGAAGCGACCAGTTCGAGGGCACAGGTGTCGGCCTGGCCATTGTGCATCGGATCGTCTCGAAACATGGCGGCGAAGCATGGGCCGAAAGTGCCGTTGGAGCCGGTGCCACCATCAGCATCGCGCTGCCACGCCAGGAAGCCGCAAAGGTGTTCGCCCCGTTCATCAAGGTGGCTTGAACCCTGTCGTAACCCTGTTGCGAATACCCGCGTATGAACCGTTGAAATACCTGCTCAGATGAAGAACCGCACACGCTCCTACACCCTGATGGTACCCGCTCATGCCCAAGAATGGCTGCTTCGCGGGCTCCTGTTCATGGGTTCGATCAGCCTGGCCGCCATGCTGTTCGCACAGGGTAAACTGGTGGACCAGCGTGACCAGGCACAAGGCTGGTACCTGCCCGTACACGGCCATGTGATGATCGATGGCAAGAACGCCGAAGGCTACGAACTCATGTTGTACAAGGACAACCAGCTGATCGGCCCCGTAAAGCCAGGCAAGAAGGGCAGGTTCGAGCTAAGCCTTGACATTGACCAGATCTACACCCTGATCGTGACCAAGCCCGGGTACGAAATGAAGGTGATCTACATAGACGCCAGTCTGCCCAAGGACCTGGTGTCCTACCCGGACTACGAGTGTTTCCTCAGCCTGCTCCCGGTGAACGGCAGAAACATCGATCCGTTCTACACGGACTTCCCTGGTGCCATCGTGCGCTGGAACCCCGAAATGGGCGGTTTCTACCACAGCGAACACTACCTCTCACACATCCAAACCCGGTTGGCAGGTTATGCCACCGCGACCTTCTAACGAAGGAACATCTCCTCTCCCGCCTTACAAAACACACGAACCAAGGCAGGAAGAGCAACAAGGCGGGCCCGTAAGCCCGCCTTGTCCATTTGTGTTCGTCAGCTGCCTCAATGCTGGTCGTAGTCGATCACAACGCGGGCACTGCGGGGATGGGTCTGGCAGGTCAGCACATAGCCATCGGCCAC
>JBEICT010000063.1:0-14461 GCA_040383865.1 Flavobacteriales bacterium | reverse complement strand
TGACCGACTAGGGCTCGAACCTAGACTCTTCTGAACCAAAATCAGACGTGTTGCCAGTTACACCATCGGTCAGGATCAGCTTTGGGCTGCTTACGCGAGCTTTCGGCGGTGCAAATTTAACAAGATCCGGGAAACGCAAATAGAGCACCCATCCGGACTTTGGTATTTTCGCCTCCCGCACCGTTCTGACGGCACCGTGCCGCCGGAGGGGGAATTAACGCACCGCACCCGACCTCATGGAATTCAAGAAGTTGAACATCATCACCGGTTGGCTGGTGTTCCTGGTGGCCGCCTACACCTACATCGCCACCATCGAACCCACCAGCAGCTTCTGGGACTGCGGCGAATTCATTGCGACCGCCTACAAATTGGAAGTGGGCCACCCCCCGGGAGCCCCCCTGTTCATGATCCTGGCCCGGGTGGCCAGCGCCTTTGTAGGCCCGGAGAACGTACCTGTGGCCATCAATACGCTCAGCGCCCTGGCCAGTGCGTTCACCATCCTCTTCCTTTTCTGGAGCATTACGCACATGGCCTACAAGCTGGCCACGCGCGAAGGCCGCGAACTGAACATGGGCGGTATCATCGCCGTACTGGGCAGCGGCATCGTGGGGGCCCTGGCCTACACCTGGAGCGACAGCTTCTGGTTCAGCGCGGTGGAAGGCGAGGTGTACGCGTTGTCCAGCTTCTTCACGGCCATTGTGTTCTGGGCCATCCTGAAATGGGAGAGCGAGGCCGACCAGGCCCACAGCACCCGCTGGCTGATCCTGATCGCCTACCTCATGGGCCTCAGCATCGGCGTGCACCTGCTCAACCTGCTCTGTATCCCGGCCATTGCCTTCGTGTACTATTTCAAGCGGTACGACGTCACCTTGCGCGGCATCATCACCACGTTCATCGTTTCAGCAGTGATCCTGGGCGCCATCCAGGCGGTGATCATCCCGGGTATCGTGCGCACGGCCGGCTGGTTCGAGCTGTTGTTCGTGAACGACCTCGGCATGCCCTTCAACACCGGCAACCTGGTGTATGCCCTGCTCCTGATCGGCGCCATTGTCTGGGGCCTGATGTGGACACAGCGCAACCAGAAAGTACTCTGGAACACGGTGATCCTGGGCGTGAGCGTGATCCTGGTGGGCTACAGCACCTATGCCATGATCGTGATCCGGAGCACGGCCAATCCGCCCATCGACGAGAACAACCCGGAGAACGTGTTCAACCTGTTGAGCTACCTCAACCGCGAGCAGTACGGCGACCGTCCCTTGCTGATGGGTCAGTTCTGGGACTCGCCCTACGCCGATGAGCGCAAGGACGGCACACCCGTGCACACCGCGACTTACCTCGTGGAAAAGGACGGCCGTCCGGTGAAGAAGTTCTACGATCGCTGGAGCGCCGCCCACTTCATCGAGGAGAACCCCGGCCACGAAGTGACCCACGCCTACATCGTGACCGACCCGCGCAAGGGCACCGAGGTGGTCTATGACGCGGACTTCACCATGCTGTTCCCGCGCATGTACAGCAACCAACAGAGCCATACCGGGGCCTACAAGGACTGGAGCGATTTCAAGGGTACCCCGATGCGCACGACCGACCGAGAAGGGAAGCCGACCATCATCTGGAAACCGACCATGGTGGAGAACATGCGCTTCTTCTTCCGCTACCAGATGGACTGGATGTACTGGCGCTACTTCATGTGGAACTTCGCCGGACGCCAGAACGACGTGCAGGGCCATGGCAACATCATGGACGGCAACTGGCTCAGCGGTATCAAGGCCGTCGATGCCGAACGTTTGGGGAACCAGGACCAGCTTCCATCAAGTCTTACGCGGAACAAGGCCATGAACAAAATGTTCCTGCTGCCTCTGATCCTGGGGCTGATCGGCATGCTTTACCAGTTGTTCCGCCATTTGCGCGATTGGAGCGTGGTGATGTTGCTCTTCTTCTTCACCGGTGTGGCGATCGTGATCTACTTGAACCAGACACCTTACCAGCCTCGTGAGCGCGACTATGCCTATGTGGGCTCGTTCTACGCGTTCGCCATCTGGATCGGATTGGGCGTGTTCGCGCTGTACGATGCGGCCCGTACGCTGACCACCCGCGAGCTGGGCATCACGGCCGGCGCTGCGTTCGGACTCGGACTGCTGCGCCTTGTCCTGGATGGTGATGATGGACATGGAGTATCCTATGCCATTCTGTACATCGCCACGGTGGGCGTGGGCAGTGTGGCCTTGTTCATGCTGCTGGGCAAGGTGTTGCGTAACGACGGCGCATTGGCCACGTTGGCCACCTTGCTGGGCCTTGGCGTGCCGGCCATCATGGTGGCCGAAGGCTGGGACGACCACGACCGGAGCAACCGCACACCTGCCCGCGATCTGGCCGCCGACTACCTCGAGAGCTGCGCACCGAACGCCATCCTGTTCACGAACGGCGACAACGACACCTTCCCGCTCTGGTACGCCCAGGAGGTGGAAGGGATCCGGACCGACGTACGCGTGGTGAACCTGAGCCTGCTGAACACGGACTGGTACATCGACCAGATGCGACGTAAGGCATACAACAGCGAGCCCGTACCGTTCGGCCTGGCTCCGGAGAAATACCGCCAGGGCACGCGTGATGTGGTCGCCATCATCCCGCAAGGGCGTGAGGGGTACAAGAACCTGAAGGAGATGATGGCCTTCGTGGAGAATGACCGCAACATGCAGGTGCTCTTCCAGCGTGGCGTGAAGGACGCGTGGTTCCCCACGGACAAGTTCAGCCTGCCAGTGGATAGTGCGATCGTGTTCGGCAACGGCACGTTGAGCGCCAAGGACACCAATTGGGTGAGCTCCTTGAACTGGCAGGTGAAGCGCCAGGTGCTGCTGAAGAACCATCTGATGGTTCTTGACCTACTGGCGAACAATAACTGGGAACGCCCCATCTACTTCGCGGTGACCACCGGACCGGACAGCTACATCAATCTGCAGGACCACTTCCAATTGGAGGGCCTTACCTACCGCTTGGTACCGGTCTACAGCCCGAACCGCAATCCGAACCTGAACGGCCGTGTTGCCACCGATGTGATGTACAGCAACGTGATGGAGAAGTTCCGGTGGGGCAACATGGAGACCGAAGGGGACATCTACCTCGACGAGAACATCCTGCGCATGACCACCAACCTGCGCCTTCAGTTGAGCAGCCTTGCCGAAGCGCTCATTGACGAAGGCCGCAAGGATGAGGCCCGCAACGTTCTAGATCTCTCGCTGGAGAAGATGCCCGAGCGCAACGTGCCTTTCGACCGGATCCTGCTGCCGACCGTGGAAGCCTACTATGCCATTGGAGACACCGCCAAGGCGGACGCATTGAACGAACGGATCTTCGAGATCATGGAGGAGAACCTCACCTGGCTGCTGAGCCTGGAGGACCGTTTCGTGAAGCCCCTGGAACAGGAAATGGCGATCACGCACGCCGTGATGGGCCGCCTGGAGTCCGTGGCCAGCCAGGAGCTGAAGGCCCGGCTTGCAGGTCGGATGGAGACCATGGATGCCTTGATCCAGGAGCGCGAGGGTGCGGGAAGTAAGCGGACCACGCGGATGCGTTTTTAGGAAAGGCCATGTACCTCCATCGGATACCCGAACTGGTCAAACCCCTGTTCGGTGATCTGTTGTGGCGCATGCCGACCACGGAACGCGTGATCTACCTCACCTTCGATGATGGACCAACGCCCGGAGTGACGGACCGGGTCCTCGACATCCTTGACGCCCACCAGGCAAAGGCCACCTTCTTCTGTGTTGGGCGACATGCGGCATCGGAGCCCACGTTGATCGAACGCATGCGTAGCGAGGGCCATGCCCTTGGCAACCATACATGGGAACACCTTGATGGATGGCGCACCCCCACCCTGACATACCTGAGAAGCGTGCTCAAGGGGCAACCATTCACCGGTAGCGATCTCTTCAGGCCGCCCTACGGCCATTTGACCCGTGAACAGGCCCATGCGCTGCGCGCCCGATACAAGGTGGTGATGTGGGACATCCTGAGCGCGGATTTCGATCCGGCATTGACAGTGGAGCAATGCGAACGCAACGTGATGACGCGGTTACGACCTGGTTCGATCATTGTGTTCCACGACAGCCTGAAGGCCTGGCCACGGCTGCAAGGCGCACTACCGCGTGTTCTGTCCCAGGCCGCCGACGTTGGATATCGGTTTGAAGCGCTTCCGACGGATTGAACGCCTATTGCAACACTGCGGTCACCGTCCACTCGTTCCTGCGGTTCTCGGCATGTTCCTCCTCGGTACATGAAACGCCTGCCACACAGTGGTTGCGCGGGCGCTCGCTGCCAAAGCCCTTGGCCACAAGGCGTTCCTTGGGCACACCCTTGGCAACGAGGTGGTCCACGATGGCCTGCGCCTGTTTTTGTGTGAGGGACAGGTTCGCCGCAGCATCACCACGGGTATCCGAGTGCACGGCTATCTCCACCTTGAGCGCCGGGTTGACCAACAGTCGTTCCGCGAACCCGTCCAGTTCGGTACGGGCGAGGGGGTCCAACTTGGTGGCGCCCATAGGCCAGCGCACATAACGGAACGCCACCGGCACGCCCACCTCCAACGGCTCGAAGCGCAGTTCGCGCACCTCGTTCAGGTCGATGATGCCTTGCTTCATGCCCACCGTTGAAACAGGCACGCTCTGGCTGAAATAACCGGGTTTCTCGATGAGCACCTCGAACTCCTCATTGCTCGCCAGCCGAATGCTGAAGTCGCCACCCTCGGTGGAGCGGAAGGTCTCGGAGAAAAAGCTGCTGAGGTTGACCACGCTCAGCGTCGCACCAGCCAGGAAGCCCGGCTTGTCCTTGATCCGCAACACCCCGCGTAACCACACACCTGCATCGGGAACGAGGTGGATGTCACGGGAAATGATCTGCTGTCGCTCGATCTGTTCCGTGCTGAGGTGCTGTTCAGCTTCATACCGGCCCTTCATGCGAGCCACAAGCTTGTACTCGCTGTTCCTCTGAACCGCGAATGAATACTCGCCGCGCTCGTCGGTGCGGGTGGACGCGATCAACGCACCGTTCTCGTCGTAAAGCTCCACCTCCGCATCCACGACAGGCGTTTCGTACTCATCATCAATGACCAGGCCCGTGCAGAGGTAGCGCTGCTCGAGGGGCGATAACATGTTGAATGCGTAGATGTCATCGTCACCCACACCGCCCGGACGATTACTTGTGAAATAACCGCGTGACCCGGTGGCATCGATGATGAAGCCGAAATCATCCTTCGGTCCATTGACAGGAGCACCCACATTGATCACCCCGGAATACGCACCACCCGTACCCGGAAGGGAGGCGTACACATCCAATCCACCAAGTCCGGGATGACCATTGCTGGCAAAGAACAAGGTGCCATCCGCTGCAACGAAGGGGAAGGACTCATTGAACGGTGTGTTGATGGCCGGACCCAGGTTCTCCGGCTCGCTCCATTGGCCTCCCTGCTCCTTACATACATAGATATCCGTGCCGCCATATCCCCCAGGCATGTCGCTCACGAAAAAGAGCTTACGCCCGTCCACGGAAAGGGAGGGATGAGCAATGGACACCTCGCTGTTGTTGTAAAGGAATTGCTCCAGCTCACCCCAAACATCGCCGGTGCGCCGTGCCTTGTAGATGGCCAGCCGGGTGACACCGTTGCTGCTTCGCTCAGAGCGGCCCTTGAAATAGCTGTTCCGGGTGAACCAGAGCACATTTCCGGACAGGTCTGCCGTTGCCGGTCCCTCGTGGTACTTGGAGTTCACCTGACCTTCCAATGGCCGTGGATCGGCCAGTGCCCCATCAACGCTCACCTTGGCCACGAAAAGGTCCAGGAAGGGCTGGTCGTTCCAGGCGGCCCGGCGTTCCACTCCGACCGTGAACTGGCGTGAGGAGGCGAAGATCACACGGTCGTTTCCAAGCCACGCCGGTGTCATGTCGCACTGAGGAGTGTTGATCGAGAGCGATCTGACCGTGAAGCGCGCTTCGTCCTGTTGGAATTTGCGAGCGAAGCCGCTGATGTTGCTCCGTGGGGTCGCGCCATCGGTCTGAACCGTGGCCAGGTAGCGGTCCATCCACTCCTCGGCCTCCTGGTAACGGCCATTGCTCTTGAGGGCCTCGGCATATTGGTACAGGTCGTTCGGTTCACGGTTCATGAACTTCACCACGGTGGCGTACCAGCGCTCCGCTTCCATCGTGTCGCCCAAACGCATGCTGCAATCGGCCAGGCGCTTGGTCACATGCTCGTTCACCGCGCCCATTTCAACGGCCTTGCGGTACTCTGCTGCAGCACGGGCGTAGGCCATCTGCTGGTAATAACGATCACCCTCCCGCACGTAGGGGTCCGCATTGCCCTGTGCACCAGCATTCAGGAACGCCAGCCAGAACACCAGAAAGAGGGGCCACACACGTGCGTTCATGGTTCAGAAATAACGTGGTGTCACCGTCCGCCCTTTGATGAACCGCAGGTCGTAGTTGATCATGATCTCGTGAGTGCCCGCATTGTAGGCCCCCAGCCTGGTGGTGGTCAGATCGAACGCATAGCCCACACGGAACTGATCATTCACCTGGTATTGGCCGAGCACACCCACCGCATTGCCCACGCGGTACAACATGCCGAACCAGATCTTCTCGCGCAGCAGGAAATTGGCCGTGAGGTCCATGGACATCGGTGCACCTTCGACCAGGCGCAACATGAACGATGGCTTGAACTTCAGGTCACGGGCCACGTCAAGGACATAGCCGCCCATCAGGAAATAGTGGCGTGCCTCGGATACGGTGACCACCCCTTGGGAGCCGCTCTCCTCCAGGGAATTCTCCAAGAGCTTGGGTACACTGAGCCCGAGATAATAGCGCTGTGCGTGCCAGTACAAACCGAACCCGAAGTTGGGGAGCACCTTCCCCTTGATGTTCACGTTAGCGCCATCGGGATCAACCGTGGCAAGACCGGCAAGGTCCGCTTGGTAAAGGTTCACACCGCCCTTCAGGCCGAACGCCAGCCGTGAATCACCACCCGTTCGGATGCGGTATGCATAATCACCATAGATGGAGGTCTGCCGGGTGGGGCCCACCTTGTCGTTGATGAGACTGAGCCCCAACCCCATGTTGGCAGCCTTCAGCGGACTGTGCGCGAGAAGGGTCTGCGTGCTTGGCGCACCATCGAGCCCCACCCACTGGTGACGGCTCAGGGCCATTACCGTGAACACATCGGCACTTCCTGCGTAACCCGGATTGAAGGCCAGGGTGTTGAACATGTACTGCGAGTACAAGGGGTCCTGCTGTGCGGCCAGCGGAACGGCGAACAGCATGCACCATGCGATCAACCAATTGCCAGGTGTGCGAACTGCGCTCATCGGTTCAGGTAGATAAAGCCGGTGAGCGCTTCCTTGCCATTGCCCAGGTCCAGCACATAGTAATACGTGCCTGCCGGGGCATTGCCTGCGGGAACGGCGTTCGGCGATGTGCCGTCCCACACGGTGTTCACGTTGTCATAGCCATTGGCCTCGTAGACCTTGCCTCCCCATCGATTGAAGATCACGATGTTGTTGCCAGGGAATCCCTCGATGCCCGGGATCAGCAGCTGTTCATTCACATTGTCGCCATTGGGCGAGAACGACTGTGGCACAAAGACATCATCATTGAACGTGCATGGGCTCGTTCCGCTGATCACACTTGTACCGCAAGCCTGCGCATCGGACAGAGCGAGCTCGAAGGGCTGGGACGTTGGGACGGGGTCACTGACAAAGGTGTACGGGTCCCCCGGAACGATCGTACCTGGCACCCCGGAGACCACATATGTGGAGGTATCCCCCTCATTGATGCTGAACGTGATGACATAGGTGCGATCACGTTCGATGCACGTAGACGAGAGGTCCACGATACGCGGTGTGGTGATCACGAGCACTTTGACCAAGGCCGTTGCAGTGCCGCATCCGGCGACGCTGACGGTGTATCGGTAGAGGTATTCACCCGGCGGCAACAAGGTGGTGTTCACAGTGCCATTGTTCAAGGCCCCGGAACCTGAAACGTCCTCCCACGATCCGCCCGCCTGAGGCGTGCCGTTCAATCCATTGAAAAGCACCAGCGCGGTCACCGTATCGCAGGACACGATCTCTCCGTTCAGGCCAGCATTGGCCGGTTGAGCGATCGATATCGCAAGCACGGCCGTGGCGTCCGGGCATGCAGTATTGCCGAGCACGGTGTAGGTATAATTCCCGGGGTCATCGATGGCCGGGTTGAACGACGAGCCGTGCGGCAGGCCCTCGGGACCGGTCCATGTGCCACCCGAGTCGGGTGATCCGGACAGCTGCGCGATCAACGAAATGGGTCCAGAGGTGGTACATACCGGCAACGCACCTCCTACACCGGCATCCGGGAAGTCACTGATGGTCACCACCACAGTGGCGCTCAAAGAGCCACAACCTGGATCGGAAACGGTATAGGTGAAGCCTGCGATGGTGCCAGCGGACAGCAAGCTGGCGTTCAGCACCCCCTCGGGCAACAGCGCACCGGTCCCCAGCTGGTCCACCCAAGTCCCACCAGGGGTCGGTGTACCGGCCAATGCATCGAACAAGGCGTAGTCGGCGTCCGATCCACACACAGTGACGCTACTGTCAGCTCCGGCACTGATCCCATTCCCAACGGTAATGGTGACCACACTGCTAACGGAAGCACACGGGCCATTGGCCGCAATGGTGTAGCGGAACGGCCAAGTACCCGTGCCTGCCACCGCAGGGTCGAACGTGCTACCCGACAAGGCTCCGGAAGCGTTCAGGTCCGTCCAGCCTCCACCCGTTTGCGGGGTACCACCCAGCTGGGCGAACAGGTCAAAGGGGGCCTGGGTAACGCATGCCTGCACTGTTGCATCCTGTCCCGCGTTACCTGCAGCGATCAGAACGACCGTAAGCTCGGCGAAAGCGTCGGAACAAGGCGCGGCACCCGCCAGGGTATAACGGTACACACCTGAAAGATCGCTGCCGGGATCGAAGAAGGACCCGTGCGCCACACCCCCCCCGGTGACGAAGGTCCAGGAGCCTCCAGGTTGGGGATTGCATGCCAGAGCTGCGAACATGTTCACCGGGGCCTGGCTGGAGCAGATCGTAAGCGTATTGTCACAGCCTGCATTCGGTGCCTGCGGCTCGGTCACGTTCACAAAAGCATCGTCATTCGGACAGGGTAGTTGGCCGATGATGCGGTAGCGGTAGATACCAGGGCTATGAATGGCAGGGTTGTAAATGTTCGTATGGGGGACGTTGCCGCCGGTGACATATACCCAGGTCCCTCCCGCTTGGGCATTGGGGCCGAGCAACAGGAACATGTCCACCGGACCATCGGTGGAACAGACGTTCAGGTTCGCGTCCGCGCCAGCATTCGCTGCAGGAACGACCTGGACATTCACAATGGCGGTATCAGCAGGACAGCTTCCAACACCGGGCACCACATAGCGATAGGCGCCCGGATCATTGGTGGCAGGAAGGAACGTGCCCGAATGTGGTGCAAACGCTGGCGTGAGCCAGAAGCCTCCACCATCGGGACCGCAACCCAGACCTGTGGCCAGGGAAATGGGCGGCGAGGTGGAGCACACGTTCAACGAACCATCACAACCTGCATACGGACCATCGAGAACGGTCACTGTGACACGGCCTGTATCAGGGTCGCACTGGGCGGAAGCGCTCAGCACGTAATCGAAGTTCCAAGTGGACCCGGGCGCAACACCGGACGTATTGAACACCGCACCAATAAGGCCACCACTATTGTTCACGTCCGACCAATTACCACCGGCTTGGGGAGTTCCACCCAGAGATGCGAACAGATCGACCAATTGTCCCTGGCAGGCTTCAACAGCTGCATTATCGCCTGCATTGAGGGCCGGGGCCAGGCTCACCGTGACCTGGGCGGAGCCTCCAAGACACGGTCCCACGCCGGCCACGCTATAAATGAACGCATACACCCCTGGCGGCACACCGGTCGCATCCCAAATACCGTTCGTCAATACACCTAGTCCAGATGTGTTGGTCCACGTGCCCCCTGCGGTCGGAGCACCGCCCAGGCCAGGGAACAATTGGATGGCTTGCTCATCAATGCACGCTGCAATGGCGCCATTGGTCCCTGGCGAAGGGGCCTGTACGCGTGTAATGGACACCTGTGCCGTGGCGGTTCCACAAGGCGGAGCGCCGGTCACGGTATAAACGAACGTTCCGGAGCCCTCGACCGCCGGGTCATAATTCGGACCATGAGGCACCCCGCCCAAGGTCCAGGAGCCACCCCCATCAGGGATGCCGCCTAGTAATGCAATGAGCTCCACCACACCCTGCGATGAACAGATCTGCACGGCAGTGCTGGTGCCTGCCTGAGGCGCCTGGTTCTGCACAACGGTCACTGTTGCTGAATCGCTCTCACATGGCGCAATGCCGGTCACCCGATAGCGATACACCCCTGGCTGGGAGACCCCTGGAGAATACTGGCCGGAAACGGTGTTACCTGAAGGACCTATCCATGTACCACCCACTTGGGGCGATCCACCAAGGACATTGAACAATTGGAACGGCGGTTGATCGCTGCAGATCACCGAGGTGCCGTTACCACCGGCATCCGTGGCAATGTTCTGGATGACCGTTACACGGGCCGTATCGTTGGTGCAAGGCAAGTTGCCCTGCACCACATAGGAGTAGACGCCGGCCTGGTCCTGGCCGGGTATGTACACGCCGGAGTGCAAGCCCAAGGCGGGTGTCAGCCAGAAACCATTATTCTGAGGGGTACCACCGAGGATGCCGAACAGGCTCACTGGCAGGTCATCGCTGCACAGCGTAAGAAGTCCATTGAAACCTGCTGTTGGGCTAGTGTTGATCACCACACCAACAAGCGCTTCATCATTAATGCACGGTGGCAGGCCCGACACCGTATAGATGTACACATCGGATTGATCGACAGAGGGGAGGATGATACCGGAATGCACACTGTTGTCGGACTGGCGCCGCCAGGTACCGCCGGGCTGGGCATTGGGACCCAACAACGGAAACAGGTTCACCGCACCACCGGTATTGCACAAGGTGATGCTCGCATCGTTGCCGGCGCGTGGAGCTGGGTTGACAGTAACGGTCAGCGTAGCGCTCGCCTCAGGGCACGCACCAACACCGGACACGGTGTAACGGTAAGTACCCGGGGCCGTTGTGCCCGGGGAAAAGATCCCATCCATGATGGTGGTGGCAGGGAGCGGTCCACGCCAAGTGCCGTTCAGCGCTGGGCTGCAACCTAACTGGGACACCATGGAGAAGGGAAGGTCCGATGAGCAACGTACGATGGCATTACTGCATCCCGGGTTCGCTTGTGAACTCACGCTCACCGTCACCGTACTGCTGACCGACCCGCAAGAGTTGGTCACTGTATACGTGTACAGCCCGGGTGTGCTTATTCCTGGCTGGAACAGTCCACTAAAGGTCGCAGTGGAAGGTGCAGGGCCCGTCCATGTACCTGAGGGGTCGGGGTTGCCACCCAGTGCCGTGATAAGGTTCACCGTGGGACCACCCGCGCACAGGGTCAGTGTCCCCGAAGTACCGGCATTCGGAGAGGGGTCCACGAACACGAATACGGAGGCCGTGTCGTTGCCGCACGGGGTGGTGCCCTGAACGATGTAACGGTACTCGCCTGGCTCGCTCGTTGCAGGCGAAAAGGTGCCATTGCCCGGACCGGAAGGACCGATCCACGTACCACCCACCACCTGTGGGGTGCATCCCAGCGCATTCACCAGCAGGAAGGGAAGATCGCCACTACACACGGTGATGCTGGAATTGCAGCCAGCGGAGGCTGCGGGCACCACGGTCACGGTGAGCGAGGCCACCGCAATGCCGCAGGGTGGCTGCCCGGTGACACGGTACTCGTAGATGCCCTGCACATCAAGCCCCGGAACGAAAGTGGCGCTGTGGTTCTGGCCACCAAAGCTCCACGAGCCGCCCGGGTCGGGGTTGCCACCGAGCAGGGCCGTCATGTTGAACGGTGCTCCATTGGAGCACACCACGGTCGAGGCGGGAGTTCCTGCATTCGGTGCCTGGACCTCAGCGACGGTTACCGTCGAGAACACCGCCGTACACGGGGGTGCCGCGTTCACGATATAGTAGAATACACCCGGATCATTGATGGCCGGATTGTAGGTGCCGGAGAACGGTGGACCGGTCGGGCTGTTGCGCCGCCATTGTCCCCCGGTAGCCGGGTTGCCACCCAGGAAGGGGAAAAGCTGGATGGACGCATCGCTGCAGGTGATGGCACTACCGTTGGTTCCCGCGTTCGGCGCCAGTTGCACGTTCACCGTCACCTGGGCCGAATCCGAATCGCAGCCCACGATACCCGCAAGGCGATAGCGGAACACATAGCTTCCCGGGGCCACCAACGAAGCGTTGAAGAACTGGCCGGATACGGCACCGGTACCACCGAGATCGATCCACACCCCACCCGGCTGCGGTGATCCGCCCAATCCATTGAAAAGGTTGACCGCGCTGTTGCTTCCACAGGCCGGCAACGTGCCGTTACTTCCAGCATCCAGCAGTGGAGCGATCGTTACACGAACCACCGCCTGATCATCTCCACATTGACCGATGCCGGGCACCGTGTAGGTGAAGTCATAGGCGCCTGCAGGAAGCCCGAGCGGACTGAAGAGGTTCCCGCTCAATTGCCCCGTGTTGTCATCATCGTTCCAGGTCCCCGTCAGGTCCGGATTGCCCGTGAGCCCGATGAACAGGTCCACGGAGGTTGTGCCCTGGCATACGGTGATCGTACTGCCTATCCCGGCGTTGGGGGCCTGGTTCACCGTGGCGGTTACCGTGGCCGATGCGTTGGAACAGGTGGCCGTGCCGGGTACGGCATAGGTGTATGCTCCCGGGATGGATGTTCCCGGGATGAACACACCGGAACTCGGACCCGAGGGTCCCGTCCAAACACCCCCATTGTCGGGCGAACCTCCCAGTTGGCTGAAGAGGTCCACGGGACCATCGGTGGAGCAACGGGTGAACGAGGCACTGGTGCCGGCCGACGGTTGAGTATTCACGCTCACCGTAACAACAGCAGTGGCCGCCAGACAGGGCGTAACACCGGTGACCGTATACGTGTAGCCACCCGGTGCCGACAGGCCCGGGGTGAACGTACCAGAGTGCGAAGTACCATTGGGCCGGGTCCAGCTGCCCCCTGGATCAGGCGAACCTCCCAGCACATTGATAAGATCGAACTCGGGATCACTGCTGCAGACCAGCACGGATGCGTTCTGTCCTCCCTGCGGTGCCTGGTTCACGAACACGGTCACAACGGCGCTGTCATTGACACAAGGGGCCGTACCCGGCACCACGTAGGTGTATGCCCCTGGAACACTCGTGCCCGGCGTGAATGTTCCGCTTACAGGAACGTTGCCAGGTGCCAGCCATGACCCTGAACCGCTCGGCGAACCACCAAGGACGGAGATCAACGAAAAGGGCGCATTGGTGCTGCACACCGTGATCGTGCCGTTAACTCCGGCATTGGGTGCGATCACCCGGTTCACTTGGACGGATGCACTGGCATTGACACAAGGCGTCG
The DNA here is from genome assembly GCA_040383865.1 of Flavobacteriales bacterium. Classification (GTDB taxonomy): domain Bacteria; phylum Bacteroidota; class Bacteroidia; order Flavobacteriales_F; family PHOS-HE28; genus PHOS-HE28. Next base: position 910 of record JBEICT010000063.1, on the reverse strand, counting down.
TTCCGGCGACCGTGTACGTGTACACCCCACCTACTTCACTACCCGGCAGATAGGTGCCGGAATGTGGCTGGCCGTTGGGACGTGTCCATGTGCCACCGATCTGAGGAGAACCACCGAGATACGTGAACAGGTCAACGGCACCCTGATCGCTGCAAATGGTCAGGCTCCCATTGATACCCGCGACCGGCGCTTGCACCACGCTCACCGTGACGGTTGCAGTAGCGTTCGTACAGGGAGCCGTTCCGGCCACGGTGTAGGTATAGACCCCGGCGGTCGAAGTGCCCGGCGTAAAGGTGCCCGTGCTGGGACCTCCAGGTCCGGTCCATGTACCGGTGGCATCGGGCGTTCCACCCAGAACCCCGAACAAAGAGAACGGTGCGTTATTGCTGCACACCGTGATCGAACCATTGGTCCCCGCATTGGGGGGCGGTGACCACCGAAACGTTCACGACGGCCGTTGCATTCGGACAAGGGCTCAGGCCAACCACCGTGTAGGTGTACGCGCCGGGCGTATCCACCCCGGGGGTATAGGTCGCACCATGAGGTCCGTTCGGACCGGTCCATGTGCCGCCTGCGTTCGGGGTGCCCCCCAACTGTCCAAAAAGACCGAAAGGCGCATCAATGGAACAGCGTACCACGTTGGCGTTCGTACCCGCGTTGGGCGCCGTGTTCACCGCCACAGTGACCGTGGCTGTTGCAGGCACACAAGGCGACTGACCTGTTACCGTGTACGTGTACACGCCGGGAGCACTGATACCCGGAACAAAAGTGCCGGGATGGACCACACCTCCGGGTGCGGCCCATGTACCACCATTATCAGGCGTGCCTCCCAACACCCCGAACAGCGCAAAGCTTGCATCGGTGCTGCACACCGTAATGGAAGCCGATGTGCCGGCCCGGGGCGCAGTAC